>DGFE01000064.1 GCA_002391525.1 Competibacteraceae bacterium UBA3908
TGTGGTAGAGTCGGACAAGCTGGTGGCCACCTTTCTGCACCCCCTGCACGGCACACCCTATATTTACCAGGGTGAGGAAATCGGCATGACCAACGTCGCGTTCCCCACTATCGGCGACTATCGGGACGTGGAGACCCGGAATATGTATCGGGAGTTCGTGGAAGAGAAAGGCATCGACCGGAAAATCGTCATGGCTATGATCCACGCCAAGAGCCGCGACAACGCCAGAACCCCGATGCAGTGGGATGCCAGCGCCAACGCAGGCTTCACCAGCGCAACCCCGTGGATCAAGGTCAATCCCAATTATCCCGCGATCAACGTCGCTCGGTGCTCGGCCGATCCCGATTCGATCCTCTATTACTATCAACGGCTCATCCGGCTGCGCCGGGAAAACCCGGTGATCGTCCACGGTCGCTACGATCCGCTGTGCGAGGCTCACGAACAGATCTACGCCTTCACCCGGACCTGGAAGGACGAGCGCCTGTTGGTGATCCTGAACTTCAGCGCTGACAGGCCCGTCTTTGCCCTGCCCTGCCACGTTCGCCTCGCGAACCAGGAGTTGCTGATCGGCAACTATCCGATGGATGCCGAAGAAGACAGTACGCCGCTGACGCTGCGGCCTTACGAGGCGCGAGTCTACCGCTTGCGCGCTCCTGACCCTCTTCGACCATCCGGGAATCACCGCCGATGAAAAAACTCCTGATGCCTTTGCCTTTCGGACGCGACGACCGAGAGCCGCTTTCAAAGCGAACTGGGAAATCGGAACAGAGCGTTCATAATTATCCTGGATGGGACAACCCGCATCGCAGCAAAGCAAATCCTGGTCCGCGAGGCGCCCTTCGCCGCAAGAACCCATACCCCCGTCTTGCGGAGCAGTCCGATCAACCACAGCGAGGAACAACGATGAAAAACCGTAAATCCGTCAGTCTGTTCGTCTCCATGGTATTTGGCGCGGCCCTGACCGGCGCCGGCGTGGCGCACGCCGCGACGCTCTCGATTTCCTGCGGCGCGGTCGGGCAGGAATTGGAGTTTTGCAAGACGGGCGCCGAAGCCTGGGCGAAGAAAACCGGCAACCAGGTCAATCTCATCTCGACGCCCAATTCGGCCACGGAACGGCTGGCCCTGTACCAGCAATTGCTGGCGGCGGGCGCGTCCGACGTGGACGTGTTCCAGATCGACGTGGTCTGGCCCGGCATTCTGGGCAATCACTTCCTCGATCTCGCCCCGTATGCCAAGGATGTCGTGAAGAACCATTTTGCCGCGATCGTTCAAAACAACACCGTCGATGGCAAGCTGGTGGCCATGCCCTGGTTCACCGACGCCGGCCTGCTCTATTACCGCAAGGACCTGCTGGCCAAGCATGGCGCGCAGCCTCCGCAAACCTGGCAGGAATTGACCGACACGGCGAAGAAAATCCAGGACGCCGAGCGGGCCGCCGGCAACGACAAGATGTGGGGGTTCGTCTGGCAGGGTCGAGCCTACGAGGGCCTGACCTGCAACGCCCTGGAATGGGTATCCAGCTACAACGGCGGCACCATCGTCGATGACAAGGGCAAGATCACCATCAACAACCCGAAGGCCATCGCCGCCCTCGACACCGCCGCCGGCTGGGTCAAGACGATCTCGCCCGAGGGCGTGCTGAACTATACCGAGGAAGAGAGCCGCGGCGTGTTCCAGTCCGGCAACGCGGTGTTCATGCGCAACTGGCCTTATGCCTGGCCGCTGGCGCAGGGGCCGGAGAGCGCCATCAAGGACAAGGTCGGCGTGAGCGCCCTGCCCAGGGGCGGCGCGGACGGACGTCATGCCGCCACCCTCGGCGGCTGGCAGCTTTCGGTATCCAAATACTCCAAAAACAAGGAACTGGCCGCCGATCTGGTCATGTACCTGACCAGCGCCGAGGAGCAGAAGCGTCGCGCCATCCACGGCGCCTACAACCCAACCATCGAAAGCCTCTACAAGGACGCCGACGTCCTGAAAGCCGTACCGTTCTTCGGTGAGCTGTACGATACCTTCGTCAACGCCGTGGCCCGTCCCTCGACGGTGACCGGCGCCAAGTACAACCAGGTCAGCAACGAGTTCTGGAACGCCGTGCATGGCGTGCTGTCCGGCAGGGCCAAGGCCCAGGACAGCCTGGCGCAACTGGAAACCTCGCTCAAGCGCATGAGCCGCGGCGGCAAGTGGTAAGTCCGAAATCGCGATAACAACCCGGCGGCGCGGTTCAACCGCCGCCGTCCGATGAAGCTTCACTTGTCCACGAGGAGGTCATGATGGCTACCACGGCAGCCGAAACCGCCGGCCGCGCAGCGGACGTGACTGGCAGCGCAACCCAATCGCCCAAATCCGAGTTGACCCGCGGCCGGGTGCGGGCGGCGTGGCTGTTTCTGACGCCAATGCTGATCCTGCTGTTGATGGTGGCCGGTTGGCCGCTGCTGCGCACGATCTGGTTCAGTTTTACCGACGCCAACCTGTCCGATCTGGGCAGCGCCCAGTTCGTCGGTTTCGAGAACTACCTCGCTTACTCCGATGGCGAATGGTACGGAGTCCTGGCCGACGGCGAATGGTGGAACGCGGTCTGGAACACGCTGAAATTCTCCGTTATCTCCGTCGCCCTGGAAACCGTTCTGGGGCTGATCGTCGCCCTGGTGCTCAACGCTTCCTTCCCGGGGCGGAGCCTGGTGCGGGCGGCGGTGCTGATTCCCTGGGCGATTCCGACCATCGTGTCCGCCAAGATGTGGGGCTGGATGATGCACGACCAGTTCGGCATCCTCAATCACATGTTGATGGGGATCGGCCTGATTTCCGCGCCGCTCGCCTGGACCGCCAGCCCCGATCTGGCCATGACGGCGGTGATCATGGTCGATGTCTGGAAGACCACGCCGTTCATGGCGCTGCTGATTCTGGCGGCCCTCCAGATGTTGCCCACCGACTGCTACGAGGCGGCGCGGGTCGATGGCATCCACCCGGTTCGGGTGTTCTTCAGGGTGACTCTGCCGCTGATCCAGCCCGCCCTGATGGTGGCGGTGATCTTCCGCCTGCTGGACGCCCTGCGGATCTTCGACCTGATCTACGTGCTGACCTCCAACAGCAAGGACACCATGTCGATGTCGGTCTATGCCCTGTCTCTTATACACATCT
>DGFE01000024.1:0-10201 GCA_002391525.1 Competibacteraceae bacterium UBA3908
ACCTCACCACGTTCTGAAGGAACATTTCTTCAAACCACTGTCCCAATGACAGCGGGAAGGCGAGTATACCCCGTAAAATCCTTTTTGCAAGAACCGGCAGACTCCTCGCTGCTTGCCCGATCCTCCCTCAACCCCATCCGACGGCACGGCCAAGGGAAGCGCGAATTATAGAGGGGGAAATCCGCCTGTCAACTTTTCTTCACGAAACGTTCAAATCCACCGATCACAAAACCAGAACACGCGCTACCCGCCGCTTGCCGACCTGGTAGACATGGCTGCTACCGACGCTCAGCTCCAAGTCGCGACTCTCGATGCGTTCCCCGTCGATCCGCACCGCGCCCTCCCGAATCAGCCGCAGGGCCTCCGAAGTGCTGGCCGTCAGACCCGCATCCTTGAGCAGATTGGCGATCAGTAACCGGCCATCGCGGGATTGCACCCGCACCTCAGCCAGATCTTCCGGCAACCCCCCTTTCTGAAATCGCTCGATGAACGCCGCCAGAGCATGTCGGCCCGCTTCGACGCCATGGAACCGCGTCACCAGTTCCTCCGCCAGCCTGAACTTGACATCCCGTGGATTCAGGCCCTCGTGACCGATTTGTCGCCGCCACTCGGCGATCTCGTGGGTCGGACGGAAGCTCAGCAGCTCGAAGTAGCGCCACATCAAATCATCGGAAATGGACATCAGCTTGCCGAACATGTCGTTGGGCTCGTCGCGAATGCCGACGTAATTACCCAGCGACTTCGACATCTTCTGCGCACCGTCCAGCCCTTCCAGGATCGGCATGGTCAGGACGATCTGCGGGGGCTGGCCGTAATGCTTCTGCAACTCGCGGCCCACCAGCAGATTGAATTTCTGATCGGTGCCGCCCAGTTCCACGTCCGCCCGCATGGCGACCGAGTCGTAGCCCTGCACCAGTGGATACAGGAATTCGTGGATGGCAATCGGCTGGCCACTGGCGTAGCGCTTGCCGAAATCGTCCCGCTCCAGCATCCGGGCGACGGTGTGTTTGGCCGCCAGATGGATGAAATCGGCCGGGGTCATCCGGTCGAACCAGGTCGAATTGAACAGTACCTCGGTCCGCTCGGGATCGAGAATTCTGAACACCTGCTCCCGGTAGGTCTCGGCATTCGCCAGAATCTGCTCGCGCGTCAGCGGCTTGCGGGTAACGTTCTTGCCGGTCGGATCACCGATCATCCCGGTGAAATCGCCGATCAGAAACATGACGTGATGGCCGAGTTCCTGAAATTGGCGGAGCTTGTTGATCAGCACCGTATGACCCAGGTGCAAATCGGGCGCGGTTGGATCGAAGCCGGCCTTGACCCGCAGCGGTCGACCCGATTTGAGGCGTTCGGCCAGTTCCTCCTCAAGCAGGAGATCGACGGCGCCGCGTTTGATCCGTTCCAGCGATTCTTCGACCGAGTGCATGGATATTCCTCAAAAACAACCGGTCCGAGCGGGGCGGTGGTCTCGCCCGCTGGCCGGTGTCGGGCGAAGCGGGGTTTCAGGCGGAGAAGGACGAGCCGCAGCCGCAGGTCGTAACGGCGTTGGGGTTGCGGATGACGAACTGGGCGCCTTCCAAGCCCTCGGTGTAGTCGATCTCGGCCCCGACCAGATACTGAAAACTCATCGGATCGATCAGTAGCTTCACGCCTTGATTCTCCACCACGGTATCGCCATCGCCCAGGGCCTCGTCGAAGGTAAAGCCGTACTGGAACCCGGAACAGCCGCCGCCGGAAATGAACACCCGCAGCATCAGCTTGGGATTATCTTCCTCTTCCAGCAAATCCTTGACCTTCAGCGCCGCGGCGTCGGTGAACAACAGCGGGCTTTCAGCGGGCGTGAACGTTTCGGCAATGGCGCTCATGACTCTATCCTCTTGAAAAAGATTGATAGATTGTCCGATTGTTGACCTTCGAGGTCAAGAATGGTTTAGCTGACTGCGAAGAAGCGGTTTTGCACCGGCATCGGGGCATCAGGGTAACAGGGCGATTCCCTCCAGCCCCGTGGTTTCCGGCAATCCGAACATCAGGTTCATGTTCTGCACCGCCTGGCCCGCCGCGCCCTTGACCAGGTTGTCGATCACCGACAACACCACCACCGTTTTGCCGTTCCGTGGCCGATGCACCGCCAACCGGCACTGATTCGCCCCGCGCACGCTGCGGGTTTCGGGATGCGACTGCGGCGGCAACACGTCCACGAACGGCTCGGCGGCGTAGCGTCGCTCGAACAACGCCTGCACGTCCGCGTCGGGATCGGTCAGGGTGGCGTACAGCGTGGCGTGAATGCCACGGATCATCGGCGTCAGGTGCGGTACGAACACCAGATCGACCGGTCCGCCGGTCACCGCCAGCAGCCCTTGACGGATTTCCGGCCAGTGCCGATGCGCCGGCACGTTGTATGCCCTGAAATTGTCGCCCGCCTCGCCCAGCAGGATGCCCACCTCGGCCTTGCGACCCGCCCCGCTGACGCCGGACTTGGCATCGGCGATCAACGATTGCGGATCGATCACGCCGGCTTCCAGCAGCGGCAGGAAACCGAGCTGCACGGCGGTCGGATAACAGCCGGGATTGGCGATCAGTCGGGCGTTGCGGATGGATTCGCGGTTGACCTCGGGCAGGCCGTAGACCGCTTCCGCCAGCAAGTCCGGGCAGGCGTGCGGCATTCCATACCAGTGCTCCCAGTCTTCGGTCCGCCGCAACCGAAAATCGGCCGCCAGGTCGATAACTCTGACCCCGGCCGCCAGCAGCGCCGGCGCGCTGTTCATGGCGGTGCCGTTGGGCGTGGCGAAGAACACCACGTCGCAGCCTTTCAGCACCTTGTCGTCCGGCTCGACGAACGCCAGTTCGACCCGGCCACGCAGATTGGGAAACAGTTCGCCGACCTCGACGCCTTTCTCGCCGCGCGAGGTGATCACCGCCAGTTTCACCGCCGGATGCATGGCCAGCAATCGCAACAGTTCGACGCCGGTATAACCCGTCCCACCGACAATCCCCGCCTTGATCATGTTTCGATCCACTCGCACTCAATCACTGGAAAAGCGTGCATCATACGGATTTCGCCATGCCTCGCAAACCGGACCCGCGCCGGCAGCATCGTATCGCGGCCGCCACTTTCAACGATTGCGGCGGTCTTATTGCAAAATTTCGATCAGCGTCCGCCGCGAACATCGACCCACAGGAGGTTCGTCCCGTGAAGCCAGCCAAAGAAACCGTCATCGCCGGTATCGTCCTGGCGGTGATTGTCGCAGCCGCCGTGATCTGGTTCATGCCCGCTGGCCTGCGCCAGGCGCCGCCGCTGGTCGGCCAGACCCTCGACGGTCGCACCCTGACGCTGGCGCAGCTGCGCGGCAAGCCGGTGCTGGTGACGTTCTGGGCGACCACCTGCCCCTCCTGCATCGAGGAGATGCCGCATCTCATCGAGCTTTATCGGGAACTGAATCCGAAGGGTCTGGAAATCATCGGCGTGGCGATGGCCTACGATCCGCCGGAACAGGTGCGGACGTTGGTACGGCAGCGACAAATTCCCTACCCCGTCGTACTCGACAGCGAGGAGCACATCGCCAGGGAATTCGACAACGTGCGGGTGACCCCGACCTCGGTATTGATTTCACCAGAAGGCCGGATCGTGCATTACCGGCTGGGGCTGCTGGATCTGCCCAAGCTGCGCGAGACGATTCGGGAAATGCTTTGAGCGGCGGGACGCCGATTTCGCGCGCCCCCCGCCTGAGCCTCCCGGCTCATTTGAACACGGAATTGGCCCGTTCCAGGCACTCGCAGGCCTGGTCGAGATCGGCGTGACAGCGCATGACCCAGGCGTCGCCCCAGAAGAAATTGCAACTGGTTTCCGCCCGCAACACCCGCCAGTGGGCCTCTTCCAGCAGCGCCAGCAATTCTGGATTGCGCGAGCCGATGGGCGCGGCGTTGCGCAGCGCCGCCTGCACCGCCTGGCTGATCTCGCCCACCCGGGTCAAGGCGTCCTTCTGCGCCTGCGTGCCGGTCCATTGGACAAAGTCGCGGCCATCGTGCCAGCCGGTGTTCCACGCGCCCGGTCCGACCGTGACCTCGCCCCGCGCGCCGAACCGGTCGAGATAATCCTTGATGAAAGTCGGCTGAATCGCCTTTTCCCCGGCCCGCGCCTTTTCCATCAGTGGCTTGTAGAAAGCGTCCCAGAAATTGCTGCCGGGCGTGACGTTGCGGAACCAGCCGCCGTTCTGGCCGTCGGTGCAGGTGGTGACCAGGGGCGGAAAATCGCAACCCTTGGTGCGTTCCCGAACCTCCCGATCAAACCACTCGTATTCCATGCCCGACTCCTGGGCATTCGACAAATCGCGGTCGCGCACGATGACGACGATTTCCTCGTCGCCGAAACGGGCGACATGCGGCCGGTAGCGCAATTCTTCCCACCGCATCGGCGTGACCGGCTGGACGTGTTCGCTGTCGACCAGCACGAAGCGATAGCCGCAGCGCCGCAACAAGGGGATCATGTCCATGCAGAAGCCCATTTCCGGCGGCCAGAATCCCTGGAAATCGCTCTGGACAAACAGCCGCCGCGCCATTCCCCGCCACCGCTCCAGGTGGGCCTCCCAATCGGTCGGAGGCACCAGCGGCAACACCGGATGATAGTACGCGGTGCCGAGCAAATCGATAACCTGCGTATTCCGCAGTTGCCAGAGCAGCGAACCGCAATCGACGATGCCGTAGGCCCGGTCCTGAAACTCGGGATTGGTCAGGGTTTCCAGCAGCGTGCCGGACAAGGCCAGGTGCAGCCGGCCGACATCCTGGTAATCCGTCAGCGAGCGGGGAATCCGGTCCATCGCGAACAGAATTTCCCTGGCTTCCCATTCCTTGTGTTGCAACAGATGTTCCAGATTGCCATGAGGCTGATGCAGATTCAGCACCAGCGCGTGATAAAGGGTGTCCGCCATGATTCAGCCTCCTCCTGTGATGGGTCGTGGCGACGGGCGGCGGGAACAACCACGCCGCCCGTCGCTACCTTACTTTTTATAATGATAAGTCGGAAATCGGCGTGACGAATGGCCAGGGCGATTAAAAATCGGTTTCGACGATGGCGCTGGCCCGTCGGCAGATTTCGCGGCCGTAGTCGGTCCACAGCCCTTGCCCCCAATACCGGTAGCAACTGGTCTGCGAACACATCAGATGGAACAGCGCGTTGCGATAGCGCGGGTTGGCGGGAGAAACGCCGGGTTTCAAGATCTTTTCGTAGAACAGGGAACTGGCTTTTTCCATCGGGCCGAGCACGTTGTCGTAACCCCGCACCCAGGAAATATCGTTGGTCCAACTGCCGCCTTCCATATGGAAACGGCCATCCTCCTTCTTCAAGTCCGCGATGACTTTTTCCAGTTTTTCCGGCCCCTCGCCCGGCTGGAACCGGTCCCAGATGCGCTTCTGGAACAACGGCTGCAGCGTTGGCAGCTCGGATTCCCTGACGCCCGCCGCGAACAGATGCTCCAGGTATTCGGTGGCGTTCATGAACGGCGTCTCCGATCCCGAGGCTTCGTGCACCGAATCCATGAACTTGCCGGGGAACTCGTTCATCATCACCCCGCCGTTCTCGCCGTCGGCGATCTGCGTCACCAGCGGCGGCACCGATTTGCCGGCCAGTTCCCAGCGCGACAGGCCCTTGGCTTCGTAATACGGCTGCATCTGCGCCACCAGCTTGGTATCGCTGCCCTGGGTCTTGACGATGGCGACGATGCTGACGGTTTCGCCTCTGGAATTGGTGCAGACCAGCCGGTGCGGCAGATGCTTCTTCTCGGGTCCCCAGCCGTTTTCGGGCCGCTCCACGGTGTGCTCCTGCACCAACAGCCACCGATAGCCGCAATCCACCAGCGTCTTGACATATTCGTAGGCGGTGTCGGGATGGTTGGGCAAGGCCATTTCCGAAGGCGAGAACCCCCGGACCCGCGCCAGCGCCTCCAGGCCGAAGATGGCGGCGAAATGGTGCTGCCAGGCTTTGACGTGCAAGCGGAAATCCTGCGCCGGGGTCGAGGGCGCCACCGCGTGCCCCCACGGACAACCCAGCCATTCGACCGCCCGCCGATAGTCGGGGTTGCAGGTGGCGTTCCTGAGCGCGTCGAACACGTCGTGCAGCCCCATCGCGCGCAGGCCGTGGAACAGGGTGCCGGAATACTCCAGCATCACCCGGGGCTCCTTGCCTTCGTGAATCAGTTGCGGGATGAATTCGCCCATCCGTTTGTAGCACCAGTGAAACACCGGCGCATTGTGATTGTCGCCGATACCCTGGTTCTCCATCATGTACTGGAGATTGCTGATGATGGCCGCGGTGTGCAGATCGCCGCCGCCGGCGGGGATCAGCGGTTGGTGCATGTGCAAGGCAATGGCGCAGGCGGAGCGGATGCGCCCGAAATCGATTCGGCTTTCCGGTAAAAACACCGGCTGGTCGCGGTGGGCGCGCAGGGTCTCTTCCACGAGCGGCTCCGAACCACAGATGTTCGGCAAACCGTCAACGTATTCCGGAAGCTGGCTCATGCGTGACATTCTCCTGTGCGGTGGGTGGATCGAACCTCCAGGGCAGGAGGCCAAGGCTCTTGCTCGTTTGTTGCGCTCGCGGCGGGGGGCCGGACGGCGCCATCGCCAATCCGCGCTTCCCTCATCGCTCACTTGCAGCGGATATGCTCGTAGATGTTCAGGTAGTCCTGGCCAGGCCGATACCACGAATAATCGTAGTTCATGCCGTGGATCATCAGGCGGCGGAAATCGTCCGGATAGGCGTACCACAGGGCGATGGCGCGGTGCATGGCCGATTCGATGCCAGGGTGATCGGCTCCATGGAAGACGTAGCCGTTGCGTTCCTCGAAGGGCTTGTGGGAATAATCCTTGTCGAACACCGTATCCTTGAGGCCGCCGACCTCGCGCACGATGGGCACCGTGCCGTATTTCAGCGCGATCATCTGGGTCAGGCCGCAGGGCTCGAACAGGCTGGGCATGACCACCATGTCCGCCCCTGCGTAGATCAGGTGAGACAGGTCTTCATCGAAGCCGAGTTCGAGATGGCAATCCGGGCTGTCGTTGAGATGCCGCTTGAGGTTCCAGAACTGGTGGTTGATGTGCGGGTCCGGGCTGGAGCCGAGCAGCACGAATTGGGCGTTGTGGCGCAGGGCGTAGAAAATGGCGTGATGGATCAGGTGGACACCCTTCTGGCTGTCCAGCCGGCCAACATAGGCGATGATCGGCTTGAAATCCTTGCGCAGCCACAGCCGGTCGCGCAGCGCGTCCTTGTTGGCGTACTTCCGGTCCAGGGTGTCGATGCCGTAGCGGCTGGGAATATGCGGATCGATCTCGGGATTCCAGACATCGTAATCGATGCCGTTCAGCACGCCGCCGAACTTGTTCTGATGGATATTCAGGGTATGGTTCAAGCCGCTGCCCTGATCGGTGAAGCGGGCTTCGTGGGCGTGGGTCGGCGACACCGTGGTCACGAAGTTGGAATAGACGATGCCGCCCTTCATCAGATTGACGGCGGTGTGGTTGTGGTTATCGCGCAACCGATCGTAGTTGAAGTAGTGGGCGATGTTGGTCAGGCCGGTGGCCCACAGCGCGTATTCGCCGGTCAACCCCTGATGCTTGAAGTTGTGGATGGTGTAGCAGACCCGCTGCCAGTGCATCCCGGCATGGGCGTACTGCTCGAACAGCAGCACCGGCACCAGCCCGGTTTGCCAGTCGTGGCAGTGGATGATGTCGGGGCGGCGATTGTCCTTGAGCAGGAATTCCAGCGCCGCCTTGCTGAAGAAGGCGAAACGGCTGACATCGTCGTGGAAGCCGTAGAAATGGCCGCGATTGAAGAAGTTGTCCTGGGAATGGGGCTCGATGAAGAAACACTTGCGGCCGTGGACGAAGCCAAACCACACCGAGCAATGGACAGCGCCGTTGTACCAGGGTACCCACAGATCTTTCATACTGACTTGCAGGCCCCAGATCTGGTCGTAGCGCATGCAGTCGTACTTCGGCAGGATGATGTGGACCTCGTTGCCGCGGATTTCCAGTTCCCGACTCAGACCGAAGATCACGTCAGCCAACCCGCCAACTTTCGCCACGGGGGCGCATTCAGGAGCAATCTGCACGATGTACATAAACGTCCGTCCTTTTTAATATTCCGGGCGCGGACTTGGCGGTCCAAACCACCTTCGTTCCAGAAGACGCGGACCGCGACCGGGCCCTTTTATCTAGTGTGGCAGATGGTCGCGGCTGGTCACCAGCACGAACCCCTGACCAGGCCGCAAGTCGTAGGAAAACGGCCGAGGGATATAGTCCAGGGCGTATTCGGGCGACACGTCCACGAGTGGCGCGCCCGCCTGAATGTAAGTGCCCAGGTTCTCGGCCTGGAAGTATTGGTGATGCCAGGGATCCTTGTTGAGAAGGATCAGCGCTTCCTCGGGGGTCCGGGTCGAGGCTTTCCACATGACCAGGATGTTCGGATTCTGACAGGGCAGGATGCTGGTCGGGCACTCTTCCTGGAAAATCTTGTAGTGACGCTTGACGGCATTGACGCGGGCGATGAAGTCGCACAAATCGACATTCGGTTGTTCCCAGTCGCCCGGCCGGGTATTGACCACGTGCAGGCGGCGGCGGAAGCCGTACTCGAAGCCGATGGGGATCATCGCACCGGCGGAGAACAGGGCGGAAAACAGATAGTGTTGCTTCATCGCCGCCACGTTGCCGTTGACTTCCTGGAACAGTCGGTCAGTGTCGTGACTTTCGGGAAAGCTGATGGACGGAGCGATGTCGCGCACCAGTTGATATTGCTCCATCAGCCAGGGGCTGTGGAAATCCCACCACTTGGAGCTGTTGAACACGTAATCGAAGCCGGCCTGGGCGGTCTGTTTGGTCTGGTCGGCGGTGCAGCCCAGGGTTTCGGCGGTAAAGACCGCTTCGGGGTATTTTTGCCGAGCTTCGCGGATCAGCCGGCTCCAGATGTGTCCCGGAATCTGATAGGCCGCGTCGCAACGAAAGCCCTTGAAGCCCAGCTGCAACAGATATTCGATAATCTTGTAGCAGTAACGGTATAGCCCTTCCGGGTCGGAGGTGTGCTGGTGGTCGAAGCGGGCCAGGTCGCCCCACACCACCTTGTGGCCATCCTCCATGCAGAAAGGGTGCGCGATGTCGCCGTTTTCCTGGATGAACCATTCGCGATGCTGGCGCGTCAGTTCGGAGTCGAAGGCGCAATGGTTGATGACCAGGTCCACCATCACCTTGAGACCCAGTTTGTCGGCCGCGGCGAGCGCGTTCCGGAGCTGCTGTTCGGGGGTGAGTTTGGAATTCGGATCCACCAGCAGCGGGTTCAGTTGGAAATAATCCACGATGGAATACAAACTGCCCGAATAGCCGGGTTTTTGCACGGGATTGACAAAGATCCAGTCGAAACCCATGTCGGCGGCTCGTTCGAGATGCGGCTCCCAGTCTCCGCAGTGCCCGGCCAACAAGGGAAAAAGATTGTAGATCAGCATGACGACTCCCCTGAGTTCTTCGTTCTGATTCTCGAGACGCGATGGAACGTCCGAACAGGATCGCGCTGGCCTGGACGCGGCGCGAAATTTTGGAAATCGTATCACGAAACCGTGGGCAGCGGCAGTTCGCGTGTAGTCGACGCGCATCGGCCAACCGGACCGGCGGCCCGCCCGGGCCTCTAGAGCTGCGCCTGCAGATAGTTGGGCAGACCGAGACGGTCGATCAGCGCCAACTGGGTTTCCAGCCAGCCGATATGTTCTTCTTCGCTGGCCAGGATGGCGGCCAACAGCTCGCGAGTCACGTAGTCGCCGCAGCTCTCGCAGTAGCCGATGGCCTCTTTGTACAGCGGGTGGGCAATGTATTCGAGTTTGAGATCGCCGCGCAGGATTTCCTCGACATTCTCGCCGATGTGCAGCTTCCCGAGATCCTGCAGATTGGGCAAGCCTTCCAGTTCCAGAATCCGCCGCGTCAGCCGGTCGGCGTGTTTCATCTCGTCGATGGATTCTTCGTACTCGTGCTTGCCGAGTTTGCCGAATCCCCAGTTGTCGAGCAGGCGGGCATGGAGAAAATACTGATTGATGGAGGTCAGTTCGTTCCTGAGCGCTTTGTTCAGATATTCGACAACCTTGGCATCGCCTTTCATCGGATGGTTCTCCCACGGTCATTACAAATCGATAGCGAACCAGGCTGCCCGCGGCGGAGCGGCGTCCACGAC
>DGFE01000024.1:10498-27608 GCA_002391525.1 Competibacteraceae bacterium UBA3908
TCGAGAAACTCGCGGATGCTGTCGAGGCACTTGCCGCATTCGACGCCCACCCCCAAGCGGGCGCTCACGTCGCCGACGGTACGAGCGCCCTGAGCGACGGCTTGCCGGATTTGCTGGTCGGAAACCGCCTTGCAGATACACAGATACATGGTTCGAGTCCTCCCGGTCCGGGCCCTGGTCATCCAAATGCAGTATAGAGACTGCCCGAAAGCGGTTTGGTTGCGACTCTTGCCACGGGCTCGCCGAAATCGGACACTGGATACAGACATGGACCTGCCGACCTCATCCAGCCGAAGGCGGGGAAAACCGTACGGAATCCGTCAGCCGCGACCGGGCTGATCCCACGGAGTCATAGCGGAAATGAACTCGACTTGCAAAAAAGTGGAATTCCATGACCCCTCCGACCCGCCGATCCCGTTCGGCGTCGACAACGGCCACGACTCCGATCCCGCGTCGAAACGGCGCGGACACCCGACTCCCGATCCGCCAGGGACGAACCCGGAATGCGACAGCCAGCCGACGATCCATCCCGACCGTCTGATCGCTCTGGTTCCTGCCCACAACGAGGAGGCCACGGTCGGCGCCATCGTCGACCAAATCCGGCGGCGCTGGGGTTGCCCGGTGGCGGTCATCGACGATTGCAGTACCGACGCCACCGCCCAAACCGCCCGTCTGGCCGGCGCCACCGTTCTGCCCCTGACCCTGCAACTCGGCGCCTGGGGCGCGATCCAGGCCGGCTTGCGCTATGCCCTGCGCCAAGGTTACCGGACCGCCGTCACCCTCGACGCCGACGGCCAGCACGAACCGGACTGCATCGGCGCGCTCCTCCAGCCACTCGCCAGCGGCGAGGCCGATGTCGCCATCGGCGCCTTCCCCGAACGCGCCAGCCGCGCCCGGCGGATCGCCTGGGCCTATTTCCGCTGGCTCACCGGCCTGAAGCTGGAGGACATCACGTCCGGCTTTCGGGCCTACAACCAGGCGGCCATCAACGTGCTTGCCGCGCCGGAGGCGACCCTGCTCGATTATCAGGATGTCGGCGTGTTGCTGATCCTGCGCCGTAAAGGGCTGCGGACCGTCGAAGTCCCGGTGCCGATGCAACCGCGCGCCCAAGGTGCCTCGCGCGTGTTCCGCTCCTGGTGGGTCGTGGGACAATACATGCTGCAAACCAGCGTGCTTTGCCTGGCGCGGATTGGCGGCAGCCCGCTCCCATCCGCGCCCGACGATTGAATACTTGCCATGATCACGTATCAAATCACCTCGATGGCGATTGGAGTCGGTCTTGCCGCCGTCATCCTGCTGCTGGTGCGGCGCGACCATCTGCACGGACCCTACGCGATCTGGTGGATCGGAGCCGCCGCGACCGTCGGCGTGCTGGGGTTCTTTCCGCGACTCTTCGATTATCTGGCCGGCTATCTGGGGGTCCAGTATCCGCCGATCCTGGCCTTGGTGCTGGGGTTCGGTCTGCTGCTGCTCAAGATCCTGACCATGGATCTGGAGCGCTCCCGGCAGGAACGGCTGATTCGCCGGCTGGCGCAACGGCTGGCGATGCTGGAGGCGCGCGGGCCGTTGCCGGATGCGGCGGAAACGGCGCAATCCGCGACCGGGCGGGAAAACCCCCGCGAACCGGGCGACGCCGGGTAACCGCGATGCGCGTCCTGCACATCGGCAAGTACTACCCGCCGTTCGCCGGCGGCATGGAATATTTTCTCGCCGATCTCCTGCGAGCCCTGCCGGCGCGGGGAATCGCCGCGGCGGCGCTGGTGCACGACGAGCGGCCCAACCGGCGCGGGCAACGGCCAGATCCAGCCGATCCGTTGCCCGTCTACCGCGCGCCCTGCCATGGCCAATTGCTGTATGCCCCCCTCAGCCCGGCGTTCCCCTTCTGGCTCAATCGGGCGATCCGCGCGTTCCGGCCCGACCTGCTCCATTTGCATCTGCCCAACACCTCGGCGTTCTGGGCGCTGGCCCTGCCCGCCGCCCGCCGCCTGCCCTGGATCGTGCAGTGGCAGGCGGATGTGGTGGCGTCGACCATCGACCGGCGACTGGCGTTGGCCTATCGCCTGTACCGACCGCTGGAGCAACGGCTGCTGGCCGCCAGCCGGGCGATAATCGCCACGTCCCCGCCCTATCTGGAGGCCAGCGCCGCGCTGCGACCGTGGCGCGAACGCTGCTACGTCATCCCGCTCGGTCTGGAGCCGGCGCGCATCCCCGATCCCGACCCCCTGGCGCAAGCGCGGGCGGCGACGCTGTGGGACGGGGCGGCTTTCCGGGTATTGGCCATCGGTCGGCTGAGCTATTACAAGGGCCACGACATCCTGATCCGGGCCGCCGCCGAACTGACGGACAGCCGCGTCCTCATCGTGGGAACCGGCGACCGACGGAAGCGGCTGGCCGCCCTGATTCAATCGCTGGGACTGGACGGGCGAGTCGAGTTGTCCGGTTTTCAGCCCGAGACCGATCTCAACGCCCTGCTGGCCAGTTGCGACGTGCTCTGTCTGCCGTCGCTGGAGCGCACCGAGGCCTTCGGGCTGGTGCTGCTGGAGGCGATGCGCTTCGGCAAACCGGTGGTGGTCGGCGACATTCCGGGCTCGGGGGCCGGTTGGGTGGTGCGACAAGCCGGCCACGGCCTGCTGACGCCGCCGGGCGATCCGGCGGCGCTCGCCGCGGCGTTGCGGGGACTCCAGCGCGATCCCGTCCGACGGGAAACGTTCGGCCAGTCCGGCGCGGCGGCGCTGCGGGACCGCTTCGGCATCGACCGGGTCGCCGCCGCCGTGGCGGATTTATACCGACAGGTGCTCGCCGGCGGTTGAACGCCCGCGGTCCACCGCCGGCGCCGGCGATACGAACACCGTCACGATCCAGAACAGCAGCACCGGAACGAAGTGGAGGAACACCCGGTTGATGCTGGTGTACTGCTCGGCCCAGCGCTGGGCGTCGGTCAGGAAGAACAGCACGAACAGCAGCAGCAGGCAGGACGCGACGAACACGGCCATCACCCGCCGCCAGCGTTCCGCCCGGATGCCGGGCACGGCCGTCACCGCCGCCGCCAGCGCCAGATACCACAGCAGATGCCAGTTGGCCAGGGCGAAGAAATTCTTCAGCACCGGCTCCCAGGTTCCCCGATACCCCAGCCTGAACTGGCCCAGATAGGGCGCCTGGAACAATTGCGGCGTCAACCGGAATTCGCCCAGCCCCGGCAGGCTGAACGCCACGCCGCCCACCGACCACCAAACCAGTCCCAGGACGACCCCCAGCCCGGCCAGCGTCCACAGCGGCCGGCCTCGCAACCGGACCATCAGCAGGGCGGGAACGAACATCACCAGCCAGACCGTGCCCTCCAGCTTGACCAGCGGACAGGCCAGGGCCAGCAGCAAGGCCAGCAGTCCCTGCCGGCGGTCGCCATCCCGCAACCACTGGAAAAACGCGATGGCCGCCAGACTGAAGACCACCGCCATCCACAGGTCGGCGTAACCGGCCAGCGCGACATGGGTATCCAGCACCGGCAGCGACAGCAGCAGCCAGGCGAACACCAGCGCGGTCAGGGCCGATGCGCCCCACAACCGCGCCTGTCCATAGAAACCGAACCCCAGCGCCAGCGCCGCCCCGAACCACGGCAGGTTGGCGGCGGTCTCGTTCCAGGCGCCGAACGCCAGCGTCGGCCACAGCGCCAGCAACGGCACCGCATAGGGATAGGTCCAGGCCTCGATGGTATAGACCGAGCCAGTCGTATCGGCCAGCCAGCTTTGCGGATCGACGAACGGCGCCAACGTGCGCAACTCCGACCACACTCGCGGACGAACGGTCCAGGTGGTCCAGGCATCCCAGGGATAGAGAGGCCGCCACCAGATTTCCTGCGCCAATCCCGCCAGCCGCCAGCCCAGCCAGGCCAACAGCAATGCGAACAACACTCGTTGCCAGACCGGCTGTTCGCGCCAACCGCTTGCAGCGGGCTCGCCTCCTCCAGCGTACCGGGTCCGCCGCCACACCCACCAGCCGCCCGCCAGCGCCGCCAACGCCAACATGAGCATTGGACCGATGAGGTTCAGCGGAAAGCCCATCGCCGCCTGCGCGCGCAACAGCAGGGTCAACACCAGCAGTCCCAGCACGTAGCCATAGCCCAGCGCCAGCGGCCAGACGCCAGCCGCCGCGCCGCGCCAGCCGCCGCGCACCCAAAGCGCGCCCATCAGCCACGGCAGACCCAGCGCCAATCCGACCAACCCCCAGGCCATCGCCGTTCAAGCTCCCCGCACCCGGAACAGCGCGCCCGCCGCCGCCGCGTGCAGCATGTCCGCCGGCAACCGGCCGTTCGCCCACTCCAGGGTTCGACGCTCGCGGTCGTAGCGCACCCCGCTCAGGGGCGACAGGATCAGCACGTAGTCGCCGGCGCGCGCCACGCCGATACCCGGCGGCTGCGACAATCCCGTATAACCGTTGTGCGGCAACAGGTGATAGCGCGCCCGGCCCGCCTGATAGGCGGTTCCGTCATGCGGATCAGCGCTGACGATGAACAGCCGGGCCGGTCGCTCCGGCAAGCGCCACCGGACTTCGCGCAGGAATCGATACAGCGCACCGTCCGTACCCGCCAGCCGCCGCTCATCCCCCTCCTTGCCCGCGAAGCGTTCCACGGTCTGCTCCAGTCGCCGGCTCAAGTCCCATTGCCAGCGCGCATCCAGCGCCAGCCAGCCCAGCAGGAACAGCGCCGCATACGGCCACCAGGGCCCGCCGCCAAGGCGCGGCGGCCTGAACGCGGCGTACAGCGCGGCGCTGAAACCCACCCAGAGCGCGACCACCAGCACCGGGGGAAACAGCGCATCCAACGGCGCGCCGGCTGTGTAGTTTATGGAACGTTGGCTCCAGTCCTCGAAGACGGTCCATTCCTCGACCGCCCAGCGCAGCAGCTCGCCGACCCCCAGCACCGGTGGCCGCAGTTCCAGGTGATGGATGACCAGCGGTTGTGGCAACGGCCCGCGCACGGCCAGGCCAATGACGGCGATCCGGCCCTGCCAGCGTGGCTCCGCGCCCAGATCCAGCGTACCGCCGTCCGGCCCCGCCGATGGCAACACCAATTCCCGCACGGTGCGCGGGTCGGCCAGCGTCGACCAGACCAGCCGCACTTCGCGACCCGGCTCCAGGCCGTCCACCCGCCAGGACAAGCGGCGATACAAGGCCGCGCGCACCAGCCGGGCCGACCCCTGCACCGCCGCCAGACCTTGCGGACCGGGCTGGCGGATTTCCAGACCCGCCGCCGTCTGTCCGCCCTGGCCGCTGGCCAGTCGCAGCTCGGCGCCCGCCAGCACCACCGGCGGCGCCACCGCCGGCAGGCCGCCGGCGCGATAGAACAGGATCAACACCAGCGCGGCCAACAGGGCGCCGCCCAGCGCGGCCAGCGCCACGCCTCCGACCGCCTGCGGCCAGCGTCCCAAACCTCGCGGCTCGCTCATTCGCCCGATCCTCGTAATCCGGTTTGGCAATACCGCTCCAGCGTCCAGGCGGGTCGATACCCCAGTTCGGCGCCGATCCGGGCGGAGTCGTAGCACGCCCAGCCCAGCAACTTGTCCAGCGCGGTCCGGGCCTTGCGCTGCCGTTGGCCGACCAGTCCCAGCGCGCCATCGACCAACCCGGCCACGCCGTACAGCACGCTTGCCGGCACCGCCCAGCGCGGCGCCGACCTTCCCAGGGTCCGGCGCATGATGACGTACAGCTCGCGTCCCGAATATGGGTGTCCGTCGGTCACGAAATAGGTCTTGCCCCCGGCGACGGGATGCCCGGCGGCCAGCAGGGCCGCCTGCGCCACATCGTCCGCGTGGACCAGCGAGCGACGGTTGCCGGTCTCCGGCAGGGGAGGCAGCCAGCCACGCCGCGCCGCCTCGAGCAAGCGCGCCAGATTGGCCTTCATGCCGGGTCCGTACACCAGCGCCGGACGCAAGCTGACGACGTGCATCCCGCGTTCGCGACCGGTCGCCGACACCCGCTCCTCGGCGGCGCGCTTGGCCCGACCGTAAGGCGTCTCCGGCGGCCCGTCCCAGGCCTCGTCCACGCAGCGCGGTCCGGGATCGCTCACCGCCTTGACGCTGCTGAGCAGGACGAACCGCTCGACGCCGGCGGCCACGGCGGCGTCGAGCAGCCGAAAAGTCCCCTCCGCGTTCACCGCCCAGTGCCGGGCGGCGAAATCCGGCGTATCCGCCGCGTCGGCATGAGCGAAACCGGCGGCGTGGATCACGGTATCGCTGCCGGCGCAGGCCCGCGCCAGACCGGCGACATCCGCCAGATCGCCGACAACGGTTTCCACTCCTCCAGCCCAGTCCGCCGGCAGCGCGCTGTCTGGCCGGATCAGCACCCGCGTTCGCGCGCCCCGCTGCCGCAACGCCGCGACCAGCCGGCGACCGATGAATCCGGTCCCGCCGGTCACCAGTACCGGGCGTTCCCGGTAGAAATCCGCCGCTACCACCATCGCCAACCGTGCCGACTGAAAAAAAGCGTCGCGGCCCGCAGGAACAAGCCGATATGCCGGATTCCCTTGCGGGCGGCATGACCGCCGTGATGGACGACGCGGACCCGCGGCACGTAGGCCAGGCGCGCCACTTTCCCCAGTCGCAGGCTCAGATCGAAGTCCTCGAAGTACAGAAAATAATCGGGTCGGAATCCGCCGACCCGCTCCAGCGCCGCCCGCCGGCACAGCATGAAACAACCGCTGGCGATCAGCGGATCCCACAATACCGCGTCGCCGGCCCGGTCGCGCAGTTCGTAACGACCCAGGCGAGGCTGGAAGCGCCGCCGCAACCAGCCCGGCGCGAATCCGCGCAAGGCCAGATCCAGCACCGTCGGATACGCCTTGCACAAATACTGTCGCTGGCCATCCTCGCCCCACGCGGCGGGCGACACCAGCCCGGCTTCGGGATGGGAACGCAGAAACGCCAGTCCCTCGCTCAGGGCGTCTTCCTCCAGCAACACGTCGGGATTGAGAATCAGATGAAAGTCGCTGTCCGAACGCCCCAGCGCCAGATTGTGAGCGGCGCCATAGCCCACGTTGCCATGGCCGCTCAGCAGTTCGACCACCGCCGGCAATCGAGCATCATCCAGCGCCCGTCGCAGCGGCTCCCGCCAGCCAGGGCCGGGACCGTTATCGACCAGCAGCACTCGCGCCTCGCCCAGCGCCCCGTCTTTTACCGCGCGACGTAAAGCCTGGCCGAGTCGCGCCAGCACCGCCGTCAGCACCGCCAGGTCCGGCGCGTGGGTGACGATGGCCACCGACAGCGAGGTCATGGCTGGCCGTGCCCGTGCCGCCAGCCGCGCCGTCAGCGCCGTCTGGGCTGCCGCGCAAGCCTCGGCGGGAACACGCTCGACGGCGGCGCCCACGCTGGCCACCGGGGCGGCGGTCACGATGAACTGATAGATCAGCGCCTCGGGCCGCTCCAGCAGCGCGCGGATCACCTCCGGCGGCAGCGCTTCCGCCCAGCCCCCGGCGATCCACTGGTCGGCGAACTCGGACTGACCCAGTTCCACGACCGTGGCGTCCAGCGCGACCGACCGCAAGCCGTGCTCCTCCAGCAATCGGAGCAGGGACGCGCGGGTGAAAAACCGCAGGTGGGTTTCGTCGAGCAAGCCTTCGGGCCGGTAGCGGAAATCGCCAGCCAGCAGTTCCGCGATCAATCCGGCGTGCGCGACATTCGGCACCGAAGCCAGCATCCGCCCGTTCGGGGCGAGCAGGCCGGCCAGTTGGGCGAGCAGAGCGCCGGGCCGGCGCAGATGCTCCAGAATATCCGCGCAGACGATGAAATCGTATCGATTGCCGGCGAAACATTCAGCCAGCCTGACCTGTTCGAGATCGGCGCATTCCAGCTGGCGATACCAGGGCGCGGCCTCGGCGACGGCGGCGGGATTGTACTCGACCCCGTCCACCACGCAGCGCAGCGTTTCCGCCAGATAGCGGCCCAGCACGCCCGGACCCGCGCCCAGATCCAGCACCCGGCTGCCGGGCTGGATCAGCCGGGCCAGCTTGGCCAGCGAATCCTGCCCGTTCGGGTCCAGGGGGCGATGATAAACGTGCATCAGGGGGATGGCGGACACGGCTTCAGTCCCGCGTCAGCCGCCGCCGCGCCGACAGAGCGCCAGCAGGCCATGGCTCATCATGCGTCGTAATCGCCAGGCGGAGACGCGGCGGCGGGACTGAATGGCCTTGCGCTGGCGCCAACAGCGCGGCAGTCCGCGCAGGGCATCCCGCTTGGCGCGCAGCAGGGCAGCGCCCTGACCGCGCAGGGCGAACCAGAGCAGAGTGCCCAGATTCAGCAGCAGGTGTTGCGGCAGATACAGCCAGAACAAGGGGCCGGGCATGTTCTTGCACCAGGTCCAGACCAGGTTGCGGTGGCCGTGATAGAGGGAAAACGGGCTGCGCTGACCGGTCACCGCCGAACCGACATGCCGGACCACCGCATCCGGCACGTACCGGCAACCATAGCCGAGCAAGCGCAATCGGAATCCCAGATCGACATCCTCGAAATAGCAAAAGTAGTCCTCGTCGAAACCGCCCGCCTCGAAAAACGCGGCGCGGCGGTAGAGCGCCGCCGCCGCGCAGGGCGCGAAGATTGCGCCAGCCTCGCTCGCGCCCGCCCCTATCAGCTTGCCGTGGTCGCGCCGCCACGCCAGTCCGCTGACATGGTAGACATCGCCGGTTCCGTCCAGCCGGGCGGGATCGCCGGCATTCACCAGACGGGCGCCGAGGCTGGCGCATTCGGGATGCGCCCGCGCCGCCGCCAGCAACCGTTCCAGCCAGTCCGGCTCGGGAAAGGCGTCGGGATTGAGCAAGGCCAGCCATTCCACCTCGCCCGCCCGCCGCGCCGCCAGGTTGTTGGCGGCGGCGAATCCCAGATTGTGGTCCGACCGCAGCATCTCCACCTCGGGACAGTCGCCTTCCAGCCGGTCGGCGGAACCATCGTCGCTGGCGTTGTCCACCACGATGATCCGCTCCGGGCGGCGGGTCTGGGCGCACAGGTGGCGCAGGCACTCGCCGAGCAGGGGTCCGCTGTTGAAATTGACGATGATGACCGCCACTCCGCTTGCCAAAACTTGTCCCTTCGCTCCCGCCTTTCACCTGTTGTTCCGCCCATCCAATTTCACATCGGGCGGTAATACCATAGAATACTGGCTCGATGGCGCCTGCCGATGTACGCCATTTGCAACGATGCAGGCCCCGCCGGGACGCTCACGATAGCCGTTCCATCCAGCCGAAATCAATCATCGCCACCGCTGCTCGCGGCTGGGCAACCCGCCGCCAGACCGCCGACGACCCACCCACATGCCCAGCAGAATCCGAATCCTGGCCGGCCAAAGCGCACGTTTTCTCTACCGCCGGCTCCCGTTGCCACTGCCCTTCAAATGGCGCATCAAGTCTTTTCTGTATCGGCATCTCGGTCCGCTACTCAAGGACAGCGCCAACTATCAGCAATGGCTGGTGCAGACGGCGGCCACCCGACCGGCGACGGCGAAAGCGCCCGCTCCGGCGACGGCTCCGCCACCGCCACCCCCGCCGCCCATGGTGGAAACCGGCCCGGAAGGCATTGCAGGGTTGGCCGCCAGTCTGGCCTTCGCCGCCCCCGGGGAACCGCTGGTTTCGGTGATCGTCCCGGTTTTCAACCAGGTCGAGTATACGGTTTTTTGCCTGGCTTCCATCCATCGTTATCCGCCCGAGGCTGGTTACGAGCTGATCGTCGTGGACGATGCCTCCAGCGACGCGACCGCGCGATTGCTTGGCGCGATTCCGGGCCTTCGCTACCTGCGCAATCCGGAAAACCTCGGCTTCCTGCGCACCGCCAACCGGGGCGCCGCGCAGGCAAGGGGGCGTTATCTGCTGTTCCTGAACAACGATACCCAGGTGCTGCCCGGCTGGCTGGACCGGCTGGTGGAAGTCTTCGCGACCTCTCCAGACGCCGGCATCGTCGGCGCCAAACTGATCTATCCCAGCGGTCATCTTCAGGAAGCCGGCGCCGCCCTGCGTCGGGATGGCACGGTGGATTTGATCGGCCTGAACGACGATCCCGCCAAACCCCAGTACAACATCCTGCGAGAGGTGGATCATTGTTCCGGAGCCTGCCTGCTGATCGAAACCGCCCTGTTCCGGGAACTGGGAGGATTCGATGAAATCTACGCGCCAGCCTACTTCGAGGATTGCGACCTGTCGCTGCGGGTGCGGGAACGGGGCCGCAAGGTCATCTATCAGCCAGCCGCCGCAGTGATCCATCATCTGAGCGTCACCACCAACCGGGACGGTCACAAGCAGCGACAGATCGAACGCAACCGACAAATTTATCTCGACCGTTGGGGGACCACGCTCCAGGCGCTCGACCGGGTCCGACTGATCGCTTTCTATCTGCCCCAGTACCACCCGATCCCGGAGAACGATCACTGGTGGGGCAAGGGCTTCACCGAGTGGACCAATGTCACCAAGGCCGTGCCCAACTTCGTCGGCCACTACCAGCCGCGCCTGCCGGCGGATTTGGGTTTTTACGACTTGCGCCTTCCCGAAGCGCGGGAAGAACAGGCCGCCCTGGCCCGGCGATATGGCATCCACGGCTTCTGTTACTACTACTACTGGTTCGCCGGCAAACGGCTGCTGAACCGGCCGCTGGACGAGGTGGTGCAATCGGGCCGACCCGATTTTCCGTTCTGCGTCTGCTGGGCCAACGAAAATTGGAGCCGGCGCTGGGATGGCCTCGACGCCGAAATCCTGATCGCCCAGGAACATTCTGATGAGGACGATCTGAATTTTATCAAGACCCTGGAACCCGCCTTGCGCGACCGGCGCTACATCCGGGTGGATGGCCGGCCGCTGCTGCTGGTCTATCGCCCCGGCCTGTTGCCGGACGCCGCCCGAACCGCCGAAATCTGGCATCGGTACTGTCGCGAAGCCGGACTGGGTGAATTGTATCTGGTCGCGGTGCAAAGCTTCGGCGTCACCGACGATCCGCGCGGCTTCGGTTTCGACGCCGCCGTCGAGTTCCCGCCGCACGCCATGGCGGTGCTGGCCGAGCGACCGGCGGAGATGCTCAACCCGGATTTCCAGGGGCGATTCTACGATTACGTCGCCACCGCCGACTTTTTCATGAACCGGCCGCCGATGCCCTACCCCTTCTTCCGCACGACGATGCCGTCTTGGGACAACACCGCCCGTCGCCAGGACAACGGCGACATTTTTCTCAATACCACGCCCGAACATTACGGGCGCTGGCTGAAACATCTGGTGGAGCAAACCCGTTACTTCCGGCCCGCCAACGAACGACTGGTGTTCGTCAATGCCTGGAATGAATGGGCCGAAGGGAATTATCTCGAACCGGACCGGAAGTTCGGGCATCAATATTTGGAAGCAACGAAGAATGTATCAGCACTTTTCTCCTCGCAAGACTTGATTGCGACGCCTTGCAGCCATCCCGATATTGAAACCGGGATAATCTATCTGGAGAATCCTGGTTATTGCCCAATTTGCGACAAGGAAGTCATTTTCCGGTCCAATCATCCCTGGCTTCGCGATCATTATTTTTGTTCTTCATGCAAAACCATTCCACGGCAACGCGCTCTGGTCTATTTTTTAAACCTCTTTCGCCCCGACTGGAAAAATCAATCCATCCACGAAAGTTCGCCTTCCCTGGATTACTTTGGCAAACATTGTCCCCACTACACTTTTTCACACTACTTCGAGAATATCGCTCCCGGTTCGATCATTGACGACAGCCGATGCGAGAACCTGGAGCAGATGACTTTCGATGATGAGTCTTTCGACATATTCATCACCCAGGATGTCATGGAGCACGTATTCAATCCTGACAAAGCGTTCACTGAAATCATGCGGGTTTTAAAACCGGCAGGAATTTATATATTCACGGTTCCAAAGCATAAATCCATCTTGAACAGTTATCCCCGAGCCACTTTAAACAACGGTGAGGTTATCCATAATCACCTTCCCGATTATCATGGTAATCCAATCGGAGACGGCAAGAGCTTAGTCACTTGGGATTACGGCTGTGATTTTGACGATTTGGTGAAAAAATGGTCTGGCTATAACTTAAGTACCTTGGTGCTGCGGGATAGAAATTTTGGAATAGATGGAGAATTTCTTGAAGTGTTCATGATCAGGAAAGATTCTGTTAATCGGATTGAAGAATGATTAATTCAAAAACACCAAAACGGTGCTTGGCAATGTTTGCTCGACATTCCGCCATAAGCGCGGTGTCATTTTTTTTGAATATGACCTCTGATATCATGCCTAAAGCCAAATACCGAGCTACCAACCGAATAGAAATGGATAAGAGCAAAGTAATTTTATCTAGGGTGGAAGCGACGAGGAATGCTTTGAGGTCGCTGGTATGCTAGGAACGGGATTGATTGTCCGCCTGCGACGACTGGCAGGCGCCGTCAGAACCGCTGTGGCTCGCCACGCTGGATTGCCACACCTGTTCCGCCGGACTGCGGCAGTACTGCGTGACGAAGGGCTGGCCGGGTTCAATTTGCGGCTGCGATTGTTACTCAGTACCCAAGATGACAATGGCTTGGGTCAGCCAGTCACCATAGCTGCTCCCACGCTGAAACCGGATACCAGTTGGCGACACATCCATCGACCGGAACTTTTGCCGGGCGCCGTGTTGGTCGGTCATCCCTACGCCGTGCTAGGCCGGGGCGAAGATGTGCGTACCGGCGCTTGCGCCTTTGCCGCCGCCGATATTCCCTTCACCCTTCGCAATACCTTTGGCGATTACGGCAAGGAAACGGCGGTTCTGCACCCGGGCTTTCCATTTATGGATCGGATCGATTCCCGAACCGCTCATAAGGCCAATGTTTTTTATCTGAACGCGAATGAGATGGACAATGCTTTTGCTCATCTGGGATCGGATTTCTACGCGGGTCGCTACAATATCGGCTACTGGGCTTGGGAGCTGAGCCAATTTCCGGATGCCTGGCAGGGAGCATTCCGCTACGTGGATGAAATATGGGTGCACACACGTTTCATCCAGCAGGCAGTAGCTGACAAGGCTCCCTGCCCAGTATTATGGATGCCAGTAGCGGTAGCATCAGCCGGTTCCACACAATCTTTTTCCCGCGCTTATTTCGGGTTACCCGAAAATCGATTCTTGGTATTGTTCTTTTTCGACTTTCGTTCCTTCATCCACCGTAAGAATCCCGAGGCCGCCATTCGTGCCTTCACTACGGCATTCCTGGATGATGCCGTGACGCCGGTTAACTTGGTCATTAAGATGAATGGCACGGAAGCCTGTCCCGAGGATTATCAAGTTTTTCGCGATTCGGATGTCGTGCGCGACCCCCGAGTGATCCTGATTGATCGAGTAATGAGCGACTGGGAAATCAAGGAACTGGTGCGTCTGTGCGACTGTTTCCTCTCGCTGCATCGCTCGGAGGGATTCGGGCGTGGCCTGGCCGAAGCCATGTATTTCGGCAAACCCGTGGTCGCCACCGGCTATTCCGGCAATCTTGACTTCATGAATGAAGCCAATTCCTGTTTGGTGGATTGCATCTTGGTGCCAGTGGGCTCGGATGAGTATCCCTACGGTGCGGGCCAACGCTGGGCCGAACCCGATGTCGAACAGGCGGCTTGGTATCTGCGGCGGCTAGTCATGGACCCTACCTATGCCGCCGCTATTGGCCAGCGGGCGGCACATTACATCCAGACCTATCATAGTTTCGCCGCAGTCGGCGCCCGCCACCGGCGCCGACTGGCCCAACTCGGTCTGTTGGATTGAGCATGACCTAAAGTCAATGTAGATTGGGTTAGCGCGTAGCGTGTAACCCAACACAATCAAAATGTTGGGTTACAGCCTACAACCTAACCCAACCTACAAATCTTGCAACGACCATGGACATCGGGCTCAATCCCCCGGTGTACGCAACGCTTTCACCGCGCTGCTGAACCGGCGCAACGGCGCCGTCACCTTCCAGGAGGCGGATCCCCGCAGATCGGTCAGCGTCGCGCGCAGCGTCGCGCACTCGTTTTCGAGCACGGCGATCCGGCTCCGGCAGTTTTCCAGTTCGGCGTGAGAGTCGATCACCAAGGCAGCCAACCGCTCGCGTTCCGTCCCGAGATTGGCCAATTCATCCACGCGCCAAGCCAGTTCGCCGTTCAACCGTTCCATCTCGGCCTGCCGCCACGCCCGTTCATCCTTCAGGCGTTGCAAGGTTTCGAGATACTCGCCAACCTGCCGCCGGATCAGCCGCTGTTGTGGATATTCCGTGGCAAGAAGCTGTTGGACGATTTCCAGCAAGTCGGCCCGACTCAAGGTGTCCAGGTAACTTTCCTGTCGCAAATGCGGCGGGTAGTGGTATCCGCGTTCCAACATCAATTCAGTTCCGTGTTGCGGGGAGTCGAATTCGGTCGCGAGTGGCTGAAATGATTCAGTGTATTGCCGCAAATAGTCTTCAGGCATCATAACCGGAGCCCTTCTGAACCGCGCCTTGTTCGCGTCCACGCCAAAAACTCATCAACTGATCGTTCCAACCCGCCGGGGGCGTGTTCCAATCCAGCAGCCGGGCTTGCGGATAAGCGGCCAGCCGCTCGCCGAAAGCCCCCAACCGGGGCGCGATGATCGGCAACCCGGTTCGCATGGCGACGCTGAGCGTATAGGAATAGGTTTCCGGCCACTGCGCCGGAAACAAGAACAAATCCGGCCGTTCGCGGGCGATCAGCAACGGCAGTTCGTCATCCTCGTAAGCCCCGGAGAACGATAAGGTGCTATCCGACTTCGGCTGCAATTCCCGCTCCGTATGGCCGATCACCCGGAAAAACAGCGGCAGGTTTCGCGCCTTGGCATCAGCCGCGCACGCCTCCAGCAGATGCAGGCCCTTGGCCGGGGTCAGCCGACCCAATACCGCGATCTTGAGTTCGCCGCTCGGGCCGGACGACCACCCGGGCGGGACGATCAACGTCGGTTCCGGATGGGGGAGATACACGTAGCGGGCATCGGGCACATAGCGCCGCATCCGCGTCAGCACATCACGCGAGGGCACGATGACGCGCGCGGCGTTCATCAGCAACCGCCGAAACAGCGTCCGCCAGGACAAAATGTCCATTCCCCAGGGCGCGGGGCGCTCGGCCAGACAGGCGGTACAGCCCGCCGTGTCCGGCTCGCCACAATAACGGCCATCGGCCCGCGCCAGATTGTATTGCGGGCAGATCGGGTAATAGTCGTGCAGCGTGAAATCGTAGGGCACTGCCAAGTCCTCGGGCAGCCGCAACAGCTGTTGCTGGAGGTCGAGCACGTGGTGAACATGGATGCGAGTCACCGGCAGCTTCCGCAGGAAGTCCAGCAAATCCGCATAAGCCTGCGGCAAGGGGAACCAGGCGCTGAACTCCTCGCCGCGCCGCGCCCACTCCAGCACCGCTGTCGTGGCATCGTAGGCCCGCAACAGAAAGACTTCGTAATCGGGCTCCAGCAGCGCCGCCAGTTCCCGGGCGTGTTTCTCCGTGCCACCGCCGCCCTTGTGCAGGATGAACAGCAAGCGCGGGCGCGGCGAGCGGGCCAGGCGGGCGTTGTCGATGCGCCGGCGCAGCGGGCGGGCCGGATCGCGGGCGCAATAGTCGCCCACCAGCGGGAAATAGCGCGGATGCCGCTGCTCCAGAACGCGCTGGGCCTGCTCGCACAGCGCCGGCCCTTCCTCGCCGAAGGAGATGCCACCTCGATGGTAGACGAACACGTCGGCGGCCAGCAGATGGCGGAATCCGATTTCCAGCGCCCGCATCGAAAAATCGTTCTCCTCGCCGTAACCGCGCTTGAACACGGTGGCGTCGAAGTAACCGACCTGCTCCAGGCAGCGCCGGGTGATGTACAGGCAGAAACCGACCGCCGTCGGCATGTCCACCGCCTGCCCGGCGTTGACCTCCGCGCACAGCGCATCCAGCGCCGCCAGCGGCCAGCCCGCCGGCAGCGGATTGTCCCGCATGAAGCGCGGATAGCTGCAAATCGTGGCGTTGTTGGAAAACGGCGTCACCGTCCCGATCATCGGGTCGCCGCCGGCGTGGCGGCACAGGCGGTCCAGCCAGTCGCCGTGGACCTCCGTATCGCTGTTGAGCAGCACCACGTCGCGGTCGGAATGCAGCACCATGCCCCGGTTGACGGCGTTGACGAAGCCCATGTTGACCGGATTTTCCAGCAAGGTGATGGCGCCGGTGTCCGCCAAGTCGTGGAGGTACGCCGATAATTCCGGCTCCGGGCTGCAATCGTCGATCACCACGACTTCGTGGAGGGTCCGCTGCGGAAACGCCAGCACACTGTCCAGGCAGCGGCGGGTTTCATTCAGACCCCGGTAAACCGGAATGATTACGTCAACGACCGGTAACGGCATTGCGTGGGGTTCAACAGCATCGATCTCAGCGCAAGACAAAATTTTAGCCTCATGATTTCATTGTTATTTTTTAATCCGGGCCAACGGCGAGCATCGGAGCTTTGGGAGCCCGATCCCAATCGGCTATCGGCAACCCGATCAAACCGCTTCGTCTCTTACGCAATCCGCTTCAAGTAGCCGCGCGGATTGAACGTCATCAGGAATTTTTCTCTGGATTGATCCACAGCAAAATTTTGATTTTTACGCAAGAACTCCTCGACTGCTTCGAAAGGCCCTTCTCCAAACGAGGCATAAGCCGGATGCCCATTGATGTTCGTGTCTTCCACGATCATGTAACTCCCCAAACCGACATATGGCGCAAACAATTCAAGCTCCTTTAAAACATGATCCTTAGTATGATCGGAATCTAAAATCACTAACCTGGTTTCTTCAGGACGGGAGCCCAGCAAAGAATCAATCAGTACTGGATCCACACTAGAACCCTTTATATACCTGACTCTAGAGTGAATCGGCAGAGAAGTATTTTCTGCAATATCGATAGAAATCACCTCACCATGACCCAAAATATCAAGCATGTGTGCCATGAAAAGAGCGCTGCCGCCCAGATATGTACCTGTTTCGATTACAAGGTCAGGCCGGATTTCAGCAATAATCTCTTGGTAGATCCAAAGATCCAATGGACATTTCAAGCAGGGAATATTAAACCAATAGGTTCGCGCATAGATAGGGCCATTAGTCCCTAATCCATTGTAGCTGTCTCTTATACACATCT
>DGFE01000257.1:0-8807 GCA_002391525.1 Competibacteraceae bacterium UBA3908
ACCGAAACCGATCCAGACAAGGCGGTCGCCGCTTATCTGGCCGGTTCTCTGACGGTCGGATCGCCGGGACCGCACGCCCGTGGCGAGGGAGAGCATCGGCACGAGTAGGAGGCGCGCGACGAGGACGATAGGGACGAATCCCCTGGAAATATTCTTATTTCATCCCGCATCGCGAGGTAATGGCCATGACCACCGTTTCTTCCATGCTCGACATCGGCGCCTTGCGCCGATTGACGATTCGCTGCATTTCCGAAACCGGCTGGTTCGATACCGGTACGGTGTTCGGCGACATCAAGGATGCCGGCGGCGCCGAGACTGATCAGTACGCGATTCCCTGGCCGCCCTTTGGCGCGCTGCACGCGGATAACGCCGCCGGCTTTTCGGCGCTGCTGGAAGCCGAAACAACCGATGGTGCCGTGCGCCGCCTGCTGTTCGACACCGGCTGGAATCCGACCTGGATGGACCGGCGTTTCGCCGAGGAGGGCATCGACCGGCTGTTGCAACAGGGTCAGATCGAGGCGCTGATCGTCAGCCACGAGCATTTCGATCACTTCTGGGGGATCGGCTCGACCCTCAAGCACTGTCCCGGCATCACGATTTACGTCCCCGAAGGCTTCCATCCGAAAGGGTTCACTCACATCCAGCAGCAGGGGCATACTGGCAAGGTGGTCACCGTTCGGGCCGATCAGCCGCTGGTGCTGTTTCCGGGCCTGGCGCTGGTCGGTTTTCCCATGCACACCCTGTTGAAAGTCGATGGCGAAAACGTCCTGTACGCCAATCTCCAGGATCGGGGCCTGACGATGGTCACCGGCTGTGGCCACGGCGGCGTGCTGAATCTGCTGGACTACGCCCGCCGGACTTTTCAGGGTGGGGAGCGCATCCACGCCATCTACGGGGGACTGCACATCGCGCCCCTGGAAGATTGGGACGAGGCGCGGGAACAGATCGTCAACGCCCTGCGCGGCTATGGCATCGCCAAGGTGGCTTGCAACCACTGCACCGGCCGCACCGCCGTCGAGAAGATGGTGGAACTGGGCCTGCCGGTCGTGCGCGGCACGGCCCGGCACGGCTCCCAGACCAATCTGTTCGTCGGCAACGGCGACGTGCTGGAACTGGGGTGATCCCCCGCGCTTGGCCTGAGAGAGCCACAAGATCATGAACCTGCCCGGCATGACCATCGTGTTCGACAACGACCCGGGCCTGCCGGGATTTCCGACCCTGTGGGGATTCGCCGCCGTGATCCAGACGCCGGCGCGCATCGTCCTGTTCGATACCGGCAGCAACGGCCGCGCGTTGCTCAAAAACATGGCGGCGCTCCAACTGCCGCCGGCGGCGGTGGACCTGCTGTTTCTTTCCCACCCGCACTGGGATCATATCGGCGGCCTGGACTCCTTTCTGGAAGTGAACCCCCGGGCCACGGTCGTCGTGCATGACGGTTTTTCCAAGCATCTGATCCAGGATCTGCGCGCCCTCTGCGGCGAAGTGCGCGTGGTCGGCCCCGAGCCGCAACCGCTGGCGCCGGGCATTTTTTCCACCGGCGTGTTCGACAGCGAGCCCCCGGAACAGGCGCTGATCCTGGATATTGACGGGTTGACGGCGGCGATCAGCGGCTGCGCGCATCCGGGCATGGAGCGGATCGTCGAGCGTGCGAAGACCTTCCTGGGCAAACCGGTGGAGTGGGCCATCGGTGGGTTTCACCTGATGTACGCGGATGCCGCCGCCATCGCCCGGGCGATGGCTTCTCTGCAACACCTCGGCGTCGAGTATGTAGTTCCTACGCATTGCACCGGCGACGAAGCCAGGGAGGCTTTCCGCCGCGCCTATGGCGAGCGCTGTCTGCTGGGCGGGGTCGGTCGCCGGATCGAGTTCGGTCAATGGCAAAACTCCCGTGGAGCGCACGATGCGCCTTGAGCCGGTTGCATTTCGGGTGGACGGCGACCTGGTGCGGGCCGATCTGTACCGGCCGGAGGGGCAGACCCGGCCGCCGGTGGTGGTCATGGGGCACGGCTTCGGCGCGGAGCGGCGCTTTCGCCTGCCGGCTTTCGCCGAACGATTGTGCGCCGCCGGCCTGGCGGTCCTGCTGTTCGATTACCGGGGATTTGGCGACAGCGAGGGAGCGCCGCGCGGGCTGGTCGCTCCGGGGCGGCACTTGGCGGATTTCGCGGCGGCAGTGCGTTATGCCCAGGGGCTGAAAGGAGTGGACGGCGCGCGGACAGTGCTCTGGGGCACCTCTCTCAGCGGCGGCCATGCGCTGGTGACGGCGGCGCGCCTGCCGGGCATCGCCGCGGTGGTGGCGCAAGTGCCACATGTGGATGGTCTGGCCAGCGCATTCCGCTACCCGCCGCGTCTGCTGCCCGGCGCGAGTTGGTTGGCGCTGCGCGACCTGGCCGCCGCCACATTGGGTCGCGAACCGGTGCGCGTGCCCATCGTCGGTCGGGCGGGGGTGTGCTGTCTCGCCACGCCGGATTGCTACGACGGTTACCTGCGCCTCATTCCTCCCGGGACTGTCTGGCAGGAAACGGTCCCGGCGCGCATCCTGCTCGCCATCCTGGCTTATCGGCCGGTTCGCGTCGTGCGCCGGATTCAGGCGCCGGTGCTGATAATCGCCGCCGAACAAGACTCGTTGATTCCCCTCACCGCAACCCGCAGGACCGCCGCGCGCATCGCCCGCTGCCAGTTGGAAACATTGCCGATCGGGCACTTCGATCTGTATGAAGGGCCTTGGTTCGAGCGGAGCATCGCCCTGCAAATCGCCTTTGTGCGCCAGCATCTGGGGCTGGCGGGGTGAGCGGTTCTCGCCCTGACGATTCGACCCCTGTTTCGTGTTCTGCCTGAATTCTCATGGGCCAAAAGGCTTGATTTATGAACATAGGTGCGTTAATCTACGCACATAAGTTCATATTTCAAGGTGCGTGCAATGAGAGGTCCGCGGCGACGCGCTCGGTGGATTGGCTTCAACCCGAGCCATACCTGTTTCAAACCGTGCGGGGTGCGAGGCCGGGGCCTGGACACCGTGGAACTCCGCGCCGACGAGTTCGAAGCCTTGCGCTTGATGGATTACGAAGGGCTGTACCAGGAGGAATGCGCCCAGCGGATGGGGATATCGCGCCCGACGTTTTCCCGCATGGTGGCGGAGGCGCGGCGCAAGGTCGCTGACGTCCTGCTGCACGGCAAGCGCCTGCTGATCGCGACCGAATCTTTAGCGACGGTCAGGCAGGAGGCCGAAGCGAGCGCCTTGAAATCTACTGCATCACCGGCCCGCGCCGAACCGGAGACGTCGCCCTGCGCGGCGCCTTCCCAGGGCGAGAGCCAGGACGCGACCGGTGATTCCCCCGCGCAGGGCTGATTCGAGGAGGTACCCCGATGAAAATTGCGATCACATCAACCGGAACCGCGTTTGATTCCGCCGTGGAGCCCCGGTTTGGGCGTTGTCCCTACTTTGCTCTGGTGGATACCGAGAGCGGCGCTTTCGAAGCGAAAGCCAATCCCTTCCGCGATGCAGCGAGTGGAGCAGGTATCCAGGCGGCCCAGTGGGTCGTTGACCAAGGCGTCGGCGCATTACTCACCGGGCACTGCGGACCCAAAGTGGCCGCCGTGCTCGACGACGCCGATATTCGGATCGTGGAGGATATCGCTGGAACCGTGCGCGAGGCCGCGACGCGCTACTCACATGAAGTTCAGGCGGTCGCCCGTTCCGGGGCCGAGCCGCTCCCACGCGGCCAGGGATACGGCGGTGGACCCGGCGCCGGCCAGGGCCGAGGACGGGGTCAGGGTTATGGACCCGGCGCCGGCCAGGGTCAGGGCTGGGGTCAGCCTGGTCAGGGTCGTGGCCGAGGCCAGGGCCGCGGCCGGGGTCAAGGACGCGGCCGGGGGCCATGCGGCGGCGGCCAGGCCTGGGGCCGGGGTTACGGGTTTGGCGGCGGTCGGCCCACGTTCTGAAGGCGATGATATGATCATCGCCATTGCCAGCGGCAAAGGCGGCACGGGCAAGACCACAGTGGCGGTGAACCTGGTTTTGTCCGTCCCCGATGCCCAATACCTGGACTGCGATGTGGAGGAACCCAACGGCCACCTGTTCCTCCATCCCGACCTTCAGACGCGCCACCCCGTTACTGTCCCCTTGCCGCAGATCAACGAACAACTCTGCACCCGGTGCGGCCGGTGCGCCGAGGCCTGCGAATTCAACGCCCTGGCGGTCACCCGGCAGCGCGTGCGGGTGTTCCCGGACCTGTGCCACGGCTGCGGGGTATGCAGCTATGTCTGCCCCGAACCGGGCGCGATTACGGAAATCGAGCGGCGGATTGGCGAGGTCGCAGTCGGTCGCATTCCGAATGGCGATGGAGGCGGGATTGATTTCGTCCAGGGAACGCTGGACGTGAGGGAAGTCGTCGCCGTCCCGGTCATCAAGGCCGTGAAACGCCATGCCGATACCCGGCGAACTGTAATTCTGGACGCCGCGCCCGGCACGGCCTGCCCGATGGTGCAGACCGTGCGGGGGGCCGACTACTGCCTGCTGGTCACCGAGCCGACCCCCTTTGGTCTCAACGACCTGCAACTGGCGGTCGGCGTCGCTCGCGCCCTGGGGGTTCCCTGCGGGGTGGTACTGAATCGCTGCGATATCGGTGACGACGCCGTCGCCGAGTATTGTCGACAAGAGATGATCTCGATCTTGCTGGAAATTCCCTTCGAGCGGGAACTCGCGGTGGCTTATTCGCAAGGGATCCCTTGGGTCCAGGCCAGTCCGGTGTACCGCGAACGGTTCCATGCCTTGCACCAGGCGATTCGCCAGGAGGTCGCCCGATGAAGGAACTGACGATTCTGAGCGGCAAGGGCGGCACGGGCAAAACGACCGTATGCGCCGCCTTCGCCGCTCTCGCGGCCAACAAGGTGCTCAGCGATTGCGACGTCGACGCCGCCGACCTGCATCTGCTGCTCGACCCGATCATCCGGCATGAAGAGGATTTCAGCGGTGGCCGCACCCCGCAAATTGACTATCGCCTCTGCATGAAATGTGGCCATTGTCAGTCGCTGTGCCGGTTCGAGGCCATCCATCGGGAAGAGGACGGGAGTTGCGTCATCGATCCGCTGGCCTGCGAGCATTGCGGCCTGTGCGCGCTGGCCTGTCCGAATCACGCCATCCGGATGGTGGATGCCGTGAACGGCCGCTGGTTCATCTCGGAAACTGGGTTTGGGACCCTGGTCCATGCCCGCCTCGGCATCGGCGAGGACAATTCCGGCAAGCTGGTGACCCTGGTGCGGCGGGAGGCGCGGCGCATCGCCGAACGGGAAGGCGCGGCGCTCCTGATCAACGACGGTCCGCCAGGCATCGGCTGTCCCGCCACCGCCGCCATCACCGGAACCGATGTCGTGCTGATCGTCACCGAGCCGACGGTGTCCGGCCTGCATGACCTGCGGCGGGTGATCGGGTTGTGTCGCCATTTCCGCCTGCCGGTGCTGGCGTGCATCAACAAATTCGACATCAACGAAGCCCAGACCGCGTTGATCCAGCAGGAATGTCGGGCCGACAGCGTTCCGGTGGTGGGACTGATCCCCTTCGAGCCGGCGGTGAGCCGGGCGCTGGTGGCCCGCCAGACGGTCGTGGATTTCGATTGCGGTCCGACGACCGACGCCGTAGTAGCGACCTGGGAGCGAGTCCAGCGGACGCTGGCCGGCCAAGCGCCATAAGGAGGGCCTGTGCCATGCCAAAAATCGCTGCTTTTGAAGCCCACGCGGAGCGTTACGAGGACTGGTTCACCCGGAATGAGGCGGCTTATCTGTCGGAGCTGCTCGCCGTGCGGGCATTCCTGCCCTGGTCAGGACGGGGCCTGGAGATCGGGGTGGGCAGCGGGCGCTTCGCGGCGCCCCTGGGGATTCAGGTCGGCGTGGATCCCTCGCCGGCCATGCTGGCCTTGGCCGCCGCTCGCGGCATCGAGGTCGTGGTGGGGACCGCCGAACAGCTTCCATTCCCGCCGGCCCGTTTCGATTACGCTCTCATCGTCACCACGCTCTGTTTTGTGGATTCGCCCGCGCGCATGCTGGCCGAGGCGCATCGGGTACTCGAGCCGAACGGATCGCTGGTGATCGGGTTCATCGATCGCGACAGTCCACTGGGCCGGGACTACCTGGCGCATCAGGCGCGGAGTGTTTTTTATCGCGAGGCGACGTTTTATTCCGCCGCCGAAGTCGAACAATTGTTGGGCGAGGCCGGCTTCACCATCCACGCCTGGGGACAAACCCTGTCCCACTCCCTGGCCGAGACTTGCATGATCGAGCCTTTGCAGTCGGGGCGTGGGCGCTGCTCTTTCGTAGTCGTCTCAGCCGGCAAGGGGCCATCGACGAGTGATAGATAAAACCCATGGCATCTTCGTCTCACAGGATCGCTGGAGTGGGAATTCGCAAGGGAATCGATATTGAATTGCGATAAGCCTATTAATTATCAATGGATTTTAATACTCCCCGAACCGAACATTTCAATAATTTGGACAGTTTAGCGAGTGACGCCGCCATGGATAAACTATACGAAGCACGTTTTTATCAGGCGCTCCCAGACGAAGAGGTGCTGTGTGCGCTGTGTCCACACAACTGTCATATCGCGGAAGGCGGACGTGGAGCTTGCGGGGTCCGCTACAACCACCATGGCGTACTCTACACCCTGGTTTACGACAAGATTGTGGCACGAAGCGTGGAACCGGTCGAAAAAAAGCCGCTGTATCACTTTTATCCTGGCTCGATGGCGTATTCCATCGCCACCGTTGGCTGTTGTCTGCGTTGCGCCTTCTGCCAGAACTGGGAAATTTCCCAATGGCCCAAGGATCACCTGCCCAAGCGACTCGCTCCGAATGGCTCAGTTGCAATTCAGGAACCCCTCTGTCCCCAACTGCTGGAACTGGAACACGCTATCCCCGGCGAGCCGGTGACGCCGGCGGGGATTGTGGAAGCAGCCCTCGCTGCCGGCGCAACCTCGATCGCCTATACCTACACCGAGCCGACCATTTTCTACGAGCTGGCCTATGACACTGCCGTGCTGGCGCGGCGGCAGGGGCTGAAAAATATCTTTGTGACCAGCGGCTTTATTAATGAAGCGCCCTTGCGTGAATTGGCGACAGTCCTGGATGCGGCGAATATCGATCTCAAGTTCTTCAAGGAAGAAAGTTACCGGCGCATCAGTCGAGTCAGGTTGCAGCCGATCCTCGACGCCATCCGCCTTTATCATCAACTGGGAGTCTGGGTGGAAGTCACTACCCTGATGATTCCGGGGATCAACGATTCCGATGAAGAACTCGACGGTATCGCTAGGTTTGTGCGTTCGGTGGGTGAGGAAGTCCCTTGGCACATTTCCCAGTTTTATCCTGCCTATAAGATGGCTGACTATCCGGTTACGCCGCTGGAAACGCTACGGCGAGCCAGCGATATTGGCCCGGTGGCGGGATTGCGCTATGTCTACGAGGGCAATGTGCCGGGCGAGCGCGGTGAGAATACCTATTGCTATCACTGCGGTTCATTGCTGATCCATCGCTATGGATTCTATGTGCGAGGCAATCGCATTCGTCATGGACGTTGTCCCGATTGCGGCGCGGCGATTGATGGCGCCGGCATGTCGAGAGATTGAACCTTAGACAGCGGAAGGTCAGAGACATGGAAAACACCTTTTGGGCCGCGTTGGCGGTTAGCCTGGTGGCGGCGGTGGTCACGTCTCTCGGGATCTTCACGATCCGACGCTTTGCCGACTGGGGACAACGGAACACGACCTATTTTATGTGCTTCGCGGCCGGCGTACTGATTTCGGCGCCCTTCCTGCACATGATCCCGAAGTCCTTTGCCATGAATCCGCAGGGGCCGATGTGGCTACTCGTCGGGTTCCTGGGCTTGCACTTGTTCAACCACTTTCTGACCGCCTTCGTCTGCGAGAAAGATCCGGACAAAAAGGACTACGCGATCGGCATTGTGCCGATGCTCGGCATCGGTTTTCATTCCTTCATCGACGGGTTTATCTATTCCATCGCCTTCGTGGTCAGCATCCTCACCGGTTATCTGGCGACCCTGGGCATGGTGCTGCATGAGTTTCCGGAAGGCATCATTACCTACCTGCTGCTGGTGCGTGGAGGATTGACCGAACGCAAGGCCACATGGCTGGCCTTTGTCGCGGCGGCGGCGACCACGCCTCTGGGCATGTTAGTGTCTTATCCGCTGATCAGCGCCATAGACCGACCGACCCTGCGCGCTCTGCTCTCCCTGTCGGCGGGCGCGCTGGTTTATGTGGGTGCTACTCATCTTTTGCCGCGCGCCGAACAGGAGCAGAAGAAATTTAGTCTTGTGGCGCTGGCCGGAGGCGTGCTGGTCGCGGTAATTGTTGTCGCATCGAAGGCTTGAACCACGAAAACACGAAAAGTGCGAAAAGATTCAACAAGCCGCCAAGCCGACGGTTCCATCGCGTACCGGGAGTCGAACATGCCTGCTGCTGTTTCCCTGAACCAGTTGCCGAAAGGCGCTTGGGCCGTGGTGCGACGGCTGGCGGGTGGGAGCGAGCTGGCCAGTCGCCTCGCCGGACTGGGATTGGTTGTGGGCGCGCGGCTTGTGGTGCTACAGAACGCCGGCCACGGTCCCATGCTGGTGAACGTGCGCGATACCCGAATTGCCCTGGGTCGCGGTGAAGCCACCAAAGTCCTGGTAGAGGAAGCGGCGCCATGAACCCGGCGGGTGGAAAAGAACTGTCCATCCTCATCGGCCTCGCCGGCCAGCCGAATGTCGGCAAGTCCACCGTCTTCAATCTCCTAACAGGACTCCATCAACATGTGGGCAACTGGCCC
>DGFE01000257.1:8997-12974 GCA_002391525.1 Competibacteraceae bacterium UBA3908
CATGTGGGCAACTGGCCCGGCAAGACGGTGGAACACCGGGAAGGCACGCTGGATCATGAGGGCGCCCGGTTGACGATTGTCGACCTGCCTGGCGCCTACAGCCTCACGGCCAACTCTCCGGAGGAGCGCGTCACCCGCGACTTTATCCTGCACGAACATCCTGACGTGGTGATGATGATCGCCGACGCTGCGGCGCTGGAGCGCAACCTCTATCTGCTCAGCGAATTGCTGGCGCTGCCTGCGCCGGTGGCGCTGGGCTTGAACATGATGGATGTCGCCAGCGAGCAGGGCATTGAAATCGAACCCCACGTTCTCGCCGCTGCCCTGGGCATCCCGGTGATTCCCATGGTGGCGAGCCGGGCGGAAGGTGTCGCCGAACTGGCCAGTGCAGCGCTGCGTTTGGCTCGAACGCCGGAAATCTTCCAACCCGCGCGGCCCACCATTGCCGAGCCGCATCGCGACGTGCTGGCGCAAATCCGGGACTTGCTGGGGGATCAGACCCCGGCTCCCTATCCGGCGGACTGGGTCGCCACGAAACTCCTGGAAGGCGACCGCGAAATCATTGCCCTGGCCGAGTCCTGGCTGCCTGAGTCGGTCTGACGGCAGATCGAAACCCGGTTGGCGGCACATGAAGATGCGGTGCTCGACATTGCCGCCGGCCGGTATGCCTGGATCGAGCGAATGGTGCGCGCGGCGATGAAGCAGCCGCGGCTCGGTCAGATCAGTCTGACCGACCGCCTGGACCGCTACGCGCTGCACCCGGTATGGGGCCTGCTGTTGTTGCTCGCGGTATTCGCGCTGATTTTTGTCCTGACCTTTAAGTTGGCCGCTCCGGTCCAGGCGTGGCTGGAAACCGGACTTATCGAGCCGTTCAGCGACTGGATTCACTCCTCGCTCTCGGACGCGCCGACCTGGCTCGCCAGTCTGCTGGCCGACGGCGTGTTGGGCGGAGCGGGCACCGTGATGACCTTTGTGCCCATTCTGGCGGTGTTTTTCGCGGCGTTGGCCCTGCTGGAGGACACCGGCTACTTCGCCCGCGCGGCCTACGTCATGGATCGCTACATGCATCATCTCGGCCTGCACGGTAAGAGCTTCCTGCCGTTGTCGCTGGGTTTTGGCTGCAATGTGCCGGCGGTGATGGGCGCGCGGGTGATCGATTCCCCCAGTGGCCGACTGATCACCATCCTGCTCGTACCCTTCGTACCGTGCAGCGCCCGCCTGTTGGTGCTGGCCTTTCTGACGCCGATTTTCTTCGGCGAAGCTGCCTTGTCCGTGGCGGTCGCCTTCGTGAGCGTTAATCTCGTCTTGCTCACCGTCACCGGCATCGTCCTCAGCCATACCCTGTTTCGCGGCCAGCAGGCCTTCTTCATTATGGAAATGCCCCTCTATCATGTGCCCAACGGGCATACCATCGCCCGCTTCGTTTGGGATAACGCCTGGGCTTTCCTGCGTAAGGCCGGCAGTCTGATTCTGATCCTGTCGATCCTGCTCTGGGCCTTGGGCTATTTCCCCGGCGCGGACCTGGAAACCAGCTATCTCGCCCGGTTGGGTCACAGTCTGGCGCCGGTGGGGGAACTGCTGGGCCTGGACTGGCGTTTGCTGGTGGCGCTGCTGGCGAGTTTCATCGCCAAGGAAAACGCCATTGCGGCTCTGGGAATTCTCTATGGCGCCGGGGTGCCGGGCGACGGCTTGGCCGCTACCCTGGCTGCGTCCATCCCAACCGCTTCGGCGCTGTCTTTCATCGCCGCCACCCTGCTGTTTATCCCCTGTGTGGCCACTTGTGTCGTGATGCGCAAGGAGTTGGGCGATTGGCGCTGGATGTTGTTTGCGGTGACGCTGCACTTGGTCATCGCCGTAGCGATCGCGTCCCTGATCTACCGCGTCAGCAGCCTCTTGGGCATCGAATCATGACTTGTACGAGGGGTTACTCGCCAAGCCCCTGGTCCATATTAACGAGCCTTGGCGTCACCCATTCCTGGGAATGTGGCGGGTGATTCACGAGCGATCATCCTCATTTCCTTTCAGCGATGGGCAGTCTGCTTCGGCGCGCTCTAGCGGCGCGCGGGCCGCAGGTAGAACCGCTCGCCCGCGTACTCGATTTTTTTCAGCTCTCCCTCGGCCAGCAGCGTCTCGATCAGGCTCCAGTCGGCGCGATCCTCGGCCAGGAGATGGCGCACGGCGGCCTCGCGCAGCGGATGCACGGCGGTGATGGCCAGCAGGTCTGCCCGCGCGTTGCCGGTGTGGGCGAAGTGCCCGACTTCATGGCCGGTGAGCAGTTCGACGTGGGGCAAGCGTTCCGCGAAGATCTGATGGGCGCGAGTCAGCCCCGCTTGGTCCGGGCCGTGCGTGCTCGCGACCGTCGGAGGCCGGATCGGCACGGCGAGATAGGCAGTTTGGGGCGCGACGCCGGCGAGAAACTCGGCGGTGGCGACCAGCGCGTCCGGAGAGTCGTTCAATCCGGCGACCAGCATGGTTTCGGAAATCAGGGTGCCCGCGTATTCGGCGGCGAATGCGCGAATGCCGTGCAGGATGACGCCGAGTTCCAGGTCCCGGTGGGGCCGGTTGAGTTGGCGCCAGATCGCTTCATCCACGCTATCGACCTTGACGGACACGAGGTCGGCCTGGCGCAGGCGGGCGCGCACGTCCTCGCGCCACAGCAGCGTGGCGTTGGTGATCACGGCGATGGGAATGCCGAACTCGCGCAACGCCGCGATGCTTTCGCCCAGACGGCTGTCCAGAGTCGGCTCGCCATCGGGGACGAAGCTGAGGTAGTCGGCGCCCTGGCCGTCGGCCTGGAGCCGCTGCAGGTGGGCGGCGACGCTCGCGCGAATCTGTTCCGGCGTGAAGAAGGACCGGGGTTCGATCCGCATCTCCGTCGTCGGGCCGACCTGACAGTAGCGGCAGGCGTAGCTGCACACCTTGGCCGGGATGTGGTTGACGCCCAGACTCCGACCGAGCCGGCGCGAGGGGATGGGACCGAAGACGATAGAGTGTCCGAGAGGATTCATGCTTCAAATTATAGCGGCCTCATCGAGGCGCTGGACGCTCTCGGGGGCGGAATATCTTTGTCTGCCATAGCCATGACCAATGGCTGGATTAGTAATAATGTATTTCAGTAAATAAGTTATTTCTAATATTATAAGCATTGTGAATGCCGTTGAAGATTCACGCTATCCACGTTAACCAGCCGAGGAACATCCCATGGAAACCACGATTTCCACCAAAGAAACCACGGGCTTGCCCCGCTTGAACGAACGCGCTCCCGATTTCGAGGCGCCCACCACGCACGGCGTCCGGAAGCTGGCCGATTATCAGGGTAAGTGGCTGGTGCTGTTTTCCCATCCAGCGGACTTTACCCCGGTCTGCACGACCGAATTCATGGCCTTCGCCAAAGCTCAGGACCAGTTCGCCCAACTCAATTGCGAGCTGCTGGGTCTATCCATCGATAGCCACCACTCGCACGTGGCCTGGGTGCGCAACATTCAGGAGAAGTTCGGCGTCGAGATCAAATTCCCGATCATCGCCGACCTGTCGATGACCGTGGCCAGAGCCTACGGCATGATCCATCCGGGCGCCGCCGATACCTCCGCCGTGCGCGCGACTTTCCTCATCGACCCCAATGGCATCCTGCGGGCCATGGTTTATTATCCGATGAGCAACGGTCGCTCCATCCCCGAGTTTCTGCGGCTGCTTCAGGCCGTGCAGACTTCCGACGCCCACAAGGTCGCCACCCCCGAAGGCTGGCAGCCGGGCGACAAGGTGATCGTGCCGCCGCCGGCCACCGCGGTGGAAGCTCAGGCGCGGCTCGACCAGCGCGAGTATGAGTGCGTGGATTGGTACTTCTGCAAGAAGTCGTTGTAGCAGAGCGGACGACGGATCCCGCCGCGGCGGCGGCCCGTCGGCGCCGCGCCGAGGCGACGACCCGTAACCCATGGGTTTGAAGACATGATTTTTCGACAGCTTTTCGAACCGGTTTC
>DGFE01000134.1:0-22867 GCA_002391525.1 Competibacteraceae bacterium UBA3908
AGATGTGTATAAGAGACAGGCGCCGCATCGATCTCGAAATCGAGAAAGGCGAGTTCGTCTCCATCATCGGCCATTCCGGCTGCGGCAAATCCACGGTGTTGAACGTGGTCGCCGGTTTGTTGCCGGCTACGCGCGGCGGGGTGTTGCTGGAGAATCGGGAGGTGAACAGTCCCGGCCCGGATCGCGCCGTGGTGTTCCAGAACCACTCGCTGCTGCCGTGGCTGACGGTGTACGAGAACGTGCGGATCGCGGTGGACAAGGTGTTCGGCAAGAGCAAGTCCAGGGTCGAGCGCCACGACTGGACCCTCCACAATCTGCAACTGGTGCACATGGAGCATGCATTGGATAAGCGGCCAGGCGAGATTTCCGGCGGCATGAAACAGCGGGTCGGCATCGCCCGCGCCCTGGCGATGCAGCCCAAGGTGTTGCTGATGGACGAGCCCTTCGGCGCGCTGGACGCCCTGACCCGCGCCCATTTGCAGGAATCGGTGATGGAGATTCAAACCGCGCTCAACAACACCGTGCTGATGATCACTCACGACGTGGACGAGGCGGTGTTGCTGGCCGACCGCATCGTGATGATGACCAACGGTCCGGCGGCGACGGTGGGAGAAATCTTGAAAGTGGACCTGCCGCGCCCGCGCAACCGGCTCGAACTGGCCGACGACCCGGCCTACAACCACTACCGCGCCGAGGTGTTGCGCTTTCTCTACGAGCGGCAGCGGCGGCCGGAAGCGGCGTGACGAACGGGCAGCGAAGGAGATTCCATCGATGAAAGAGCGTCTGATTCTGGTCGGCAACGGCATGGCCGGGATGCGCACCCTGGAGGAGTTGCTGGCCATCGCTCCCGATCAATACGACATCACCGTGTTCGGCGCCGAGCCGCACGGCAACTACAACCGCATTCTGCTGTCGCCGGTGCTGGCGGGCGAAAAGACGGTCGAGCAGATCATGCTCAACGATCTGGACTGGTATGCCGAGCGCGGCATCACGCTGCACGCCGGCAAGGCCGTGATCCGGCTCAACCGGGCGCGGCGGCAGGTCATCGCCGCCGACGGCACGGTCGCGCCCTACGACTGGCTGTTGCTGGCGACCGGTTCCGATCCCATCATCCTGCCGGTGCCCGGCAACGATCTGCCGGGCGTCATTACCTTCCGCGACATCAAGGACGTGCAGGCGATGCTGGATGCGGCCTGCGCCGGGCGGAAACACGCGGTGGTGATCGGCGGCGGCCTGCTCGGCCTGGAAGCGGCCAACGGCTTGATGAAGCAGGGCATGGAGGTCACCGTCGTCCACCTGCTCGACGTGCTGATGGAACGACAGCTCGATACCGAAGCGGCGGCCCTGCTGCGGACCAGTCTGGAGGAACGCGGCCTGCGGTTCCTGATGGGCGCGCAGACCGTCGCCATTCTCGGCGAGGAGCGGGTGAAAGGGGTGCGCTTCAAGGACGGGCTGGAAATTCCCGCAGATCTGGTGGTGATGGCGGTCGGCATCCGTCCCAACATCCAACTCGCCAAGGCCGCCGGCATTCACTGCGAACGCGGCGTCGTGGTCAACGACACCATGCAGACCTACGACCCGCGCATCTACGCGGTCGGCGAGTGCGTGCAGCATCGCGGTCAGACCTATGGCCTGGTCGCGCCGCTGTGGGAACAGGCGCGAGTCTGCGCCAACCATCTCGCTCACTTCGGGATCAGCCGTTATCGCGGTTCGGTCACGTCCACCAAGCTCAAGGTGACCGGCATCGACGTGTTCTCCGCCGGCGAGTTCGGCGGCGGTCCCGGCTGCGACGAAATCGTGCTGCGCGACCGGGCGCGCGGGGTCTACAAAAAGCTGGTGGTCCGGGACAACCGGGTCAGGGGCGCGGTGCTGTACGGCGACACCATCGACGGCAGTTGGTACTTCCAACTGTTGCGCGAGAAGACCGACATCGGCGCGTTCCGCGAATCCATCCTGTTCGGGCAGGCGCATCTGGGCGATGCCGGGCACGGCGGCGGCAACAACGTGCTGGCGATGCCCGACGAGGCGGAAATCTGCGGCTGCAACGGGGTGTGCAAGGGCGTCATCGTCAAGGCGATCACCGCGCAAAAACTGTTCACGCTGGAGGAAGTCCGCGCCCACACCAAGGCGTCGGCCTCCTGTGGTTCCTGCACCGGCTTGGTCGAGCAACTGCTGGCGGCCACGGTCGGCGATTATTCCAAGACCTCCAGGGAAAAGCCGCTGTGCGCCTGCACCGAACACAGCCACGATCAGGTGCGCAAGGTGATTCGGGAACAGCATTTGACCAGCCTGCGGGCGGTGTTCGATTTCATGGAATGGAAGACGCCCGACGGTTGCCATTCCTGCCGCCCGGCCATCAATTTTTATCTGATCGCTGCCTGGCCTGGCGAGGCGCGGGACGACGCGCAATCGCGGTTCATCAACGAGCGGGTCCACGCCAACATCCAGAAGGACGGCACCTACTCGGTGGTTCCGCGCATGTGGGGCGGCCTGACCAGTCCGAAGGAGTTGCGCGCCATCGCCGATGTGGCCGACAAGTTCCAGATTCCGACGGTGAAAGTGACCGGCGGCCAGCGCATCGACCTGCTCGGCGTGAAAAAGGAGGATTTGCCGAAGGTCTGGGCCGATCTCAACGCCGCCGGCATGGTCTCCGGCCACGCCTACGGCAAGTCGCTGCGCACGGTGAAAACCTGCGTCGGTTCCGAGTGGTGTCGGTTCGGGACGCAGGATTCGACCGGCCTGGGGGTCAAGCTGGAAAAAATGACCTGGGGGTCGTGGACGCCGCACAAGTTCAAGATGGCGGTGTCCGGCTGTCCGCGCAACTGCGCCGAAGCCACCATCAAGGATTTCGGGGTGGTGTGCGTGGATTCCGGTTACGAACTGCATGTCGGCGGCAACGGTGGCATCAAACTGCGCGGTACCGATCTGCTGTGCAAGGTTGCCACCGAGGAGGAGGCGATGGAGTACTGCGGCGCCTTCATGCAACTGTACCGCGAGGAAGCGCGCTATCTGGAGCGCACCGCGCCGTGGCTGGAGCGAGTCGGACTGGCCTACGTCAGGCAGCGCATCGTCGAGGACGGCGAAGGCCGCAAGGCGCTGCACCAGCGGTTTCTCGCCTCGCAGCAATACGCCCAGATCGATCCGTGGGCGGAACGCGCCAGCGGCCGGGTGGATGCGCACGAGTTCCAGCCGTTGCGGCGAGTGGGCTGAAAATAAACTCCCCTCTCCCTTTGGGAGAGGAGTCGGGGGTGAGGGCGCGCATGACTCCCTCGCCCTAACCCTCTCCCAGGGGGAGAGGGAACCAAACTCCCTCACCCTAACCCTCTCCCAAATGGAGAGGGAACTTGAGGAAAAACAATTATGTATGACTGGCACGAAATCGGCGCGCTCGACGATGTTCCCCGGCTGGGTTCGCGGGTGGTCCATACGCCGCACGGCGGCGTGGCGATTTTCCGCACCGCCGACGACCGGATTTTCGCCCTGCGCGACCGCTGTCCGCACAAGGGCGGGCCGCTGTCGCAAGGCATCGTCCACGGCCACCGGATCACCTGTCCATTGCACAACTGGGTGCTGGAACTGGAAAGCGGCCAGGCGGTGGCGCCCGACGTGGGCTGCGCCACGCGCTATCCGGTTCGGGTGGAAAACGGGCGGCTCTGGCTGGGGCTGAACGACGTGGTCAGTCTGGCGGCAGTGACTTGACCGGGGGAACAGGGCGATGAGCGGCGCTGGCAAAACGGTCCGCACCACCTGCCCCTATTGCGGGGTCGGCTGCGGCGTGAAGGTCACGGTCAATCCCGACGGTGGCGCGTGGGTGGAAGGCGATGAGGTGCATCCCGCCAATTACGGGCGGTTGTGCTCGAAAGGCGCGGCGCTGGGTGAAACCCTGAGTCTTGATGACCGCCTGCTGTATCCCGAAATCGACGGTCGGCGAGTTTCGTGGGACGTGGCGCTGGATGCCGTCGCTACCGGCTTCCTTCGCGTGCTGGCGGAACACGGTCCCGACGCCGTCGCCTTTTACGTCTCCGGGCAATTGCTGACCGAGGATTACTATGTCGCCAACAAGCTGATGAAAGGCGGTCTCGGCAGCGCCAACATCGACACCAACTCGCGGCTGTGCATGGCGTCCTCGGTGGCTGGCCATCAGCGGGCGTTCGGCTCGGACACCGTGCCCGGCTGTTACGAGGACCTGGAGGAAGCCGATCTGGTGGTGCTGGTCGGCTCCAATCTGGCCTGGTGCCATCCGGTGCTGTATCAGCGCATCCTCGCCGCGCGAGAACGGCGCGCGGGCAAGCCGAAACTGGTGGTGATCGACCCGCGCCGCACCGCGACCTGTGACGCCGCTGCAACGCACCTGCCGCTCAGGCCCGGCTCCGACACAGCGCTGTTCAACGGCCTGCTGGTGCATCTCTATCGGCAGGATGGCTTGGACTCGGAGTTTTTGGAGAACCATGTTGCGGGATTCTGGCCGGCCTATCGAGCGGCGAAGGGGGTCGCGCCCAACGTTCCCACCGTCGCCGCCAAGACCGGGCTGCCGGAAAGCGCCATCGCCGAGTTTTACGGGCTGTGGGGTCGCACCCGCAAGGTGGTGACGGTGTACTCGCAAGGGGTCAATCAGTCCGCCCACGGCAGCGACAAGGTCAACGCCATTCTCAACTGCCATCTGGCGACCGGGCGGATCGGTCAACCGGGCATGGGGCCGTTCTCGGTCACGGGTCAGCCGAACGCGATGGGTGGGCGCGAAGTCGGCGGTTTGGCGAATCAACTGGCGGCGCACCTGGACTTCGCGCCGGATGATGTCGAGCGGGTTCGGCGGTTTTGGCACGAGTCTATGCCCCTCGCCCTCCGGGAGAGGGGTTGGGGTGAGGGGACAGCGCCGGCCATCGCCAGCCGTCCCGGCCCGAAGGCCGTCGAACTGTTTCAGGCGGTCGCCGACGGGAAGATCAGAGCCATCTGGATCATGGGCACCAATCCGGTGGTGAGTCTGCCCGACGCCGACGTCGCGCGAGCGGCCCTGCAACGCTGTCCCCTGGTGATCGTCTCCGATGCCGTAGCCGATACCGACACCGTGCGGTTGGCGCATATCAAGCTGCCAGCGCTGACCTGGGGCGAGAAAGAAGGCACGGTGACCAATTCCGAGCGGCGGATTTCCCGCCAGCGGGCGTTTCTGTCGCCGCCGGGCGAGGCGAAAGCCGATTGGTGGATCGTGACCCAGGTCGCCCGTCGTCTGGGATTCGGCGCGCTGTTTCCCTACGAATCGCCGGCGGTCATTTTCCGCGAGCACGCCACGCTGTCGGGGTTCGAGAACGACGGTGACCGCGCGTTCGACATTTCCGCGTTGGCCAACCTCACCGATGCCGACTACGACACCTTGCAACCCGCGCAATGGCCGTTGCCGCATGGCGCGACGGCGGGTACGGCGCGTTTGTTCGGCGAAGGCGGCTTCTTCGCCGCCGACGGCAAGGCTCGTTGCGTCGCGGTCGGCGAACGGGCACCGGTTCACGCGGCGGATGACAGCTTTCCGCTGATCCTCAACAGCGGGCGCATCCGCGATCAGTGGCACACCATGACCCGCACCGGCAAGACCGCGCGGTTGACCGGCCATGTCCCCGAACCCTGTGTCGAGATTCATCCGGTGGATGCGCTGGCTTGCGGCGTGAGCGAGAACGCCCTGGCGCGGGTGCACAGCCGCTGGGGCGAGATCATCGTCCGGGTGCGCGCCAGTGGGGAACAACAACCCGGCAGCGTGTTCGTGCCGATGCACTGGGGTTCGCCGCTGGCCCCACGTGGGCGGGTTAACGCGGCGGTCAATCCGGTGGTCGATCCGCTGTCTGGCCAGCCGGAATTGAAACATACCCCGGTGCGGGTTCAGGCGTACCGACCCCGCTGGCACGGATTCCTGTTGTCGCGTGACGCCATCCAACCGCCGGCGGTCGAGTATCGGGTCGGTGTGCGCGACCGGGAATGCTGGCGTTACGAACTGGCGGGGGAAACGGCGGTGGACGACTGGCCGGCCTGGGCACGCGGTCTGCTGGGCGATCATCCGGGCTGGGAATGGCTGGAATTCGCCGACGCCGGCACGGGCCGCTACCGGGGCGCGGTGCTGCTGGGGGGACGCCTGCGTGCCTGTCTGTTCGTCGCGCCCGGTCACGAACTGCCGCCACGCGGCTGGCTGGCCGGACTGTTCGCCCAGCCGGAACTGGGTCCCGCCGAGCGCGCCAGTCTGCTGGCCGGACGTCCGGGCGGGGAACAGCGTGATTGCGGGCGAATCGTCTGCGCCTGCTTCGGGGTGGGATTGAACACACTGACCGCCGCCATCCGGGAACGGGGATTGGCGACGCCGGAGGCCATCGGCGCGACGCTGAAAGCTGGAACCAATTGCGGCTCCTGCGTACCGGAGCTACGACAACTGATCGCGCAGGGCTAGAATCATCGCTTCCGAACCCCTAATCAAGGAGCGAGAGTCGCGATGTCCCGCGTTCAGACTGGCTTGGAAACGCTTCTCAAGGAGTTTCCCGAAAAAATCCGTAACTCCCGAATCGGAGTGGTGTGCCATCCCGCCAGCGTCGATGCCGAACTGCGCCACGCGCTCGATTTGCTGCAGGTGGCCGGCGCTCGGATCGTCGCTGTCTTCGGTCCCGAACATGGTGCGCGGGGCGAGGCGCAGGACATGGAGGATGTCGAGGATGTGCCGCTCGATCCCCGGCTTGGAGTGCCGGTATACAGCCTGTACGGCGCGACGTTCGACAGCCTGACCCCACGCCGGGAGCAGCTTCAGGATCTCGATGCGTTGGTGATCGACCTGCAGGACGTGGGTGCGCGTTATTACACTTTCGTTTGGACCATGGCGCTGTGCATGGCGGCGGGGGGCAAGGTCGGCGTGCGGGTGCTGGTGTGCGACCGTCCCAATCCGCTCGATGGTCTGACCACCGAGGGCAATCTGATCAAACCTGGGTTTGAATCCTTCGTCGGTCTCCATCCGCTGCCCAACCGCCACGGCCTGACGCCCGGCGAAATCGCCCGCTACGTCCAGCGGCGGCGCGGCGTCGAATGCGAATTGGACATACTGCCCATGCGCGGCTGGCGGCGGGAAATGGTTTTCGAGGACACTGGACTGTCTTGGGTCTATCCTTCGCCCAACATGCCCACGGTCGATACCGCGCGGGTCTATCCCGGCATGTGCCTGGTCGAAGCGACCGAATTGTCGGAGGGGCGCGGTACGTGCAGACCGTTCGAGGTGGCCGGCGCGCCGGGCATCGACCCGGAGGCGCTCGCCGCCGAGTTGTCTCGCCGCAACCTGGCCGGGTGCCGGTTTCGCCCACTCTATTTCCGGCCCAAGTTTCAAAAGCACGCCGGCAGAACCTGTGGTGGCGTACAGATTCACGTCACCGACCGCCGCCGGTTCGATTCGTATGCGGTCGGCGTCGCTTTCCTGCAAAGCGTCGGGCGCGTCGCTCCGGAAGCCTTCGCCTGGCGGGCGAAACCCTATGAATTCGTGGCCGACATCCCCGCCATCGACCTGCTGGCGGGAGATGACCAACTGCGCCTGGCGCTGGAGGTGGGCGCCGATCTGACCGATCTCGCCGCCGAGTGGGCTCGGGAACGGGCGGCGTTCGAGGCAATGCGCCGGGAAGCGTTTCTCTATTGATCGGTATCCGCCAACTCCGGCTTGGTGTGATAGCCGCGCGGGGTGTAGACCCACTTGCCCACCCGCCGGGTTTCGCTGTTGCCGACCAGGACCAGCGACAGCATGTTCAGCGGTTCCGGATCCAGTTCGCCCAAGGTGGTGACGGTGATCTGCTCGCCCTTGCGGGTGACGTTGAAGGCGACGATGACGGGCGTTTCCGGCTGGCGATGGCGCAACAGGATTTGCCGGGCTTCCCGCAGTTGCCAGGAGCGTTTGTTGGACACCGCGTTGTAGAAGGCGATGGCGAAATCGCCCTGACCAGCCAGGTCGATCCGTTTGGCGATCAGTTCCCACGGGGTGAGCAGGTCGGAGAGGGAAATCACGCAAAAATCGTGCGCCAGCGGCGCACCGACCCGAGCCGCCGCCGCCTGCATCGCCGAAATGCCGGGAATGATTTCGATTTCGACCTCCGTCCATTCCGGCCTCGGCTTGCGCGCCAGCAACTCGAACACCACTGTCGCCATGCCATAGATGCCGGCGTCGCCGCTGGACACCAGCGCGGTGGTCCGGCCACCGGCGGCGAGATCGAGCGCCAGCGCCGCGCGGGCCAGTTCCTCGCCCATCGGCGTCTTGTGGCGGGTCTTGCCTTCGGCCAGTTCGCCGAGCAGATTCAAATACAGGCCATGTCCGGCCAAGTCGGTACAGGATTCCAGAGCGGCGCGGGCGGCAGGACTGAGATGCTCCAACCCGCCGGGGCCAGCGCCGATGAGGTAAAGTCGTTTCATCTGGGTACTCGTGAATGACCCCGGCTTTCAGGGTCAGCAAAATCCCAACGGTAATTGGCAAGGCAATGGCGCCGTTCAAAAATTCTTGGCGAATCCAAAGTTGAGGTAGTGCGCGTCCCCGTCAGGATAGCGGATCGCCACCGTGACTTCATCCACGAATGGGGGTCCTCCGAGTGGCCCACCGGCATTTTTTCCCGTCAGAAGCGGTCGTACTGGTATCCGTAGCGGTCGCGTCCGTCGTCGCGGTCGTGACGATCCCGCCGCCATTTCAGTTTCTGGTAGGCGTGCCGCAGTTCGCGCTGACCATGCTCGATCTTCCGGTCCAGCCGGTCCAGCCGGGCGCGCTCGAAGCGCACCGTGGCCCAGTCGCCCATGCGGCGTGCCTTGTCGTGGATCCACAGGGCTTGCCGTCGTTCCTCGTAGGCGCGTTCCAGCCTGGCTCTTTTTCGTTGAATGTCGTGATAGGCGTCGCTTCGATGGTCGTGATGATGGCGATAGCTCGAACGGTGGTCCCAGTCATCGTCGGTATCGCGATGAGCGTAAACCGCGGGCGCCGCCAGCAGCGAACAGAGCAGGGCAGCCGCGCCAAGGAATAGTGACTTTTGCATGTGAAATCCTCTTGAAATCCAATGGTCAAATCGACGAATCATATCCGAGCGGGCATCGATTTCCGCCTTGATCCGGTTTTTACGGCAGACCCGCTGAAAGATTCCTTAACGAACGCCACCGCGGACGAGTCCGTATAGTGTTCGGAGGACGTTTCTCCAGCGACTACACTTTCGGCACCGCCTGCTGTCGTTCGAGGTCATTGCCAATGACGGTCGAAACGGTCTCGACCAAAACCTCTTGAATGTATATTTGGAGGAGTCGATATGCCCCATGGTAATAAAGAAGGCATCGCATCGAGGACGCGGGCCAAGACGTCAACGGTTGGCGGTGGAATCAGTAAACCCCAGCGGAATATCGGTCAGAAGCTACGCGCCAAGTCCTCGAAGGCTGACTCGGTGAAAGACATACTCAAGAAAAAGCGCGCGGCGAGGGCTTTTAACGCGGAGCCGTCTCTCAGCCTGGACAGTACGGGAGTCTGTCGAATCAACACGGGCCGAATGGATCCCCGCAGCCAGTATGAAATCTACAATTACGCTTTCCTGGTCAACAATTACTTGAAAAAGCAGCGCGGAAAACGAGTCAAGATCAAATCGACGAAGGCGCAGCGATCCGACCAGGCCAGTTTTTGTAACACGGTACGCCAGGAGAATAAGGATTTGTTCGGTGAGCTGAATCAGGGAAAACAGAAAAACCACAAATTGTTTTCCGTCGTCGCGCACGTGCCTGACGAGTGCATTCAGGTGCGGCGGTTTGGCGAAAGCCACAATCAAACGACATCGCGGGGAACGGGCGGCATCGGCAAAGCGCCAGGCTGGATGCCGATGACCAACCAGGCGAATGGCCTGGTGGCCAAAATCGGCAACCAGACGCTGAATTCAACCGGGCAACAGGAGGGCCCCTACCTGTCCAGCATCGAGGTCGACGGCGAGGAACCAACCCGCCTGTTGCCCATTCCCGTGGTCACGCAAGCGCTGGGCCACGATCCATATGCGATGCCGGACGACGAGGAGAGCAGCGAGGGGAGCAGCGAGGAGGGCAGCGAGGAGGGCAGCGAAGATTGAGGGATGGTTTTGGAATGACACCGTTGCAGCACTGAGGCAGGGTCCAAAGATGACGACCGATTCGGAAAAGAGCGCCGGACTGGTGAACGCCACCGCCGAACTGACCATCGCGGGCAGGAAGTTGCGGCTGGAAATGCCGGTTCCCGCCGGGCGGGCCCGGCTGATCGAACTGTTGCCCTTCTTCCGGTATCTGACCGATTCGTTCGTCGACTTGGCGGTGGAGAATGCCCAGGCGGCGGGCGCGACGGTCTCTTGCCGGAAAGGGTGCGGCGCGTGTTGCCGGCAACTGGTCCCGATTGCCGGAATCGAGGCGCAACGGCTGCGGGAACTGGTGGAGGCCATGCCGGAGCCCCGAAAATCCGTGATCCTGGCCCGTTTCGAGCGCGCCCGCCAGATTTTGCGGGAAGCGGGTCTGCTGGAAAAGCTGCTTGAGCCGAACCGGATCAAAGAGGACGCCATCGTTGCGCTCGGGCTGGACTATTTCCGTGAGGGGATCGCCTGTCCGTTTCTCGAAGACGAGTCGTGCTCGATTTATGCCGAACGGCCCCTGGCCTGCCGCGAGTATCTGGTCGTTTCGCCGGCTGAACACTGCGCCAATCCCAGTGCGGAATCGGTGCGCTGCGTCAAGCCGGTCGTGCATACCGCCAAGGCGGTCAGGGGTTTGAACGCGGCCTGGAGCGGTCACGCCACCCGCTGGCTGCCGTTGATTCTGGCGCTGACCTGGGCGGAGACTCATTGCGATGACACGCCGGAACGCCTTGGAACCGAGTGGGTGAAGGACGCGTTCACACGGATAACGGGGCGGGAAGCGTAAACGGTCGTCAAGCCTTTGTCGCGAAGGCCGGCAGCCATGCCAACACCGGGTCGTGATCGCTGGCCGGCCCCGGGTCGCCAGGGTTGGCATCGCTGTTGACGTGCGGAATACGCGCCGTCGCCCCCCGTCGCAGTGCCGGGCTGATCAGGATGTGGTCCAGCGCCTGCGGCTGGCCGCCATGCCGGCGGGTATAGCCTTGTCCGCGCGGCTGGTCTTCCAGCAGGTTGTGGAACCACGGGCCCTTGAGCAGCTTCAACGTCTTGGATCCCGGCAGGTCGTTCAGATCGCCCAGCAGCACGATGGCCGCTCCGGGATCGCAAGCCAGCAGATCGGCGGCGAAGCGATGGACGAGCTCGGCTTGGGCGTGACGCTGTTGCTTGGCGTAATCCTCTTCACGGCGGGTGATCGAGCGCATGGACTTGAAATGGCAGACGATCACAAACAGCCGTTGTCCCTCCACCTCGAATTCCGCCGCCAGCGCCTTGCGGCTGGGCGCCCAGTGATGCCGTCCGTCGCCGGCGAAAGCGGGGTGCGCGGGCGCGATGCGGCCGGGATTGAGGGTCAGGCTGGGACGGCGGTCGCTGAAGCGAATGCCGGTGCTGTCCTCCGGGCCGGCGTTGCCCCGGTCGGGAAAAGCCACCCGTGTGGGGTCGAACAGCAGGCCGACCCGGATGTTGGCACCGGCCATGCCGCCGTCCTGTCGGGCCAGCGGCGGAATTTCCCGAAAGTCGTAGGCCGGTCCGCCGGCTGCGACGATGGCCGCGATCAGCAGCCGATACACCGGGTCGGCGGGAACCCGCCCACCCATCAGCCCTGGGCTTTCCGCCATGATTTCCTGCACCGCCAGGATGGCCGGCCCTTCAAGATCGCGGGCGACGATGGCGCCGAGCCGCGCCAGGCGCGTCGGCGGCGCGTCCGCGCCCAGATTGCAGAGGTTGAAGGTGGCGATAGTCAACATGGTGGTCCCCCGTGGCGGTTTCGCCTAAGGTTAGCGCGAAACCGGGGAACCCGCCCGGCGTGAGGGTGGGCCGTGCCGGGGTCAGTCGCCGTTGGTCAGGAAGCGCAGCCGCGCCCGCACCAGGGCGCCGCCGAGCGTGCCGCGGCTGATGTCCAGCTGGCCGTAGTAAACCTCTTCAACCAGATCCCGCACCACCGCGAGCCCGATACCGTGGCCGGCCACCGCGGGATCGGCCCGCTGGCCCCGGTTGAGCAACAGGGGCGCCTGTTCGACCGGGATGCCGGGACCGTCATCCTCGACCTCCACCACCAGTTCCTTTCGCCCGTCGCGGTCGGCGGGCCAGGCGCGCACCACCACCCACTGGCGGCACCATTTGCAGGCGTTGTCGGCCAGGTTGCCCAGAATTTCCAGCAGATCGCCCTCGTCGCCATAGAACATCGTGGTGGTCGCGACCTCGCTGCTCAGCCGCGGGCTGCGGTCGGCGTAGACCTTGGCCAGCGAATCCAGGATCTTGCGGGTGATGGGCGCGACCGGCAGCGGCGCACTGAGCGCGGTGCGCCCCGAAGCGGCGGCCCGCTGCAACTGATAGTCCACCGTGCGGTTCATCCGCTCCACCTGTTCCCCCAGCGTGTGCCGCAGGTCCTCGGCTCTCGCCCCGTTTTCCAGCGCGCCGCGCAGCACCGCCAGCGGCGTTTTCAGGCTGTGCGCCAAGTCGGCCAGGGCATTGCGGTAACGTTCCAGGTGCGCGTGGCTTTGCCGGAGCAGGGCGTTCAGGTTGGTGGTCAGCGGCAGCAACTCCTCGGGATAGCCGCTGCTGAGTTCGGCCCGCCGGCCGGTTTCGATATCCTTGACCTCGGCGGCGACCCGCCGCAGCGGCTTCAGGCTCCAGCGCAGGATCAACCCTTGCACCGCCAGCAGCACGCCGGTCGCCGCCAGCAGCCAGCCCCACAGCGCGCGCCGAAAAATCCAGAGTTGTTCGCGAAAATTCCACTGGGTCTCCGCCACCCGGAACGTGTAAAGCTGGTACTGGTTGGGGCTGATTTCCCAACTGACCGTGAAGGCCAGTACGAACAGCGGGGTGCCGTCCGGTGATTCCAGTGGGGCGAACTGGGTTTCGCCGGGATTGCGGACCGCCGGGAAGAACGGCAGCGCCAAACCCAGCAGCGACGGCGAACGCCACGCCAGATTGCCCTGACTGTCCATCACGTCGGCGTACAGGCCGGAATCCGGGGTGGAGAAGCGCGCCTCGGGCAGGGCCTGGGGCAGGGCCAGCCGGTTGAAGGCGTCCAGATCGGCGGCGCCCAGCAACATGTAGACCTGGGCTTGCAGGCGGTCCTGAACGGCGGCCAGGGCGCTGTCGCGGAACGCTTCGTCCAGCGTCAGGCCGGTCAGGCCGAGAAAGGCGGCCAACACCACGCTGACGGCGACGAGCAGCCGGCTTCTGAGCGAACGCATCGGCGTTCAGCCGGCGGTCCGTTCCAGGCGGAACCGGTAGCCGCGCCCCCGCAAGGTTTCGATGGGATTGAGCGCGCGGTCGGGATCGAGCTTGCGGCGCAACCGGCCCACCAGCACTTCCAGCACGTTGCTGTCGCGGTCCTCGTCTTCCTGGTAGAGATGCTCGGTCAGTTCGGTTTTGGAAATCACCGTGCCGGCGTGCAGGATCAGGTATTCCAGCAGCTTGTATTCGTAGGCGGTCAGCTCCACCGGCTGATCGCCCAGGGTCACCTGTTGTGCGCCGGTGTCCAGGGCGATGGGCCCGCAGCGCAACACCGCCTGGGTCCAACCACCGGTGCGGCGGATCAGCGCCCGCAGTCGCGCCAACAACTCTTCCGTGTAGAAGGGTTTGACCAGATAATCGTCGGCGCCGGCTTCCAGCCCCTCGACCTTGTCCTGCCAGCGCCCGCGGGCGGTCAGGATCAACACCGGAAAGCGCCGGCCCGCCGCCCGCCAGCGACGGATGACGTCGATGCCTGGCAGGTCCGGCAGGCCGAGATCCACGACCGCCGCGTCCAGCGGATATTCCTGACCGAGATAGAGGCCGGTGCGGCCGTCGGCGGCGGTGTCCACGGCGTAACCCTGCTCGCGCAATTGGGCGGATATGCGTTCCAGCAGGGGGGTTTCGTCTTCGATGATCAGAATGCGCATGAGCGAACGTTCGAGTGGCAATCGGACCGGTCAGTCCCGCATTCTGCCGCTGGCGGGATCGTAATGAAAATTCCGCACCCGGCCGTCCGGTTGCAGGATGCGGACCCGATAGCTCGGCTGGCCGTCGCGTTCGGCGCCCTGCACGCCCAGCACCCGGCCACCGGTGGCTTCGCGGGCGGCCCTGGCGGCCCGGTCGGGGGGGTCGTCGAACGGGCGGGGCGGCGGGCGGTGCTGCCGGCCACGGGGCGGCGAATCGTAATCGCCGCCCCGGTAAGAGCGGAATCCCTGCGCCTGCACGCCGCTGACGGTCAGCAGACCTGCCAGCACCAGCAGCGCGAGGCGTCGTGATCGCCGTAACCTGTCGGACATGTCGTAAGTTTCCGCGTGAAGTTGGTATGAATTGAATTAGCTTACAGCCTAACGGGTTAAGAATGAATCAGGACTGAATCGCGGCGCGATCCGCCGCGGGTGAAGCGTGGGTGGAAATCCGGACCCGATGTTCAGTATGGATTCAGCCAGTCGTTCCTAGGCTGAGCCGCGTGATGAAAGCCGCGGGAAAGCGCTGCGGGAAAGCGAGCAAATGGGAGTACGTTCAGATGAAGATGCGATGGCAAACATGGTGGTGGGTGATATTGATTGTACTGAGTCCGACCGTGGTCTGGGCGCAACGGTTCGGCATCGGCGACGTGGAGGTGGAGGTGATCAGCGACCGGGGCCGTTCGCTGCCGCAGTACCCACTGCGGCGTGACACCCGACCGGCGGTTTACAGGGCGTATCTGGAGGCGGTGCGCGGCGAGAATTATTCCGTCCGGATTCGCAACCGCACCAACCAGCGGGTCGGCGTGGTGATCGCGGTGGACGGGCGCAACATTATTTCGGGCGACCGTTCCAACCTTCGTCCAGACGAGCGCATGTACGTACTGGGCCCGTATCAGCAGGAAACCTACGAGGGTTGGCGGACCGGCAAGAACCGGGTCAATCGTTTCTATTTCACCGAGGCCGGCGATTCCTACTCCGGCGCCTGGGGCGATTACTCGGCGATGGGCGTGATCGCGGTGGCGGCATTTCGGGAGCGCGCGTCCTATCAGCCGTGGACCCAGGAAGGTCCCGGTTTCAGCGATCAGCGTGGCTTGCGGCGCGCGCCGCCGACGGAAGGCGCGCCGGCGGCAGGCGCCTCGCCGCGGATGCAGGCGGAACCCGGCACCGGTTATGGCGAGAGCGAGTGGTCGCCGTCCCAGCGTGTGGAGTTCGACCCGGAGCGGCGGCCGTTCGCGCGGTATTTCCTCAAATACGCCTGGCGCGACATGCTGTGCCGCGAGGGGGTGATCGCTTGCGATGGCGGCCGCCGGCCACCCCGCAACCGGTTCTGGGACGAGGATGATGATCGATATGCCCCGCCGCCGCCCCGCCAGGAGCGTTACAATGGTGAGGATTGGCGGTAGGATCATGGCGGCTTGCCGACGCTAGCATCGGTCGAACCGTCGCCCTCCTTGGCTCAAGGGGGGCGATTTTTTTGTGACAGAGACGAAATTCCGCGGTGAAAATCGTGGCCGATGGCAGGACACGCATGAAGGATGTGGTCGATTTTTGGCGCCGGTTGCGCGAGGCGTTGCTGAATCCGCGGGTCGATTCCGCCAGACTGAACGAGGCGCTGCGCGAGGCGCGGGCGCGCCAGCCCTTGCCGGTCTTGTGGTTGCTCGGCAAGGCGCAGGCCGGCAAGACCTCGATCATTCGCGCCCTGACTGGCAGCGAGACCGCCGAAATCGGCAACGGCTTCCAACCCTGCACCCGAACCGCCCGGTTTTACGATTTTCCCGCCGAGGCGCCGCTGGCGCGCTTTCTCGACACGCGCGGTCTGGGTGAGGTGGCTTACGATCCCGCCGAGGATATTCGCTATTGCGAGTCGCAAGCGCATCTGGTGCTGGGCGTGATGAAAGCGGCCGACGTTCGCCAGGATGCGGTGTTCGAGGTGCTGCGCGCGGTGCGGCGGCGTCATCCCGAATGGCCGGTGCTGATCGCCCAGACCGGTTTGCACGAACTCTATCCGCCCGGCGGCGAGCATATCCTGCCCTATCCTTACGACCGGGGATCGCTCCCGTCCTACCTTCCCAACGATCTCGCCCGCGCCCTGTACGGGCAACGCCAGCGGTTGGGCAGATTGCCGGGTTCCGCCCCGTTGGGCTGGGTTCCGCTCGATCTGACCCTGCCGGAGGATGGCTGGGAGCCGGCGAACTACGGCCTGGACGCGCTGTGGAAGGCCATCGGTGAGGTATCGACGCTGCGGTTGCAGGCGATGCTGCGAGGCGACGCCGGCGTACGCGACGCCTACGCCCGCGCCGCGCACCCGCACATTGTCGGTCATGCCGTGACCGCCGCCGGGATCGGCGCACTGCCGTTGGTCGATCTGGTCGGCGTACCGGCGGTGCAGGCCAGGCTGCTGCACGCTCTCGCCGCGCTGTACGGTCAGACTTGGGATCGGCGTTCGGTCTCCGAATTTCTCGGGTTGCTGGGCGTGGGGATCGGTGCCGGCTATCTGGCCCGGCTGCTGGGTCGGGAGGTAATCAAGTTCGTGCCGGGCTGGGGTCAGACGGTCGGGGCGGTGTGGGGCGCGACGGCAAGCGGCGCGACCACCTACGCGCTCGGTAAGGCCGCCGGCTACTATTTCGCCGCCCGGCGGCAGGGCGGTTCGGTGGATTCCGAGGCGCTGCGCCGGGTTTATGCCGAGGCGCTGACGGCCGGCGCCGACATCCTGAAAGCGACCCCGGAGAATCGCCAATCGTGAAAGCCCTGTTCAGCCGGCTCGACCGCCTGCGTTTGGTCGCGTTGCTGCTGTGGGCACTGCCGGTCGCTGCGCTGTTGCCGCTCGGCGCGTTCTGGCTGTGGCAAGCCGATTCGCTGCCCTGGTGGCTGGTCGCGATGGTGGCGTGCAGCGCCGCCGGTTATGGCCTCCAGTATGGATTGCGGCGGCGGGAGCGCCAGTTATTGGCCGGCGCGGCGACCGGTCCCGATCCGCGCTGGCCGCCGCAAGCCGATGGCGCCTGGACGGCGGTCGAGCGGTTGGCGGAGGAAGCGAAGCCGGAAGAGTGGCCGCTGCACGACGGTGGTCGGCTCTGGCTGCTCGGCCAGCGGACGCTGGAAATCGTCGCGCGCCATTATCACCCGGAAGTGGAACGGCCATTGCTGGAACTGACCGTGCCGCACACGCTGCTGATCATCGAACGGGCCAGCCGCGACCTGCGCGCCACGGTCACCGACCGGATTCCTTTCAGCCACCGCCTGACCATTGGCGATCTGCTCCGCGCCTGGCGCTGGAAGGCGTCCGCCGAGCGGTTGCTGAACGTGTATCGGGCCGGTCGGCTGGTCATCAACCCCGCCGATGCCCTGTTGAGCGAGATTTGGGGTCAGTTGCGCAATCGCGGTTATGGCGTCGCCTGGACCGAGCTACACCGCTGGCTGTTGCGGGAATACGTGCGCAAGGTCGGTTTCTACGCCATCGAGCTTTACAGCGGGCGGCTGACGTTGGCCTCCGCCGAACCGACCGCCCTCTCCCAAGCCGATCTGGACCAGGCCGCCGCCGCGCCGACCGGCGAACCGCTGCGAATCCTGGTATTGGGCCGGGCCAACGCCGGCAAATCCAGCCTGATCAACGCCCTGTTCGGACAACTGACCGCCGCGACCGACGTGCTGCCCGATACGACGGCGGCAATGACGCCCTACCGACTGGAACGCGACGGGCTAAACGCGGCGCTGATCTTCGACACGCCCGGCCTGGATACCGAACTGTTCAGCGACCGGGCCTTGTCGCGGGAAGCCCTGAACGCCGATTTGCTGCTATGGGTCTGCGCCGCGCCGCGCGCCGACCGGCAGGTGGATCGGTTGCGCCTGGATGCCGTGCGCGCCGCGTATGCCGCGCGTCCCGAGCGCCGGCCGCCGCCGCTGCTGGTCGCGGTCAGCCATATCGATCAGTTGCGCCCATCCCGCGAATGGCAGCCGCCCTACGATCTGCGGAATCCGCAGGGTATGAAAGCGGCGAACATCCGCGCGGCGGTAGCGGCGGTGGCGGCGGATCTGGCGGCCCCGCTCGCCGCCGTCATTCCCGTTTGCCTCGCCGCGGGACGAATCTACAACGTGGACGACGCGCTCTGGGCCGTGATTCTCGAACGGCAGGACGAGGTTAACCGGGCTCGGTTCCTGCGCTGCCTGGAGGCCCGGAAACGCCGGGAAAACTGGGCGCTGCTGGGTCGGCAACTGCTGAACGCCGGGCGGTGGCTGGCGGAACTGCCGGGGCGGGTGTTGGATTGAGTCCGGTTGCGGGCGGCATCTGGGTTCGGGCACGGCCCGCCGGGCCGCCTGTGCTACAATTTCTTGCCTGACGACCACGCCGGTGGGCGGGTTTGATACTGACAAGGTTCGCGCATGACTGAAATCGCCAAAGAAATTCTCCCGGTCAATCTGGAAGACGAAATGCGGCAGTCCTACCTCGACTACGCCATGAGCGTGATCGTCGGGCGAGCGTTGCCGGACGTGCGCGATGGCCTCAAACCGGTGCATCGGCGGGCGCTGTTCGCCATGAGCGAGCTGGGCAACGACTGGAACAAGCCCTACAAGAAATCCGCCCGCGTGGTCGGCGACGTGATCGGCAAATATCACCCGCACGGCGATACCGCCGTCTACGACACCATCGTCCGCATGGCGCAGCCGTTTTCCCTGCGCTACATGCTGGTGGACGGGCAGGGAAACTTCGGCAGCATCGACGGCGACGCGCCGGCGGCCATGCGTTATACGGAAGTCCGCATGGCCCGGATCGCCCACGAGTTGCTGGCCGACCTCGACAAGGAAACGGTGGATTTCGTCCCCAACTACGACGAATCGGAACGCGAACCCGCCGTCTTTCCGACCCGCCTGCCCAACCTGCTGGTCAACGGCTCGTCCGGCATCGCCGTCGGCATGGCCACCAACATCCCGCCGCACAATCTCGGCGAGGTGGTGGACGCCTGCATCGCCCTGATCGACGAACCGGCGCTGACCATCGGCGAACTCATGCGGCATGTTCCGGGACCGGATTTTCCCACCGCCGGCCTGATCCACGGCGTGCGCGGCATCCGCGATGCGTATGAAACCGGTCGGGGCCGGGTGCAGATGCGCGCCCGCACCGAGATCGAAACCGACGAGGCGCGCAACCGGCAGGCCATCATCGTCACCGAACTGCCCTATCAGGTGAACAAGGCCCGGCTGATCGAAAAGATCGCCGAACTGGTCAAGGACAAGAAGATCGAGGGCATCACCGAACTGCGCGACGAATCCGACAAGGACGGCCTGCGCATCTATATCGAACTGCGGCGGAACGAGAACGCCGAGGTGGTGCTGAACAATCTGTTCCTGCACACGCCTTTGCAAGGCGTGTTCGGCGTCAACATGGTGGCGCTGGTGGACGGCCAGCCACGCCTGCTCAATCTCAAGCAGGTTTTGGAAGCGTTTCTGGCGCACCGTCGCGAAGTGGTGGTCCGGCGGACCGTGTTCGAGTTGCGCAAGGCCCGCGAGCGCGCCCATATCGTCGAAGGCCTGGCGGTGGCGCTGGCCAACCTGGATCCGCTGATCGCGCTGATCCGCGCCGCCGCCGATCCCGCCGCCGCCCGGGCCGCCCTGCTGGAACGGGTCTGGACGCCGGGCTTGGTCACGGAACTGCTGGCGCGCGCCGGCGCGGAGGCCTCGCGCCCGGAGGATTTGCCAGTCGGGTTCGGGTTGAGCGAAGCGGGCTACCGACTGTCGGCGGCGCAGGCCCAGGCCATCCTGGACCTGCGGCTGCACCGGCTGACCGGTCTGGAGCAGCGTAAGCTGCTGGATGAATATCAGGAACTGCTGAGCCAGATTCAGGAACTGCTGGCGATTCTCACCCAGCCGGAACGGCTGACGGCGGTGATCCGCGCCGAATTGCTGGAACTGCGCAATCAGTACGGTGACGCCCGCCGCACGGTGATTCTGCCCGACGAGCAGAATCTGAATCTGGAAGATCTGATCACCGAGGAAACCATGGTGGTCACGCTGTCGCACGCCGGCTACGTCAAATCGCAATCGTTGTCCCTGTACCGGGCGCAACGGCGCGGTGGGCGCGGTCGGGCGGCAACCACCGTCAAGGAAGAGGATTTCGTGGACAAGCTGTTCATCGCCAGCACTCACGACACCCTGCTCTGCTTCTCCAATCGCGGCAAGGTGTACTGGAAAAAGGTCTACGAACTGCCGCAGGCGGGCCGGACGGCGCGCGGCAAGCCCATCGTCAATCTGCTGCCGCTGGAAGAGGGCGAGCGCATCAACGCGGTACTGGCGGTGCGCGAGTTCAGCGACGATCACTACGTGTTCTTCGCCACCGCCAACGGCACGGTCAAGAAAACCCCGTTGTCCGAATACTCCCGCCCGCGTCCCAGCGGCATCATCGCCATCGACCTGGATGAAGGCGATCAACTGGTGAATGTGGAGCTGACGCATGGCCAACGCGACATCATGCTGTTTACCGACGCCGGCAAAGCCGTGCGCTTCGCCGAGACCGAGGTGCGGGACATGGGCCGCTCCGCTCGCGGGGTACGCGGCATTCGCCTGGACGCCGGGCAGAAGGTTATCGCCCTGGTCGTGGTCGGCGAGGGCGCGGTGCTGACCGTCACTGAAAATGGCTATGGCAAGCGCACGCCGGTCGATGACTATCCCCGCAAGGGCCGCGGCGGACAGGGCGTGATTTCCATCCAGACCTCCGAGCGCAACGGCCGGGTCATCGGCGCGGTACAGGTGGAAAGCGACCACGAGATCATGCTGATCACCGACGGCGGTACGTTGGTGCGAACGCCGGTCGAGGGCATTTCGCTGGTGGGCCGCAACACCCAGGGCGTAAAGCTGATCACCCTGCAGGGGACGGAAAAGCTGGTCGGAGTCGAGAAGATCGAAAGCATCGGCGAGGTGGATGCCAACGGTGAACTCTCGGCGGACGACGACGGCTCGATGCCGGATGTGGATGACTTCGACGGGGAGCCGGTATGAGCGAAGCAGACAACCTGCAGGCGCTGCGCGAACGGATCGATGCACTGGATTGCCAGATTCAAGCGCTGATTTCCGAGCGGGCGCGCTGCGCGCAGCGGGTGGGCGCGATCAAGCAGGCGACCGGCGCCACCGGCAATTTCTACCGCCCCGAACGCGAGGCGCAGGTGCTGCGGCGGGTAATCGAGGCCAACCGTGGACCGCTGAGCAACGAGGAGATGGCCCGACTGTTCCGGGAAATCATGTCGGCCTGCCTGGCGCTGGAGGAACCGTTGCGCATCGCGTTCCTCGGACCGGAAGGCACGTTCACCCAGGCTGCCGCGCTCAAGCATTTCGGCAAGTCGATCCACAGCATCCCGCTGCGGGCCATCGACGAGGTGTTCCGCGAGGTCGAAGCCGGTTCCGCCGACTATGGGGTGGTGCCGGTGGAGAATTCCACCGAGGGCGTGGTCAATCATACCCTGGACATGTTTCTGCAATCGCCGTTGCGGATTTGCGGCGAGGTGCAGATGCGCATCAACCACCATCTCATCACCCGCGCGCTCGACCTCAAGGCCGTCCGCCGTGTCTATTCCCACCGGCAGTCACTGGCGCAATGTCGGGAGTGGCTGGATGTCAACCTGCCGCGAGTGGAGCAGGTCGAAGTGGGCAGCAACGGTGAAGCGGCGCGACGGGTGCGCCATGAAGTGGACGCGGCGGCGATTGCCGGCCAGTGCGCGGCCGACATCTACAACTTGCCGACCCTGGTGCGTAACATCGAGGACGAGCCGAACAACACCACCCGCTTCCTGATCATCGGCACGCAGCCAATCCAGCCCTCCGGCGACGACAAAACCGCGTTGCTGGTGGCCTCGCTCAATCGGCCCGGCGCGCTATTCAAGCTGCTGGAACCGTTGGCCCGGTATGACGTGAGCATGAATCGGATCGAGTCGCGACCGTCGCGGCGTGGCATGTGGGATTACGTGTTCTTCATCGACCTCGACGGTCATGCCCAGGACGAGCCGGTGGCCAGAGCGCTGACCGAACTGCGCGAGCAGGCCAGCCTGTTCCGGGTGCTGGGATCGTATCCGAAGGGCGTGTTGTGAGGGACGACTACGATTCGCCGTGGAAAGACGTACTGGAACGCTACTTTCCCGCCTTTCTCGCCTGGTTTTTCCCCGCCGCCCACGCCGATATTGCCTGGGAGCACGGTTATCGCTTTCTCGACAAGGAGCTGCAAAAAGTCGTTCGCGATGCCCGGCTGGGGCGGCGCTGGGCCGATAAGCTGGTGCAGGTCGTCACCCGCGACGGCGGCGAAGACTGGCTGCTGGTGCACGTCGAGGTGCAGGGGCAACGGGAAACCGATTTCGCCCGACGGATGTTCAGCTACAACTATCGTCTGTTCGACCGCTACGCTCGTCCGGTCGTCAGTCTGGCGGTGTTGGGCGAGGGCCAGGGCGAAATCGCCGGGCGGTTCAGCTATGGCCGCTGGGGCGGCGAAACCCGCTTTACCTTTCCCGTGGTCTGTCTGCACGACTACCGCGACCGGCAGGCGGAGATGATGCAGTCAGCGAATCCCTTTGCCGTCGTCGTTCAGGCCCACCTGCAAGCGCAAGCGACAGCTGGCGATCCCACCCGTCGTTACCAGAGCAAGCTGCAACTGATCAGAAGCTTGTATCGGCGCGGCTGGGCGCGGCAGGATATTCTGGAACTGTTCCGGGTCATCGACTGGCTGTTGCAACTGCCAGCCGCGCTGGAAAATCAACTCTGGGCGGAAATCCAAGATCACGAGGAGGCAACACAGATGCGCTACGTTACCAGTTTAGAACGGATTGGTATGCAGAAGGGAATCGAAAAAGGAATCGAAAA
>DGFE01000134.1:23075-63755 GCA_002391525.1 Competibacteraceae bacterium UBA3908
GGAATCGAAAAAGGAATCGAAAAGGGCCTGCAACAGGGGCTGGAATCGGAACGGCGAATGCTGCTGCGAATGGTTCGCCGCCGTTTTGGAGAGACCATCGCCGAGCAGAGCGCGCCGTTGCTGGAACAGATTCAGCAATTGCTGATCCTTGAGGATATTGGCGAGGCACTGTTCGACTGCCCGAATGAACAAGCTTGGCTGGCAAGGATCAACGCGGCGGCGCAAGGGCAGGCGGACAACCCGCCGAATAGCCAGATGAGCCTTTGATACCCAGCCATTCACGGATTGCCAAGTTGACCGAAGCGCTCTTCGATTTGCCTTGAACCCGTTTCCGATGGAGCCCCGTTCGCCATGACCTGCGATTTTCTGTCCCTCGCCGCGCCCGGCGTGCGGACCCTGCAACCCTACCAGCCCGGCAAGCCGGAAAGCGAACTGCGCCGGGAATACGGCCTGAGCGATATCGTCAAGCTGGCCTCCAACGAGAATCCGCTCGGCCCCAGCTCCCGGGCGCTTACTGCGATCCGCGACGCCCTGAGCGGTCTGGCCCGCTATCCCGACGGCAACGGCTTCGAACTCAAAACCGCGCTGTCGGCCAAGCTCGGCGTTTCGATGGCGACACTGACGCTGGGTAACGGTTCCAACGACGTGCTCGAACTCGCGGCGCGAGCGTTTCTGACCCCGGAGCATGAGGCGATATTCTCCGAGCACGCTTTCGCCGTTTATCCCATCGTCACCCAGGCTATCGGTGCGACCGCCCGCGTGGCCAAGGCCAATCCGCCCGATCACCTCATGCCCTACGGTCACGGTCTGGCGACCATGCTGGCGCTGATCAACGACCGTACTCGGCTGGTGTTCATCGCCAATCCCAATAATCCGACTGGCACCTGGCTGAACACGGTGGAACTAGAGGCGTTCCTGAGCGCGGTTCCCGAAACGGTCATCGTGGTGGTGGACGAGGCGTATGGCGAATATGTCGAAGCCGAGGCGGACTGTCCCGACGCCTTGCGTTGGCTCGACCGCTTTCCCAACCTGATCGTCACTCGCACCTTTTCCAAGGTTTACGGGCTGGCCGGGTTGCGGGTCGGCTACGCGGTTTCTCATCCCCAGGTGGCGGATTTGCTCAACCGGGTGCGCGAGCCGTTCAACGTCAACAGCCTGGCGCTGGTCGCGGCGGCGGCGGCGCTGGACGACGCCGAACATCTGGAACGGAGCAGGGCGGTCAACCGTGCCGGGATGCGTCAGTTGCAGGACGCCTGTCGCCGGTTGAGCCTGAATTGGTTGCCGTCGGTCGGCAATTTCCTGTGCGTGGACGTGGATCGACCCGGCCGGGGGGTGTTTCTGGAATTGCTCAAGCGGGGCGTGATCGTCCGGCCAGTGGATAACTACGGGCTGCCCCGGTTTCTGCGGATCAGCATTGGTACGGAAGCGGAAAACGCCCGGCTGATCGAAGCGTTGAACGACGTGCTGAAAGGTTGACATGACCAGGCAACCCCTGATCCAGCGCTTGTGCGTGATCGGCGTCGGTCTGATCGGCGGCTCGCTGGCGCGCGCGCTGCGCGAAAAAGGCGAAGTGGCCGAAGTGGTCGGCGCTGGCCGGGGCGAGGATAATCTGCGCGTCGCCGTCCGGCTGGGCGTGGTGGATCGTTACGATACCGATCCCGCCCGCGCGGTCGCCGGTGCGGATGTGGTGGTGGTTGCCGTGCCGCTGGGGGCGATTGAACCCGTGCTGCGCGCCATCGTCCCGCGGTTGTCGCCCGACGCGGTGGTGACCGACGTGGGCAGCGCCAAGGGCAGCGTGGTGGCGGACGTGGAGCGGATTTACGGCCACATCCCGCCCAACTTCGTGCCTGGCCATCCCATCGCCGGCACCGAGAAGAGCGGCGTGAAAGCGTCGTTCGCTGCTTTGTTCCAACGGCGGCGGGTGATCCTGACTCCGCTGGCGGAAACCGCCGCCACCGCGCATCGCCTGGTCAGGAAAATGTGGGAGCTGACCGGCGCCGAGGTGGTGGACATGGGCGTGCGCCATCACGACGCCGTGCTGGCCGCGACCAGCCACCTGCCGCACATGCTGGCTTACACTCTGGTGGATACCCTGGCGCGGCTGGACGACCGGGCGGAAATCTTCCGTTACGCGGCTGGTGGTTTTCGGGATTTTACCCGCATCGCTTCCAGCGACCCGCGCATGTGGCACGATATCTGTGTCGCCAACCGCGAACAATTGCTGGAAATGATCGCGTTGTTCAGCGCCGATCTGTCCCGGTTGGCCGAGGCGATCCGCGACGACGACCGAGCCGCGATTCTCGCCACCTTCCAGCGGGCCAAGCGCGCCCGCGACAACCTGTATCTCGATTGATCCTCCCCATGACCGATCACACTTTCATCGCCGAACCCGGCGGTGCGTTGCGCGGGTGTATCCGCGTACCCGGCGACAAATCCATTTCCCATCGCGCCATCATGTTTGGGGCGCTGGCCGATGGCGTGACCACCGTGACCGGCTTTCTGCAAGGCGAGGACTGCCTGGCCACGCTGCGGGCGTTCCGCGCCATGGGCGTGCTTATCGACGGGCCGGATCAAGGTCGGATCGTGGTGCGCGGCGTCGGCCTGCGTGGTCTGCGCGCCCCGGCGGGTCCGCTGGACATGGGCAATTCCGGCACCTCGATGCGGTTGATGAGCGGCATTCTCGCCGGGCAGGCGTTCGACACGGTGCTGACCGGCGACGCTTCGCTCAGCCGGCGGCCCATGCGGCGGGTAACCGAACCACTCGCCCGCATGGGCGCGCGGATCAAAAGCGCCGCCCAGGGCACCGCGCCGTTGCGGATTCGCGGCGGCCAGCGGCTGACGGGCATCGACTATCCGTTGCCGGTCGCCAGCGCCCAGGTCAAATCCTGTCTGCTGCTGGCCGGGCTTTATGCCGAAGGCGTCACCCGCGTCACCGAACCGGCCCCGACCCGCGATCACACCGAGCGGATGCTGGAAGGGTTCGGCTATCCGCTGGCGCGCGAGAGCGACCGGACTGTCGCGGTGACGGGTGGCGGGCGGTTGACTGCGACTGACATCGACGTACCGGCGGATATCTCCTCGGCGGCGTTCTTCCTGGTCGGGGCCAGCCTCGCGCCGGGGTCGGACCTGCTGCTGGAGCATGTCGGCGTCAATCCGACCCGCACCGGGGTCATCAACATCCTGCGGCTGATGGGCGCGGACGTCGAGATACTGAATCCGCGACTGGCGGGCGGCGAGCCGGTGGCCGATCTGCGGGTGCGTCACGCGCCGTTGCGCGGCATCCGCATTCCCGAAACCCTGGTGCCGCTGGCCATCGACGAATTTCCGGCCCTGTTCATCGCCGCCGCCTGCGCCGAGGGCGAAACGGTGCTGACCGGCGCCGAGGAACTGCGGGTCAAGGAAAGCGACCGCATCCAGGTCATGGCCAACGGTCTGACCGCCCTGGGCATCACCGCCGTGCCGACTCCTGACGGGATCGTCATCCAGGGCGGCGCCTTGTCCGGCGGAACCGTGGACAGCCACGGCGATCATCGCATCGCCATGAGCTTCGCCATCGCCGCGTTGCGTGCCGCCGGCCCGATCTCGATCCGTGACTGCGCCAACGTCAACACCTCGTTCCCTGGATTCGTGGCCCTGGCTCGGAGCGCCGGACTGACCCTTCGCGAGCGGGAGGCGGCATGAACGCGCGGCCTCCCGTCATCACCGTGGACGGACCCAGCGGGGTCGGCAAGGGTACGCTCTGCCAATGGCTGGCGCTCCGGCTGGGCTGGCATCTGCTCGACAGCGGTGCGCTGTACCGGCTGACCGCGCTGGCGGCGCTGCGCCGGAATTTGCCGCTGGCGGACGAAGACCGGGTGGCGACGGTCGCCGCCGGGCTGGATGCGGAGTTCGTGGCCGGCGCCGATGGGGCCATGCGGATTCTGTTGGACGGAACGGAGGTCGGCGACGCCATCCGCGACGAACGCTGCGGCGCTGCCGCTTCCCGGGTGGCGGCGCTGCCGGCGGTGCGCGTGGCGCTGCTCCAGCGACAGCGGGATTTTCGTCGCCCGCCCGGCCTGATCGCCGATGGTCGCGACATGGGCACGGTGGTGTTCCCGGATGCCGAACTGAAGCTGTTCCTGACCGCCAGCGCGGAAGAGCGCACCCGACGGCGGTATAAGCAGTTGAGCGAAAAAGGTTTGGATGCTAATCTTAAAAATCTGGCCGAGGAAATCGCTGCCCGCGATGCCCGTGATGCCCGGCGGACAGTGGCGCCGCTCAGGCCCGCTCCCGATGCGGAAACGCTGGACACCACCCGAATCGGCGTTGCGGAGGTGTGCGACTGGGCGCTGGCGCTGATCGCCCGGCGGTTGGCCCTGCCGGGAATCGACCAGGCTTGAGCTTTACGCCAGCACTGTCCGTGACTACGCTTATTGGTTGAATCGAGCGCCGGGACTGGGCGCTCCGGGCGCGGACCCCGAAAGCTCCCTTACGATGGGAGAACAGTCGCCCCAAGTCGGCTCGGCGCCGTGCCGCCGGGCCTCGGTATCCTAACCAACCCGTGGCGGCCCGCTACCCGCCGGTTTTTGAGTTATAACCCATGACCGAAAGTTTTGCCGAACTGTTTGAACAAAGCCTGGCCGACAAGCAGATGCAGCCTGGCGCCATTGTCCAGGGAATCGTGGTGGAAATCCGCCCGGACGCCGTGGTCGTCAACGCCGGCCTGAAATCGGAAGGGCTGATTCCGCTCGAACAGTTTTACAACGAGGAAGGCGTGCTCGACGTGAAAGTGGGAGACCAGGTCGAGGTCGCGCTGGATGCGCTCGAGGACGGCTTCGGAGAGACCCGCCTGTCGCGTGAAAAAGCCAAGCGCGCCCGGGTCTGGAGCGCCCTGGAAAAGGCGTTCGAAAACGAGGAAATCGTCAAGGGCTTGATCAGTGGCAAGGTCAAGGGCGGCTTCACCGTGGATATCGGCGAGATCCGCGCGTTTCTGCCCGGCTCGCTAGTGGACGTGCGTCCGGTGCGGGACGCCGCCTATCTGGAAGGCAAGGAACAGGATTTCAAGGTCATCAAGCTCGACCGCCGGCGCAACAATGTGGTGGTGTCCCGGCGGGCCGTGGTGGAGCAGGAGTACAGCGCCGAACGGGAGGCACTGCTGCAGAATCTGCAAGAAGGCCAGATCGTGGACGGCATGGTCAAGAATCTCACCGATTACGGCGCGTTCCTGGACCTGGGCGGCATCGACGGCCTGTTGCACATCACCGACATGGCCTGGCGGCGGGTCAAGCATCCGTCCGAGGTGGTCAGTGTCGGCGACACCATCAAGGTCAAGGTGCTCAAGTTCGACCGCGACCGCAACCGCGTCTCGCTGGGCCTGAAGCAATTGGGCGACGATCCCTGGATCGCGCTGGCCCGCCGTTATCCGGTGGGCACCCGGGTGTTCGGCAAGGTCACCAACATCGCCGATTACGGCTGCTTCGTGGAAATCGAGGAGGGTGTCGAGGGTCTGGTCCACGTGTCCGAGATGGACTGGACCAACAAGAACGTCAACCCGAACAAGGTGGTGGCGCTGGGCGACGAGGTCGAGGTCATGGTGCTCGACATCGACGAGGACCGCCGCCGCATCTCGCTGGGCATGAAGCAGTGCCAGCAGAACCCCTGGGACGAGTTCGATCAGAATCACGGCAAGGGCGACCGCGTCTCCGGCAAGATCAAATCCATCACCGATTTCGGCATTTTCATCGGTCTGGACGGTGGGATCGACGGGCTGGTTCATCTGTCCGACATTTCCTGGAACGTTCCCGGCGAGGAAGCGGTGCGCCAATACAAGAAGGGTCAGGAGGTCGAGGCGGTGGTGCTGGCGGTGGATCCCGAGCGCGAACGCATCTCGCTGGGCATCAAGCAACTCGACAAGGATCCCTTCTCCAATTTTGTCGCCGATCACCCCAAGGGCAGCGTGATCAAGGGCCGGATCGTCTCGGTCGACGCCAAGGGCGCCCTGGTGGATCTGGGACACGGGGTCGAGGGGACGCTGCGCGCTTCGGAGCTGTCCCGGGAACGGATCGAGGATGCCCGCTCGATAGTGAAGGAAGGTGAGGAGGTCGAGGCCAAGTTCATCGGCGTCGACCGCAAGAACCGCACCATCACCCTGTCCATCAAGGCCAAGGACATGGCCGAGGAAGCCGAGGTGTTGCAGGACTACAGCCGCAAATCCAGCACCGGCGCGACCCTGGGCGACATCTTCAAGGAGCAGATGGGCGCGCAGGACGATTGAGCGGTGGGCCCGACCGCGGGGGCGGCTGGCTCCGCCCCCGCGATCCGTCGAGGATCGCCACCGGGCTTTTCACGAATTTTGGGTAATGGCGGTGTGGCGCTGGCCACGATGGCTGCCGCTGGTGCAGGGGAGGTCTAATGACCAAATCAGAACTGATCGAAATTCTCGCGCGCAAACGCAGCGACATTCCCTACCGGGATGTGGAACAGGCGGTCAAGACCCTGTTGGAGCAAATGAGTGAATCGTTGGCCAACGGGGAACGCATCGAAATCCGGGGATTCGGCAGCTTTTCGCTGCATTTCCGGCCACCGCGGGTCGGCCGCAATCCCAAGACCGGCGATGCCGTATCCCTGGTTGGCAAACACGTCCCCCACTTCAAGCCCGGCAAGGAACTGCGCGAGCGGGTGAACGACCGCCACCATGGCGGCGACGAGTTGTTGTGATATCCAGCTCCATCCGGCAGGCTGTCGGTTGTCATGCGCTGTTCAAGAACCCACGGTATGAAGTGGGTTTTTTATTAAGGAATGGCGCGCGGGTATGCCAGAATCGATATTATCTCGAGCGGAGCGCCGTTCGGGCTCGCTGATTTCAAGCCGTTCGGGCAGGGGAAACCGATGTTTTGGATCAAGTTCATACTGATCGCCGCGATATTGCTGGTGGTGCTGTTGCTCGGAGTGGAATTTTCCACGCTGAACACCGACCCGGTCACGATCAATTACCTGCTGGGCGCGACGACACTGCCGCTATCCCTGGTGATGGTGTGCGCCTTCGCCGCCGGCGTGCTGGTCACGGCGCTGGTGGGGGCGTTCGTCGTCTTGCCGCTGCGCTGGCAGGTCGCCCGGTTGCGGCAGACCGTGTCCGGTAAGGAGCATGAAATCAGCCTGCTGGCCAGGAAAGTGGGTCGGGACGTTCGTTGAAGAAGCGACCGACCAGTGCCGCCGGGTCATGATGGAGCTGCTGTGGCTGCTGCTGCCGGTTGCCGCCGCTTCCGGCTGGTGGGCGGCGCGACGGGGGTATGCCGGGCGGAACGGAGCGACCGTCCGCAGCGCCGAGTACTTCAAGGGACTGAACTACCTGATCGACGACAAGCCCGATCAGGCCATCGAAGTGTTCACCCGCATGGCCGACGTGGACCGGGATACCGCCGAGACGCATCTCGCCCTGGGCAACCTGTTCCGGCGCCGCGGCGAGGTGGACCGGGCGATCCACATTCACGGCAGTCTTATCGCCAGATCGAATCTGACGGCCGATCAGCGTCGGCGGGCCATGCTGGAACTCGGCGAGGATTACTTGCGGGCCGGTTTGTTTGATCGGGCCGAAGCCTTGTTTCGGGAGCTGGTGGATCAGCCCGACCATATGGAAGTCGCGATACCCCGCTTGATCTACATCTTTCAGCAGGAGAAGGACTGGCGCCAGGCGATTGCCTACTGCGACCGTCTGGAACGGATCGGTGGAGAATCCAAGCGGCGGGAGACGGCGCATTTCTGCTGCGAGCTGGCCGAGGAGGCGAGCGCGCGGCAGGAGGATGCCGAGGCCAGGACCTGGCTGCTCGATGCGCTGGCGCGCGATCCCGATTGCGCTCGGGCCAGTCTGCTGTTGGGGCGATTGGCGATGCGGGCGGGAGATCATCGGGCGGCCATCACGGCGTTTCAAGCGGTCGAGCGCCAGGATCGGGGGTATTTCCCGGAAGTGATCGCGCCGCTGGGTCAATGCTATAGCGCGCTGGGTTGTCTCGATCAATGGGTGTGCTATCTGCGGGAAGTCCAGGAGCGGGACCATGGCGGCCGCATCACCGATGCCTTGGCGGAATGGTTGCTGCAGCAGGAGGGCGAGGATGCCGCGCTGCAGTTTCTCGAGCGCGAGTTGCGGGAGTATCCAACGCTGCTGGGCCTGCGTCGTCTGGTCGAAATCAAGCTGGCGCGGGGCGAGGGCGCGGAATACGCTGATCTGCGGGCCTTGCAATGCATCAGCACCCAGATGCTCAACGGCGCCGCCCGCTATCGCTGCGCCAACTGTGGATTCGTCGTCAAATCCCTGCATTGGTGCTGCCCGAGCTGCCAGCAGTGGAACGCGATCAAGCCCATGCCCGATCTGGTGATGAAGACCAGCGGTTGAGGTAACCCGTCGCCTTCCTGTCGTGCTCGGCGACGTTTGCTTCAATGGAGCGACTATATGGGGGTTGTATTATCGGCATTTAGTTTGTATGGTTTTTCCAATGTCGGCCGCATCCGCCGGCAGTGAACACCGATAGAAGGAGGCAAGAAATGAAATTCTTGAATGTGTTGCTTGGTTTGGTGCTGGCGCTGTGCTCCGCGGCGACGTTCGCGCAGGCCATCGATATCAACACGGCCACCGCCGAACAATTGGATAAGGGATTGAAAGGGATCGGCCCGGCGAAAGCGGCTGAAATCGTGAAATACCGGGAGGCGAATGGCCCCTTTACCTCCGTGGATGATCTGGCCAAGGTGCCCGGCATCGGTGACAAGACCCTGGCCGAAATCAGGAATTCGGTGACGGTGAGTGGTGGAACCCCGGCGGTTCCCGGCAAACCGGCCATGCCGGGCGCGCCGACGATGCCGAAGACGCCAGGGATGCCGGCGACTCCGACCGCACCGGCCAAGCCGGCCATGCCGGGCGTTCCGACGACTCCGACCGTACCGGCCAAGCCGGCCATGCCGACCGTGCCGGCCACACCGGTCACGCCGCCCGCGCAGTAAACCGCTCTCGTTTTTCGCTGGCGATGGATCGCGCCTTGGCCGCCCGCTGGGCGGCCAAAGCTTTATATAATGGCGTGCTTTCCGGTAACGAGCGTTACCGCCAATCGAGATCATCCATGTTTCGTCCCCTGGAGTTGTTCATCGGCCTGCGCTACACCCGTGCCAAGCGCCGCAATCACTTCATCTCGTTCATTTCCTTGAGTTCGATTCTGGGTATCGCCCTGGGGATCACCGCCTTGATTACCGTGCTGTCGGTCATGAACGGCTTTCAGGAGGAAGTCCGCAGCCGTATTCTGGCCATGACGCCTCACGCTACCCTCAACCGCTGGAACGGTCTGATGGAAGACTGGCGCGCGGTGCGGGATTGGGCGCTGGAGGATTCGCGGGTGGTGGGCGGGGCGCCCTATATCCGGGGCGAGGCGATGCTGAACAATGCGTCGCTGGTGAGCGGCGCATTGATCCAGGGTATCCTGCCGGCGGAGGAGCAGCAGGTATCCGATATCGGCAGCAAGATGATCGAGGGCAAGCTGGACGATCTCCGTCCCGGCGAGTTTGGCGTCATCCTCGGCAAGGAGTTGGCCAACTCGCTCGGAGTCATGGTGGGTGACAAGGTGACGGTCATCACGCCCCAGGCCAGCGTGACGCCGGCGGGTATCCTGCCACGCTTGAAGCGCTTCGACGTGGTGGGTCTGTTCAAGGCCGGCATGTACGAATACGACCGGGGACTGGCGCTGATCCATGTCGATGACGCGGCCAGGCTGTTCCAGTACCCGGAGGGCGCGGTCAACGGCGTGCGTCTGAAGCTGCGCGACTTGTTCATGGCGCCGCGACTGGCCCGCGAATTTGTCGGCAAGTTGCCGGAAACATTGGTGGCACGCGATTGGACCCAGGATCACGCCACCTATTTCCGCGCCGTGCAGATCGAGAAGACCGCGATGTTCGTGATCCTGACCCTGATCGTGGCGGTGGCGGCCTTCAACATCGTCTCGATGCTGGTGATGGTCGTGACCGACAAGCAGGCCGACATCGCCATCCTGCGCACCTTGGGCGCGACGCCGCTCAGCATCATGGGGATCTTCATCGTACAGGGGATTAGCATCGGCCTGGTCGGCACGCTGTTGGGGCTGATTGGAGGCGTGTCGCTGGCGACCCATGTGGACGTGGTGGTGCCCTTCATCGAACGCCTGCTCAGCATCAAGATCCTGGCCCCGGACATCTACCTGATCAGCGACATTCCATCGAAGGTGCAATGGGGCGATGTCACCACCATCGGACTGGTCGCGTTTGGGCTGGCGACGCTGGCGACGCTTTATCCGGCGTGGCGGGCCGCGCGGACCCAGCCGGCGGAGGCGCTGCGTTATGAATGAAGCGACGGTAGTGGTGGAGACGACGGTGCTGGAATGTCGCCAGTTGGCCAAGGCGTTCCGTCAGGGCAGCGAGCGGCTGGAGGTGCTGCGGGCGGTCAATGTCCTGGTCCGGCGCGGCGAGCGGTTGGCCGTCGTCGGCAGTTCCGGCTCCGGCAAGAGCACGCTGTTGCATTTGTTGGGAGGGTTGGACACGCCATCGACCGGTTCGGTGTGGGTGGCCGGCCAGGAATTGAGCCGGATGAGTGATGCGGGTCGAGGCCGGCTGCGCAACCGCTGGCTGGGTTTCGTCTATCAGTTCCATCACCTGTTGCCGGAATTCACGGCGCTGGAGAACGTGGCGATGCCGCTGTTGATTCGCGGCAACTCGCCGAGCCAGGCCAGGGAGCGGGCGGCGGCCTTGTTGGAACGGGTCGGGCTGGGTCAACGGCTGAAACATCGGCCGGGCCAATTGTCCGGCGGCGAGCGGCAACGGGCGGCGGTGGCGCGAGCGTTGATCACCGAACCGGCTTGCGTGCTGGCCGACGAACCGACCGGCAATCTCGACCGGCACAGCGCCGAGCATGTGTTCGAATTGATGCTGGAACTCAACCACGATCTGGGAACCAGTTTCGTGGTCGTCACCCACGACCCCGAACTGGCGGCGCGGATGGATGCGGTCTGGCGGTTGACGGATGGGGTGTTGGCAAGGGAGCGCTGACCTGACGGTGATCGCCGATGCGCCTCGGAGCCATCGCCTTTCTGGTCGGAATCCTGATTCTGCACGCGCTGCCGGAGTTGCCGACCCGAGCGTGGACCCTGGCGCTGCCGGCGGTTTTGCTGGGGTTGACGTTCGTTCCCCGCCTGCGGTTGCCCGCCTGGGGAGTGGCCGGATTCCTGTATGCCCTGTTGCTGGCGGCACCGCCGGGCGCCCTGCCGGCGGAACTGGAAGGCGTCGAGCTGCGACTGGAAGGCTGGATCGCCTCCATTCCCGACCGCGAGTGGCGCAACACCCGTTTCGAGTTCACGGTGGATCGAGCCCTGCGCGGCGGGCAGCCGGCGGCGTTGGCCGGTCGACGCTTGCGCCTGTCGTGGTGGGATGATGATGCCGAAAGCGGCGAGGAATCCGCGGCGGGAACGCGCCCGGCCTTGCGGGTTGGCGACCGCTGGGAGCTCACGGCGCGCTTGAAGCGACCGCGCGGTCTGCTCAATCCCGGCGGATTCGACTACGAGCGCTGGCTGTACGCCAAGGGCATCGTCGCCACCGGCACGATCCATCTCCGGCCGCCGCCGCGGTCGCTGGTCCAGGCCGACCGTTACCCGCTGGATCGGTATCGACAGCATGTCGTGGAATCTTTCGAGCGACTGCTACCCGGCAATCCTTATGTCGGTATTTTGACTGCCTTGTCGGTTGGGGAAGAGAGCGGCATCGCTCCCTGGCAGTGGGACGTGTTCAACCGCACCGGCACTGGCCATCTGATGTCCATTTCCGGCTCGCACATCGGTTTGATCGCCGGGATGGCGTTCGCGCTGGTCTGGGGTTTGTGGAGCCGGATTCCGGCCCTGGCGCTGCGCTGGCCCGCCAGCCGCGCGGCGGCGCTGGCGGCGCTGTGGGGGGCGGGGGCTTACACGCTGTTGTCCGGCTGGTCGGTCCCGGCGCAACGCTCGTTTCTGATGGTGGCGGTGGCGATGCTGGCGCTCATCGCCCAGCGGCCCGCCGCGCCCAGCCGGGTTCTGGCGCTGGCGCTGGTGACGGTCTTGGTCGTCGACCCCGGCGCGCCGCTGTTGGCGGGTTTCTGGCTGTCGTTCGGTGCGGTGGCGGCGATTCTCTACACCGTCAGCGGGCGCTGGCGCGAACGCCGACTGCTCGGTCGGACCGCCGGTTTGCAACTCAATATCACTCTGGCCCTGCTGCCGCCGACGCTGGTGTTTTTTCAGCAATTCCCCTTGTGGTCGCCCCTGGCCAATCTGCTGGCGATTCCCTGGGTCGGCTGCACGGTGTTGCCGTTCAGCCTGCTGGCGGCGCTGGCGGGACCGCTGAGCGCGACCATTCAGTCCGCATTGCTGGAATTGGCGGCCCTGGCCATGGATGGGCTGTGGCAAATTCTGGCCTGGCTGGACCGGTTGCCCGACATGGTGCTGTACCGGCCAGCGCCGCCGTTGTGGACGCTGGCGTTCGCGCTGCCCGGCATGGCGCTGTTGCTGGCTCCGCGCGGGCTGCCGGGCCGCTGGCTGGGCTTGCCGCTGTGCCTGCCGCTGCTCTGGCCCCCCGCCGCCGCGCCGGTGGCGGGGGGGTTCTGGTTTACCCTGCTGGATGTAGGCCAGGGGTTGGCGGCGGTGGTGCAAACCCGGAACCATGTGCTGGTCTACGATACCGGCTCTCGGCTGGGCACGACGCTGGATGCCGGTCGCGCCGTGCTCGTTCCTTTCCTGCGCCAGCAGGGCGCGAGCCGGGTCGATACCCTGATCGTCAGCCATGCCGACAGCCAGCATACCGGCGGCGTGCGGTCGCTGCGGGAATTGTTGCCGGTGGAGCGGATCCTGACCTCGTCGCCGGCACGGACGCCCATCGATGAGGCCAAAGCCTGTCGGGCGGGACAGGCATGGGAATGGGACGGGGTGCGGTTCCAAGTCCTGCATCCACCCGAGAGTGGATTCGGTGGTGACAATGCGTCCTGCGTGTTGAAAGTCGAAGGGATGATGGGTCGCGTGCTGTTGCCGGGCGATATCGAAACCGCCGCTGAAACGACACTGGCGGCGACCTCCGGAACCGGTCTGGCGGCGGAAATTCTGATCGCGCCGCATCATGGCCACCGCAATCTGTCCACGATGGCGTTTCTGGACGCCGTGCAGCCGCGTTACGTCCTGTTCGCGACCGGCTACCGCAACCGCTTCGGCTATCCGCGTCCCGAGACCGTGGCCCGCTATCGGGCCACCGGTGCCACGCTGCTGAACGCCTCCGACGAGGGTGCGCTCACTTTTCGGCTGGAACCCGGTCAACCGCTGGAACCAGAGCGCTACCGGCGTGACCACCGCCGTTACTGGACCGCGCCCTGATGCGGTCTTGACGCCAAATCCAGTATCATGATCGCCCACTCACGAGAGGAGGGCGGTGATGCGAACGACGGAGGATAGGGGTTGCTCGACCTGATCAAGGCCGGTGGCTGGTTGATGCTGCCGATCATGGCCTGTTCGCTGGCGGCGACGACCATCATCGTCGAACGGTTGGTGGCCTTGCGACGGGTGCGGGTACTGCCGGAACGGCTGGTAGCTATCCTGCGCCGCTGGGTGGAACAGGGCATCGTCAGCCAGCGGGACCTGGAACCGTTGCCGCTCGATTCGCCGTTGGGCCGGATCGTGGCGGCGGGACTGGCCAGCCGCGGTCGCGGGCGGGAAATTCTTCGGGAGCGGGTCGAGGATACCGGCCGTCATGTGGTACATGAACTGGAACGATTTCTCAACGCCCTGGGCACCATCGCCGCCATCAGCCCGCTGTTGGGTCTGCTCGGCACCGTGTCCGGCATGATCAAGATCTTTCAGATCGTCTCGGTGCAGGGCAACAGCAATTTCAGCCTGCTGTCGGTCGGCATCGCCGAGGCGCTGGTGACCACCGCCGCCGGCCTGACCGTCGCGATTCCCAGCTTGCTGTTCTATCGTTACTTTCATGCCCGCGTGGATGAACTGGTGGTGCGCATGGAACAGGAGACGCTGCAATTGATCGAGGTACTCGATGCCGGACCGTCCGCGGCGGAGCGACCGTCATGAACCTGCGTCCCCGCCGCCGCGAGGAACCGGAACTCAATCTGGTGCCGATGATCGACGTGGTGCTGGTGCTGCTGATCTTCTTCATGGTCACCACCAGCCTGCGGCACGAATCGGAACTGGAAATCCGCCTGCCCGAGGCGTCGGGCCGGCCACTGCCGGGCAATGTGGCGCAACTGGAAGTGGATATCGACGCCAACGGTCGCTACGCCCTCAATGGCCAGGCGCTGGAGGTGGCCGACGCCATGGTGTTGAAAGCGGCGTTGCAAGCCGCCGCCCAGGGTCGGGAGTTGCCGCTGACCGTTCGCGCCGATGGCCGGACCCCGCATCAGGCGGTGGTGACGGTGCTGGAGGTCGCCGGCCAACTGGGCATCAGGCGACTGGCCATCGCTACCGGCGAGCCGAACGCGCCGCCCGCCTCTCCCCCCACCCTCGACGCGCCGCCGTCGCCGGACCGCTGAACCATGAACTGGCTGGATCGTTACGGATATTCGCTGAATCTGGTGGCCGTGTCGTTATGGCCGCTCAGCCTGCTGTTCGGCGCGGTGGCGCGGGCGCGGCGCTGGCTGTATCGCCGGGGTCTGCTGAAAAGCGCGGAGGTCGGCGTGCCGGTGATCGTAGTCGGCAATATCAGCGTCGGCGGTACGGGCAAGACGCCGCTGGTGGCGCGGCTGGTGGAACTGCTGCGGGAAGCCGGCTACCAACCGGGGGTGATCAGCCGTGGTTACGGCGGCCAGTCGACGCAATGGCCACAACAGGTCAAGCCCGACAGCGACCCGCGTCAGGTGGGTGACGAGCCGGTGTTGCTGGCCCGGCGCTGCCGGTGTCCGGTGGTGGTGGGACCGGATCGGGTGGCGGCGGCGCGGGCGCTGTTCGCCACCTACGATTGCAACGTCATCGTCAGCGACGACGGCTTGCAGCATTACCGTCTGCGCCGCGATCTCGAAATCGCCGTGGTGGACGGATTCCGCCGGCTGGGCAATGCCGCCTGTCTACCCGCCGGACCGTTGCGCGAGCCGCCTTCCCGCCTGCGCGAAGTGGACTTCGTGGTCGGCAACGGCGCGGCGCGTGGCGGGGAGTATTTGATGTCCCTGCGCGGCGAGACGGCCGTGAATCTGGGCGATCCCGGCATCAGTTCCACCCTGGCCGGGTTCCGGGGTGGTACGGTGCACGCGGTGGCCGGCATCGGCGATCCGGGGCGATTCTTCGAGCATCTGCGCCATGCCCGGCTGCGGCTGATCGAGCATCCGTTCCCGGATCACCATGTCTTCCGTCCCGAAGATCTGCATTTCCGGGAAGATCTGCCGGTGCTGATGACCGAAAAGGATGCGGTAAAATGCCGGACCTTCGCGACGGATGGTTGCTGGTACGTACCGGTCGGAGCGCAGCTGGATCCCGAGTTCGAGGAACAGGTGCTCAAACGGTTGGCGATGATCGCCATGGCCAAGGGCGTGCGGCGCGAATCGAACCGCGCGGACCGCGGGCGGGCGCGAATCCCGAACCCGCCGCTCCGCCATGACGAGGTGAACGAGGATGGACAAGAGATTGCTGGACATGCTGGTATGCCCGGTCAGCAAGGCGCCGCTGGTATACGACAAGGCGCGGCAGGAACTGATCTGCAAGGAAAGCCGGCTGGCCTATCCGATTCGCGACGGCATTCCGGTGATGCTGGAAACCGAGGCGCGACGATTGACGGATGAAGAGGCCGGTCCGGATGAGTGAGGCCGGGTTCCCGTTTCGGGTTGCGATTCCGGCCCGCTACGCTTCGACCCGGCTGCCGGGCAAGCCGCTGCGGCTGCTCGCCGGTCGACCCCTGTTGGAGCACGTTTATCGGCGGGCACTGAGCAGCGGCGCCCTGGAAGTGGTCGTCGCCACCGACGATCAGCGGATCCGGGAGGTGGCCGAAGGTTTCGGCGCGACGGTGTGCATGACCTCGCCCGAGCATCTTTCCGGCACCGACCGGCTGGCGGAAGTCGCGGTCCGGCGCGGCTGGCCGGACGACGCCATCGTGGTCAATCTGCAGGGCGACGAGCCGCAAATGCCGCCGGACCTGATCCGGCGGGTGGCGGTGGAGTTGACGGGGAATCCCGCCGCCGGCATCGCCACGGTCTGCGCCCGGATTCATCAGCCGGTGGAAGTGTTCGATCCGAACGTGGTCAAAGTGGTTCGGGATCGCGCGGGATTCGCGCTGTATTTCAGCCGCGCGCCGATTCCCTGGCATCGCGAGGCGTTCCGGGCGGGTGGGACGGGGTTGACCGGGCTGCCGGCCGAGACCACCTGGTTCCGCCATATCGGCCTTTACGCCTACCGGGTGGCGGTGCTGCGCGGCTATCCACACCTGACGCCGGCGCCGGGCGAACGGGCCGAGTCGCTGGAGCAGTTGCGCGCCCTGTGGCATGGCATCCGCATCCAGGTCACCGAGGCCACCGAGGCGCCGCCGCCCGGTGTGGACACCGAAGCCGATCTGCTCCGGGTGGCGGCGGAATTCGCCGACTCAGATCAGCAGGTCGAACGCGGCCAGTTCCGGTAGATCGGGATTGAAACCGTCGCGACGAAGGTTGAACACGGCCACGGTGAAGGTTCTGGGCAGCCAGTCGCCGGCATCACCGTACTGGTTCGGCTGAATGACCTTGTGGTCGCGATGGTCGCGCAGCACGAGTGCCGGTTCGTCGGCCAGAATTTCAATGACCCGGCAAGGTATGCCTTGGTAGGTCAGGGATTGGCCCAGCAGCTGTTTGAGCTTGTCGGAATCAGTGCGCAGCATGGGTGGTGGCAGCCAAGGTGATCGAATCCAGAATCTTGCGAGCGGTCCGCGCGATGTTCCATCCCCCGCGACGGCTTAATGAGGCGAAGGCGAAAGCGATGGTGAGAGTGCTGTTCGTTTGCATGGGTAATATTTGTCGTTCTCCCATGGCGGAGGGTGTGTTCCGGCGGATGTTGGAGGGAACCGGGTTGACCGACAAGATCTACGTGGACTCGGCCGGCACCCACTCTTATCACATCGGCGCGCCGCCTGACGCCCGCGGTCAGGCGACGGCCTTGCGCCGGGGCATCGATCTGCGGGGCATCCGCGCCCGGCAGGTGACGGTAGCGGATTTTGCCGAGTTCGACTATGTGTTGGCGATGGACCGCAATAATTTCGAGCACCTGCTGGCGTTGTGCCCGGATCGGGAACTGCGGCGCCGCATCCAGTTGTTCATGGACTTCGCGCCCGATCTGCCGGAACGGGAGGTGCCGGACCCGTACTATGGCGGCCCGAGCGGCTTCGAGCGGGTGATGGATTTGGTCGACGAGGCGGCGCACGGGTTGCTGATCCGTATTCGCGAGCAGTATCGGATTTAGCGACCGACCGCGTGAATCGTCGATGAAAACGGGGCTGGCATTGCAGCCCTGTTGCGCTTGCGGCGCTTGGATCAGGCCGCCGAATGGTATTCGGGGCCGGATTCCGGCGGGATGTGCGTCGCCGGTTCCGGCGCGGGTTCCGTTGGAACTGGGGCATCGACGGCGGACCGGATCGTTCCGGTTTCCGGCTCGACCCCCGTAGCGTCGGTCTCCGGCGATGATGCGCCGGCTGCGGCGGCGCGCTCCGGTGCGGCGGCTTCGGTCGAGAGCGCCGAAGCTTCATCGGCGCGCTCCACCCCGATAACCGGTTCCGCCGGTTCTGCCGGCTCGCTCCGGGATTCGTCACCGGCTGCCGGGGTGGCCGGCTCGGCCGGAATGACCGACACTGAGTCGCCCGTGGCCGTGATCGACGTCGTTGTTTCCGGTCCGGCGTCCGACGGTTGATTGTCCTTGGTCGGTTCATCCACCGGGACCGTGGATGCGGGCGGCGACTCGACCGATGGCGTACTGGCCGGTTCCGGCCGCGGCAGGGATACCGTCTCCTCAAAACGATCCTGCGGTTCCGCGCCTGTTTCGGTGGCGGGATATTCCAACCCCTCCACTCGCGCCCCTTGCGGGTGATCGCCCGGCGGTTCCATCTCCGCTTCGGTGGCGGGATATTCCAGTAGGGACGGTGGCGGTGGCAGGGGAGGTTCTTTGGGCGCCGGCAGCCGCGGGGCGGCGGTTTCGGACGCGGCTTTCGCGGCGGCCAGCGCCTCCCGGGGTAAACGGGGGCGTCCGCCGCGAATGCGCCGTTGCGCTTGGGGCGACGCCGTGGTCGGAGGAGCCACGGCGGGGCTTGGTATTGATTCGGCAACGGGCTCGCCGGTTGCGGATGGCGTCTGCCCGTCATCGCCGGGAATAGCGCCTTCGCTGGAGTCACCGGCGGTTTCCGCAGCCTCCGCAATCGTATCGGCCGCCGCCGGAGCGTCGCCGCGCCGCCGCCGCCGGCCGCCGCGCCGACTGCGGCGATTGCGAGGATTGGGGGTTTCCTCCTCCAGCTCGGCGACGACGGTCGACTCGTCGGCGCTTTCATCCGGAGCCACCACCGATTCGGTCGCCGGGCCGGCCGCTGGTTGCCGCTCCTCGGCCCGTAGCGCGGGCGCGGCTGGGGCCGGTTCGGCGACGACGGGCGCGGCGGCGGTTTTGACGCTGGACGGTTCCGCGGGAGTTTCGGTTTCCGGCCGTCTTCCGGGCCGGTCGCGTCGATGCCGCTGCTCCGGTTTGGCGGGCCGTGCGCCGGGCTTGACGGGCCGTTCCCGTTCCACCTGGGCCGAGGCGGTGGGCTGGCCGAACAGATTACCCCACAGCCAGCGGAAAAAGCTGGAGTTGGCTTCGGGTTTTGCCGCTGGCGCCGGTGGCGGAGGAGCCGGTGTGGCCGGAGCGACCCCTCTGACCGCTGGTTCCTCGTCCATGCCCCGCGCCGTGGTTTTGGATTGCGCTTCGAGCTGTTCTTCGTAATCTTCGGCCAGGGCGTAGGACAATAACTGGGCTTCGGACAACTCGTCCATCCGCAGCCGGCTCAGCTTGAAATGCGGGGTTTCCAGCGATTCGTTGGGGATCAGCATGACGCCGACCCGGTGGCGCTGCTCGATGGCGCGGATCGCCTCGCGTTTTTCGTTGAGCAGGAAGGTGGCGACCTTGACCGGCAGTTGCGCGACCACCCGACCGGTCCGGTCTTTCATCGCTTCTTCCTGGATCAGCCGCAACACGCTGAGCGCCAGCGAATCGATGTTGCGGATGGTGCCCTGGCCGTTGCAGCGGGGGCAGATCATGTGGCTGGCCTCGTCCAATGACGGACTCAGCCGCTGCCGGGACATTTCCAGCAGGCCGAAGCGGGAGATGCGGCCGACCTGCACCCGGGCACGGTCCATCTTCAGCGCCTCGCGCAGCCGGTTTTCCACCTCGCGCTGGTTGCGGGCCAGATTCATGTCGATGAAGTCGATGACGATCAGCCCGCCCAGATCGCGCAATCGCAACTGCCGGGCGATTTCCTCGGCGGCCTCCAGATTGGTGGTCAGCGCCGTTTCCTCGATGTCGCTGCCCTTGGTGGCGCGGGCCGAGTTGATGTCGATGGACACCAGCGCCTCGGTGTAATCGATGACGATGGCACCGCCGGACGGCAGGCTGACTTCGCGCTGGTAGGCGGTTTCGATCTGGGATTCGATCTGGAACCGGGTGAACAGCGGAATGCTGTCTTGGTATTGCTTGAGCTTGTTCAGGTTGTGCGGCATCACCTGCTGCATGAAGTCCTGCGCCTGCCGAAAGACGGCGGGGTTGTCCACCAGGATTTCGCCGATGTCGGCGCGCAGGTAGTCGCGCAGGGCGCGGATGATGATGTTGCTTTCCTGATAGATCAGGAATGGCGCCTTCTTCTGAGAGGAGGCGGTTTCGATGGCTTTCCACAAATGCAGCAGGTAATCCAGATCCCACTGCAATTCCTCCTGCGAGCGGCCCACCCCGGCGGTGCGCACGATCAGGCCCATGCCGTCGGGAATGTCGAGGCTGCTCATCACCTCGCGGATTTCCTGGCGGTCCTCGCCCTCGATCCGCCGCGAGACGCCGCCGGCGCGCGGGTTGTTGGGCATCAGCACCAGATAGCGGCCAGCCAGGCTGATGAAGGTGGTCAGCGCCGCGCCCTTGTTGCCGCGCTCTTCCTTCTCCACCTGGATCATGATTTCCTGGCCTTCCTTGATGGCCTCCCGGATACTGGGCCGGTTACCCTCGGCGGCCTGGGGGTCGAAGTAGCCGCGGGCGATTTCCTTGAACGGCAGGAAACCGTGTCGGTCGGCTCCATAATCCACGAACGCCGCTTCCAGCCCGGGTTCGATGCGGGTAACGCGGCCTTTGTAGATATTGGATTTTTTCTGCTCCCGCGAGGGGGTTTCAATGTCGAGATCGTAGAGTTTCTGGCCGTCCACGAGGGCTACGCGCAGCTCTTCCTGCTGGGTCGCGTTGATCAGCATTCTTTTCATGATCAGCTTCCTTGCGCTCGACCATCACCGGTGGAGACGTCGTTGTCACCGGGGCGTAGCTGGGGCGGGGGTGGCCCGGCCGATGAAAACCCGGAACATCGGGCGGACTCAGAGACGCCGCTCAGGTCGTAACCAGCCGGCTGGGAGCGCGGTCAAGAGCCGCTCAAAGAGGTAGGGCCGAGCGGCGGATAAACCCGTTGAACAAACCCGCCCGCCGGGCAACTGGCGCGCGGGTGCGAAAACCGATAGTGTATTCATCCAGTTTCGCCGGCCTCTCGGGCCAGTGGGCGACAACTTTTTTAACTATAACAGTCCGCTTGACATGCTTCAAATAATGCCTGTTTCCGCGTCCGCTGGCGAGGTGCGTCATCTGGAGATCGGTTCGGAACACGCCGGCCAGCGCCTCGACAATTTTCTGCTGCGCGAGCTCAAGGGCGCGCCCAGGAGCCTGATTTATCGCATTCTGCGCACCGGCGAGGTGCGGCTGAACGGCGGGCGGGTTCAGCCAGGCCGGCGCTTGCGGGTCGGCGACAGGCTGCGCATTCCGCCGCTGCGGTTGGCGGAACGGGACGAAAGGCCGTTCCGGCCTCCGCCGGGACTGGCGAAGCGGCTGTGGGAAGCGGTGCTGTACGAAGATCGCGAACTGCTGGTGCTCGACAAACCGGCCGGGCTGGCGGTGCACAAAGGTAGCGGGCTCGATTACGGCGTGATCGAGATACTGCGGGCGTTGCGGCCGGAGGAACCGTTTCTGGAGCTGGCGCACCGGCTGGACCGCGAAACCAGCGGTTGTCTGGTTCTGGCCCGGACCCCGGCGGCGTTGCGGCGGATTCAGGAGGCGTTGCGGGCCGGCCAGGTCGAAAAGCGCTATCTGGCGCTGGTGCGTGGCTATTGGAACCACGGTTCGCGCGAGGTCAGCCAGCCGCTGCGTCGCAACGTGCTGCGCGGCGGCGAGCGGATGGTCGAAGTGGCCGACGACGGCAAGCCGGCGCGGACGCAATTTCGTCCCGTCAGCCTGTTCCGAATGGTCTCGCTGTTGGAGGCCGACATCGCCACGGGCCGCACCCATCAGATCCGCGTTCATGCCGCCCATGTCGGTCATCCGCTCGCCGGCGACGACAAGTACGGCGATGCCGCGTTCAACCGGACCCTGGCGGAACAGCATGGCTTGCACCGCCTGTTCCTGCACGCCCACAGCCTGATTTTGCCGCTGGGTGGCCGGGAAATCGCGGTCAGCGCGCCGCTGGATACCGAACTCAAGGTGGTGCTGGACAGTCTCGATTCGATGAATCGACGCCGGTAGACGACAAAGGAGGATTTGGTCCATGGTCGATTCCAATCCGAATCCCGGTTTACCCGGCGACGAGCGCTGGGCGCGGGATACCCTGACCAGGCTGGCGTTCGCCGCCGTGACCGAGCAGCGACGGGCGCGACGGTGGGGGATCTTTTTCAAGCTGTTGTTTTTCGCCTATCTGATCGCGGTGCTGGTGCTGGCATGGCCGGGTGATCTGGTGGGAACCTCGGCTGGCGTCGGCAAGCGGCATACGGCGCTGGTCAGGGTCAGCGGCTTGATCGCTGGCGGCGCCGATGCCAGCGCCAAAAACGTGATCGAGGCGCTGCGCAAGGCGTTCAGGGACAAGAACACGGTCGGGGTCGTGCTGGAGATCAACAGCCCTGGCGGCAGCCCGGTCCAGGCCGGCGAGATTTACGACGAGATCCAGAAGCTGCGCCAACAGCATCCCAGGATTCCGATCTACGCGGTGGCCAGCGATGTCTGCGCCTCCGGTGGCTACTACATCGCGGCGGCGGCGCAGAAGGTGTACGCCAACAGGGCCAGCATCATCGGCTCCATCGGCGTGCGGATGGACAGCTTTGGCTTCGCGGACGCCATCGCCCGGCTGGGCATCGAGCGGCGGGCCTACACGGCGGGAGCCAACAAGGATTTTCTCGATCCGTTCAAGCCGGCGAATCCAGAAGAGGTCCGGCACCTGCAAGGGATGCTGGACGCGATTCACCGGCAGTTCATCGCGGCGGTCAAGCAGGGCCGGGGCGAGCGGCTGAAAGACAATCCCGAGGTGTTCAGCGGCCTGATGTGGACCGGCGAGCAGAGCGTCGGGCTGGGCCTGGTGGATGCCTTGGGCAGCAGCCGCTACGTGGCCGAGGAAGTCATCGGTGAAAAGACCGTCGTGGATTACACCAAGCGCACCCGGCTGGTGGAGCGATTGTTCGATAATACGGAGGCCGGCCTGGGGGCGGCGCTGCTGCAAGCGCTGGGACTGGAGGGGACGGTGCGGTGGCGGTAGAAGCGGGACTACCCGAAACGCCGCCCGTCACAGCACCGCCACCCCCGCCGTTTCCAGCATCCGGGTGAGCCGGATCAGCGGCAGGCCGATCAGGCTGGTGGGATCGTCGCCCTCCAGCCGCTCGAACAGGGCGATGCCCAAGCCCTCGGACTTGAAGCTGCCCGCGCAATGGTAAGGCCGTTCCCGCCGCAGATAGTGTTCGATCATCGCCGGCGTCAGCGCCCGGAATACCACCCGGAACGGTTCCACCGCGACTTGGCGGTGGCCGCTGGCGCCGTCGAGCAGACACAGGCCGGTATAAAAGGCGACCGTCCGGCCCGAAGCCCGCCACAGTTGCGCCACCGCCCGTTCGTGATCGCCGGGTTTGCCGATGATTTCGCCATCCAGTACCGCCACCTGATCCGAACCGATGATCAGCGCCGCCGGTTCGTGGCAGGCGACGGCGCGGGCTTTCAGTTCCGCCAGCCGCGCCACCAGGGCTGGAGCGTCCTCGCCGGTCTGGCGGGTTTCATCGGCCTCCGGCGCGCGGATGGCGAACGGTAAACCAAGGCGCGCCAGCAACTCGCGGCGGAACGGCGAGGTGGAGGCCAGAATCAGACGGCGGCCGTCGGGCAGGGCTGCGGGCATGGCAAACGCTCGGCAGGTGAAGAAAAAATCTTAATCGTGCGAAATCCGGCATTATTTTGACAGAATTTCGACGTGCTTATATCATTTCGCGCCTTATGCGAATTCCGCCGCTCCCCGATATGATCAACCCTTGGCAGATGGTCGCCGAAAGCGGACGGCTGGAAGGGGAATTGCCGTTGGCGGCAATGTCGCGGCTGGCGGAATTGAACCGTGCCAAGGGCGCGGTCAGCGTGTCGCTGACCGCGGGAGTCGACGAACGAGGCGTGCGGTTCATCAAGGGCGCGTTGCGAACCGATGTCGAACTGGTTTGCCAGCGGTGTCTGGGGCCATTGCGGCTACCCTTGGACGTGACGGTGGGTTTGGGACTGATCCAGGCCGGAGCGGATGCTCGCCACCTGCCCGGCGAGTACGAACCCCTGCTGGTTCCGGAAGACGGCGTCGCCGTCGCCGACCTGGTGGAAGACGAACTGTTGTTGGCCTTGCCGCAAATTCCCCGCCACGAGGATCGACGGGAATGCGAGGCCAACGGTTACGTGGCGCCCGGCGCAGCGGCGGCGCGACATATCGAACGCCGCCAACCCTTCGCGGGCTTGGCGTCCCTGTTACGAGATTCGAAAAGGAGCAACTGAACCATGGCTGTCCAGAAAAGCCGCAAAAGTCCCTCCAAGCGCGGCATGCGCCGCGCCCACGACGCCCTCACCCCGGCCACGCTGTCGGTGGACCGCACCTCGGGCGAGTTGCATCGGCGTCATCACGTCACCCCGAACGGTTATTACCGTGGCCGCAAGATCATCAACGAGCCCGCGATGAACGAAAGCGAGGACTAGTCACCGTGGCCGGTCGACCTCCAGTCCAGCCCGTCGCTCCGATTGGCCAATGACTCGTTTACCCCGATGACCAGGCCGCTGACCATCGCCCTGGATGGTATGGGTGGCGATGTTGGTCCCGACGCGGTCGTGCCCGCCGCGCTGCGCGTACTCAAGACCGCCGGCAACGCACTCCGGCTCATCCTGGTCGGTCAGGAGGCCACGTTGTCGGCCCGGCTCGCCAAGCTCAAGGCCAAGGACCACCCGCAACTCGTCGTCCGCCATGCCTCGCAACTGGTGAGCATGGATGAATCCCCCGCCCAGGCGTTGCGGGTCAAGAAGGATTCCTCGATGCGGGTGGCGATCAACCTGGTCAAGCAGGGCGAAGCCGACGCCTGCGTCAGCGCGGGTAACACCGGCGCCTTGATGGCCACCGCCCGCTTCGTACTCAAGACCCTGCCCGGCATCGACCGTCCCGCCATCTGCACCACGCTGCCGACCGTGCGCGGCCACACCCGCGTGCTCGATCTGGGCGCCAACGTGGACAGCAAGGCCGAGCATTTGCTGCAATTCGCGGTCATGGGTTCGGTGCTGGCCACCGTCAATGGCGTTGAACGGCCGCGGGTCGGCCTGCTGAACATCGGCGAGGAAGACATCAAGGGCAACGAGCAGGTCAAGGACGCCGCCCGCTTGCTGGCCGCCAGCGGTCTCAATTACATCGGCTTCGTGGAAGGCGACGGTATCTATCTCGACGAGGTGGACGTGGTGGTCTGCGACGGTTTCGTCGGCAACATCGCCCTCAAGAGCAGCGAGGGCGTGGCTCAACTGATCCGCCATTACATGACCCAGGAATTCAAGCGCAATCCGCTGACCCGCCTGGCCGGGCTGATCGCGTTACCGGTCCTGCGCGCCTTTCGCCGCAGAATCGACCCCCGTCGCTACAACGGCGCCAGTCTGCTCGGTTTGCAGGGCATCGTCGTCAAGAGTCACGGCAGCGCCGATGCCCTGGCGTTCGCCAACGCCATCCAGGTGGCGATCCTGGAAGTCGAACAGAAGGTGCCGCAGCGCATCGACGCTCATCTGGCCGCTCTTCACGCCGAGAGGCAAGCGCTTTGAACCATGCCCGAATCAGTGGAACCGGCGGCTATCTGCCGGAGCAGGTGCTCACCAATGCCGAACTCGAACAGCGGATCGAGACCACGGCGGAGTGGATCGTCGAACGGACCGGGGTCGAGGAGCGCCATATCGCCGCGCCTTGGGAAACCACCTGCGATCTGGCCGAACGGGCGGCCCGCCGCGCGCTGGAGGCGGCGGATCTGGATCCGCGCAGGATCGACCTGATCGTGTTGGGCACCACCACGCCGGATCACGTCTTTCCCAGCGTCGCCACCCAATTGCAGCACCGATTGGGCTGCTACGGTGGCCCCGCGTTCGACGTGCAGGCGGTTTGCACCGGTTTCGTCTACGCCATGGACATCGCCAACCGCTTCATCCGCACCGGGGCGGCCCGCCGGGCACTGGTGGTGGGCGCCGACACCTTCACCCGCATCATCAACTGGCAGGACCGCGGCACCTGCATCCTGTTCGGCGACGGCGCCGGCGCGGTGGTGCTGGAGGCGGCGGACGAACCCGGCATCATCGACAGCCAGCTGCACGCCGACGGCCGCTACAAGGAATTGCTGTGGGTGCCGGCGGGCGTGTCCGGCGGTTACGATCAGACCCGGCAAAACGCCGCGTTCGTGGAGATGCGCGGCAGCGAGGTGTTCAAGGTGGCGGTGACCACCCTTAAGGAAATCGCCGAGCAGATTCTGGCCGCCAACCACATGACCATCGCCGACGTGGACTGGCTGATTCCGCATCAGGCCAACCGCCGGATTCTCGCCGCCACCGCCAAACGGCTGGGATTGCCGGAGGAACGGGTGGTGGACTGCGTGCGCCTGCACGGCAACACCTCGGCGGCGTCGGTGCCGCTGGCCCTGGACGTGGCGGTACGCGACGGCCGCATCCAGCGGGGCGACACGCTGCTGCTGGAAGGATTCGGCGGCGGATTCACCTGGGGCGCGGTGCTGCTGAACTATTGAGCGCGAAGGAGATTGCATGATGACGACGCTGGACGGTGAAATCGCCCTGGTGACCGGAGCCAGTCGCGGCATCGGCCAGGCCATCGCCCGCGAACTGGGACGGCGGGGCGCGATGGTGGTCGGCACCGCGACGACGGAGGCCGGCGCGGAAGCCATCGGTCAGGATTTGCGCGAACGCGGCGTCAAGGGCCGCGGTCTACGATTGAACGTGACCGATCCCGCATCCGTGGAGGCGGCGGTCAAGGCGGTGATCCAGGACTTCGGCGCGCCGACCATTCTGGTCAACAACGCCGGCGTTACCCGCGACAACCTGCTGCTGCGGATGAAGGAGGAGGAGTGGACGTCGATTCTCGACGCCAATCTGTCATCGGTCTACCGGCTCAGTAAGGCGGTGCTGCGCGGGATGATGAAAGCCCAGCACGGACGGATCATCAACATCACCTCGGTAGTGGGTGCGACCGGCAACCCCGGCCAGGCCAACTACGCGGCGGCCAAGGCCGGCATCGTCGGTTTCACCAAGTCGCTGGCGCGCGAAGTCGGTTCGCGCCGCATCACCGTCAACGCGGTCGCGCCGGGAGCCATCGACACCGACATGACCCGGGCGTTGCCGGAAGCGCAGCGCGCCGCCCTGATCGGGACGATTCCGCTGCAACGGCTGGGCGAACCGCAAGACATCGCCAACGCCGTGGCGTTCCTGGCCTCGCCGGAAGCCGCCTACATCACGGGCGAAACCCTGCACGTCAACGGCGGGATGTACATGGCCTGATGGCCGCGGGGAACTAGAATTGATGGCGTCCGCGCCGCTGTTTTCCATACAATACCCCGCGGGTAGCGCCGCGGTTGTCCGAGGCTCACAACGAGGAAACAAACCATCATGACTGACATCAGCAACATTGAAGCTCGCGTCAAGAAAATCATCATCGAGCAGTTGGGAGTGAAGGAAGAGCAGGTCACCAACGAAGCCTCCTTCGTCGAGGATCTCGGAGCCGACTCGCTGGACACCGTGGAACTGGTGATGGCGCTGGAGGAGGAATTCGAGCTTGAAATCCCCGATGAGGATGCCGAGAAGATCACGACGGTGCAACAGGCGATTGACTATATCGCGTCGCATCTCGGGTGAGGGTGTCAGTCCCACCCGGACCGGGTGCAACCGCCGCCGGGGGGCGCGGCCTTTTTTTGTCAGCGCAGCGCAACAGAGGGTAGTCCCGTGGCCAAGCGGCGAGTAGTAGTGACGGGCATGGGCATCGTATCCCCGGTCGGCAGCACCGTGGAAACGGCCTGGACCAACATTCTGGCCGGCCGCAGTGGAATCGGACCGATCACCGCCTTCGACGCCAGCGGTTTTCCAGTGCGCATCGGCGGGGCGGTGAAGGATTTTCAGGTCGAACACTACCTGAATCCCAGGGAAGCCAAGAAGATGGACACCTTCATCCATTACGGCATCGGCGCGGCGGTACAGGCCATCCGGGATTCGGGACTGGAGATCACCGAAGCCAACGCCGAACGGATCGGCACCTACATCGGTTCGGGCATCGGCGGCCTGCCGGGCATCGAGGAAGGCCATTCGGCGTTCCTGAAAGGGGGACCGCGCCGGCTGACGCCGTTCTTCGTTCCCCGCAGCATCATCAACATGGTCTCGGGCAACCTGTCGATTCTGTATGGAATCAAGGGTCCGAATCTGGCCGTGGTCACGGCCTGTACCACCGGTACGCACAGCATCGGGCTGGCGGGCCGGCTAATCGTCTATGGCGACGCCGACGTGATGATCGCCGGTGGTGCGGAAATGGCGACCACGCCCACCGGATTGTGCGGTTTCGCGGCGGCGCGCGCGTTGTCCGTCCGCAACGACGAGCCGGAGAAGGCCAGCCGACCGTGGGACCAGGACCGCGACGGTTTCGTGCTCAGCGACGGCGCCGGCGTGCTGGTGCTGGAAGAGTACGAACACGCCCGACGGCGCGGCGCTCGCATCCATGCCGAGCTGATCGGCTTCGGCATGAGCGGCGACGCCTATCATATGACCCTGCCGTCGCCGGATGGCGATGGCGCCCGGCGGGCGATGGCGTGCGCCTTGCGCGACGCGGAAATCGATCCCGACGCGGTGGATTACATCAACGCGCACGGTACGTCCACGCCGGCTGGCGACAAGATCGAAAGCGACGCGGCGAAAGCGGTGTTCGGCGAGCACGCTTACCGGTTGGCGATGAGTTCGACCAAGTCGATGACCGGTCACCTGCTGGGCGCCGCGGGCGGCGTCGAAGCCATCTTCACGATACTGGCGATCCGCGACCAGGTCGCTCCGCCGACCATCAATCTGGACCAGCCGGAACCGGGCTGCGATCTGAACTACGTGCCGCACACCGCCCAGGAGCGGCGTATCAGGGTCGCCCTGTCGAATTCCTTCGGGTTCGGCGGCACCAACGGCACGGTCGTGTTCCGCGCGCTCGATTGAACGCTCCATCCCCCGGTATTTTCCCGCCCCGCAGGTGAGGGTGGCCATGCGCAGACGGCCCGTCAGTCCGCCATGTCGTTCCGACGCCTGTCGCTGACGCTGGCGGCGCTGGCGCTGGTATGCGGACCGGCGCTGTACATCGTCTACGCCGATTACCGCGCTTTTCTCGGCGCACCCCTGCAACTGCCCGCCGACGGCCTGGTGCTGGAAGTCAAGCCGGGAATGGGCGTGGCCGCCATCGCGCGGGAATTGCGGCGGCAGCCGGGGGTGTTGCGTTCCGCGCTCTATCTGGAAGCCTATGCCCGGTTGAACGGGCTGGCGTCCCGGCTCCAGGCCGGCGAATACGCCATCGCGCCCGGCACCACGCCGCGCGGCCTGATCGAGCAAATCGTGGCCGGGCGGGTCATCCAGCATGCGCTGACCGTGGTGGAAGGCTGGACTTTCCGGCAATTGCGGCAGGCGTTGGCGGCGCATCCCAGGATCGTCCAGGCGCTCGGGAATGCGAGCGACGCCGAACTCATGGCCCGGCTGGGCCGGCCAGGCGAGCATCCCGAGGGGCGCTTCTTCCCGGACACTTATCTTTTTCCCGCCGGGACCACCGATGAAGCGTTGCTGCAGCGGGCGCTGGCCGCGATGGAGCGCCGGTTGAGCGAGGCGTGGGCGCGCCGCGCGCCGGATTTGCCGCTGAACGATCCCTATCAGGCGCTCATCCTGGCCTCGATAGTCGAGAAGGAGACGGCGCTGCCAGCGGAGCGACCGGAAATCGCGGGCGTGTTCACGCGGCGCCTGCGCAAGGGGATGTTGTTGCAGACCGATCCGACCGTGATCTATGGCCTGGGCGCGGCGTTTGACGGCAATCTGCGCCGCCAGGATCTCGCAGCCGACACGCCGTACAACACCTATACCCGCAAGGGTCTGCCGCCGACGCCCATCGCGCTGCCGGGAGCGGACGCTCTGGCGGCTACCGTCAATCCCGCGCCCGGCGCGGCCTTGTATTTCGTGGCGACCGGCACGGGTGGCCATGTGTTCTCCGCGACGCTCGAAGAACACAACCGCGCGGTCAGACAGTATCAGTCCAGGGCAAGGTAGCATGGCCGGCAAGTTGATCACCGTCGAAGGCGGCGAAGGGGCGGGCAAGACCACCCAGCTTGCCTTCATGCGCGATTATCTGGAGCGGGCTGGCCATCGGGTGGTGCTGACCCGCGAGCCGGGCGGTACGGCGCTGGGCGAAGAAATTCGCGCCCTGCTGCTGGGCCATCGCCACGACGGCATGGCGCCGGCCACCGAGACCCTGCTGATATTCGCCGCCCGCGCCGAACATCTGGAACGGATCATCCGCCCGGCGCTGGCCGCGGGCCATTGGGTATTGTGCGACCGGTTCACGGACGCCACCTATGCCTATCAGGGCGGTGGTCGCGGCCTGCCCCCGGAACGGATCGCGGTTTTGGAAAACTGGGTGCAGAGCGATTTGCGTCCCGATTTGACGCTGCTGTTCGATCTGCCGGTCGCGGTCGGCCTGGCGCGGGCCGGGCGGCGCGGCGCGGCAGACCGGTTCGAGCGGGAAGAATGGGCGTTTTTTGAACGGGTGCGAGCGGCTTATCGGGAGCGGGCCGGTCGGAATCCCGACCGCTACCGGATCGTGGCCGCCGACCGTCCGGTCGCCGCGGTCCGGGCCGAGGTGGAAACGCTGCTCGCCGCCTGGCTGGAGCGTGTTTGATGGATGAGCGACTGCCCTGGCACGCGCGGCGGTGGCGGCAACTCCAGGAGAGCCTTGCCGCTGGCCGGTTGCCGCACGCCCTGCTGTTGACCGGTCCCTCGGGGCTGGGCAAGCTGGTTTTCGCCCGCCGACTGGCGCGGGCGCTGCTGTGCGAAAGGCCCGATGCCGAGGGCGATGCCTGCGGTCGTTGCCGAAGCTGCCGGTTGTTCCAGGCCGGCAGCCATCCCGATTACAGCGCGCTGCGGCCCGCCGAGGACGGCAAGGTGATCAGGGTCGATCAAGTCCGCGAACTCCGCGATTTTCTGGGGCTTACCGCCCAGTATGGCGGTTACAAGATCGCCGTGTTGGAACCCGCCGACCGTCTCAATGTCAATGCCGCCAACAGTCTGTTGAAAACGCTGGAGGAACCGCCGGGCGGCAGCCTGTTGCTGCTGGTGACCGCTCAGCCCGCGCGGCTGCCCGTCACCGTGCGCAGCCGTTGCCAAGGGGTCCGCTTCGAGCCGCCACCGCCGACCGACGCCATCCCCTGGCTGGCATCCCGCGTCGCCGCCGGACCGGAACCGCGAACCCTGCTCGATGTCGCCGGCGGGGCGCCGCTGGCGGCGCTGGCCTATGTCGACGGGGAACGCTGGAACCGCCGTCGGCAACTGGTCGAACGTTACGAACAGGTGCTGATCGGCCGGCTGGACCCGGTGCGCGCGGCGGAAGACTGGCTGCAAGGCGATCTCGCCGAGAACCTGCGCTGGCTGATCGGCTGGCATATCGATCTGATTCGGCTTAAGATGAGTTCCGAACCTCCCTGCTTGAGCAATCCCGACCTGCGCCCCGTATTGCGGCGCTGGGCCGAGTGGCGGCCGCCACGCGCCCTGTTCGGACGGCTGGACGCGGCGATTCGATTGCACGTCCTGTGCGCGACCACTCAGGTCAACGCACAGCTGCTGCTGGAAGCGTTTCTCGGTGACGGCGTGGAGAGTGATGAATCCCGCGTTTCGCGGACGCGCTTTACGGAAGGTTGAAACGATGTCGGCTCCACGACAAGGCGTCATTTCCCTCGCCATCAAAGACAAGGCGATGCTGCACGCCAACTATATGCCCTTCCTCAGGGGCGGCGGCATCTTTATCCCGACCGAAAAATCCTTCGAATTGGGCGACGAAGTGTTTCTGCTGCTGACCTTGATGGAGGATCCGGAACGGTTCGCCATCACCGGCAAGGTGGTCTGGATCAATCACCGGACGACGCCAGGCGGCAGGCAGATGGGGGTCGGGATTCAGTTCGGCGGCGCCGAGGGCGCCAGCCTCCAGAAAAAGATCGATGCGCTGCTGGCGGGATATACGCGCGCCGAGCAGTCGACCAACACCATGTAGCCCTTTGTCCGACCCCGTATGCTGGTCGATTCCCACTGTCATCTGGACCGTCTGGACCTCGCCCGTTTCGAGGGTGGCCTCGCGGGCGTGCTGGACGCCGCCGCGGCGCATGGCGTGACGCGATTGTTGAGTGTCGCGACCGATTTGGAAAGCTGGCCGGCGCTGGTTCGGTTGACCGAGCCTTATCCCCGGATTGCCTTGTCGGTGGGAGTGCATCCCAGCGAGGATGGCGGCCGTTCGCCCACCGTGGCCGAACTGGTGGCGCTGGGCCGCGAGCCGCGGGTGGTGGCCATCGGGGAAACCGGTCTGGATTACTACTACGGTCGCGACAGCGCGGTTCGCCAGCGGGACTGGTTCCGCGTGCATATCGCCGCCGCCCGCGAGCTGGGCAAGCCGCTGATCGTCCATACCCGGGACGCCCGCGCCGATACGCTGCGCATTTTGGAAGAAGAGAACGCCGCCGAGGTGGGCGGCGTGTTGCACTGCTTCACCGAGGATTGGGCGATGGCGGAACGGGCGCTGGAGTTGAATTTCCACGTTTCGTTTTCCGGCATCGTGACTTTCAGGAACGCCAGGCAAATTCAGGACGTGGCCCGCCGGCTGCCTGCCGAGCGGCTGCTGGTGGAAACCGATTCGCCCTATCTGGCGCCGGTCCCGCAGCGGGGCAGGCCGAATCAACCGGCCTGGGTACGGCATGTGGCGGAATTCATCGCCCAGTTGCGCGGCGAATCGCTGGAACGCGTGGCGACGGTGACCAGCGCCAACTACAGCCGGTTGTTTGGGGTCGGGACGGAGGCGGCGTGAGTCACGCGGCGATGCGCGACCGGATTCGCCGCTGCCTGCATTCCACGCATCAGGTGGAAACCATCACCGGCGATCACGCGGTGGCCGGGATGGCGCGCGAGGAGCGGGCGCTGACTCCGGCGGCGGTGCTGGTGCCGTTGGTCGAACGGTCCGAAGGGTACACGGTGTTGCTGACCCAGCGCACTGCCCATCTGGAGCATCACGCCGGCCAGATCAGCTTTCCCGGTGGCCGGGCCGAGGACGGGGATGCCAGCCCGGTCGAGACCGCCCTGCGCGAGGCGGAAGAGGAGATCGGCTTGCAGCGCCGGCACGTGGTGGAAATCGCCGGCTTTCTCGATTTGTATCAAACCGTGACCGGGTTTCTGGTCACGCCGGTGGTGGGATTCGTGACGCCGCCGTTCGATTTGAAGCTGGACGCATTCGAAGTCGCCGAAGCGTTCGAGGTGCCGCTGGAGTTCATTCTCGATCCCCGCAATCACGAATCCCGCAGCATGTTTTACAAGGGCCAGCAACGGCGCTATTACGTCGTCCCCTATGAAAGCCGGTTTATCTGGGGTGCGACCGCCGCCATGCTGGTCAATTTTGCCCGCCGGCTAACCGGAAGTCCGGCGCCGTCCTGAAAATGGGGTGTCGCTGGCCGCGCCCCGGTGATAAACGAACTGCCGCAGCAGGAATTCCTCGTCGCGCGGGTTGAGATCGAACCTCAGACTGGCCTGTTCGACCGTCCCGAGCGTGCACGGCCCCTGTTCGGCGAGCCACTCGAACGCCCGGCGCAGCGCCTCGCCTTGGGGGATGAGGGGTTTCAACATGCCGGTCTCCTGCCCTTGGGTTCGATTTGTCTATCTCGTAAAGAATAGACCATTCGATCTCTAAGGAAATCCCGGAGCCCGCGTCCCGCGCCTGGCTGTCTCCGTGGCCAGGGATGAGGAGACCGGCTGATTCGTTCAAGCCAGCTTCCGATACTTGATCCGGTGCGGCTGGTCGGCCTCCACGCCCAGCCGCCGCTTGCGGTCGGCTTCGTAGTCGGCGTAATTGCCCTCGAACCAGACCACTTGGGAGTCGCCCTCGAAGGCCAGGATGTGAGTGGCGATGCGGTCCAGGAACCAGCGGTCGTGGGAGATGATCACCGCGCAGCCGGCGAAGGCCAGCAGTGCCTCTTCCAGCGCCCGCAGCGTCTCCACGTCGAGATCGTTGGTCGGCTCGTCCAGCAGCAGCACGTTGCCGCCGCTCTTCAACAGCTTGGCGAGGTGAACCCGGTTGCGCTCGCCGCCGGACAGGTCCTTGACGAATTTCTGCTGGTCCGGTCCCTTGAAGTTGAAGCGACCCACGTAGGCGCGCGAGTTGATCTGGTAGTTGCCGATGGCGATCACGTCCAGCCCGTCGGAGATTTCCTGCCAGACCGTTTTATCGGGAGCGAGGCGGTCGCGCGACTGGTCGACGTAGGCCAGCCTGACGGTGTCGCCGATCCGCAAGGTCCCGCCATCCGGCTGTTCCTGGCCGACCAGCATTCGGAACAGGGTGGTCTTGCCCGCGCCGTTGGGGCCGATCACGCCGACGATGCCACCCTTGGGCAGCTTGAAATCGAGATTGTCGATCAGCAGCCGGTCGCCGAAGCCCTTGCGTAACCGGGTGGCCTCGACCACCAGGTCGCCCAGGCGCGGTCCTGGCGGGATGTACAGCTCCTGAGTCTCGTTGCGCTTCTGGAATTCCTGCGATTCCAGCTCCTCGAAACGGGTCAGGCGGGCCTTGCTCTTGGCGTGGCGGCCCTTGGGATTGGCGCGCACCCATTCCAGCTCCGCCTTCATCGCCTTGATATGGGCGGTTTCCTGTTTTTCCTCGATTTCCAGCCGCTTCTCCTTCTGCTCCAGCCAGGAGGAGTAGTTCCCCTCCCACGGGATGCCCCGGCCCCGGTCCAGTTCCAGAATCCAGCCGGCGACGTTGTCGAGGAAATACCGGTCATGGGTGACGGCCACCACGGTACCGGGGTAATCCAGCAGGAATCGCTCCAGCCAGGCCACCGATTCGGCGTCGAGATGATTGGTGGGCTCGTCCAGCAGCAGCATGTCGGGTTTCGAGAGCAGCAACCGGCACAACGCGACGCGCCGTCGCTCGCCGCCGGACAGGGTGGTGACATCGGCCTCCCAGGGCGGCAGGCGCAAGGCGTCGGCGGCCACCTCCAGGGTGCGGTCCAGGTTATGGCCGTCGGTGGCTTGCAGATAAGCTTCGAGGTCGGCTTGTTCGGCGGCCAGTTTCTCGAAATCGGCTTCCGGGTCGGCGTAGGCGGCGTAGACCTCATCCAACCGTTGCAGGGCGGCCTTGATCGGTTGCACCGCTTCCTCGACGTTGCCGCGCACGTCCTTGGCGGGATCGAGTTGCGGTTCCTGCGGCAGGAAGCCGATCTTGATGCCCGGTTGCGGGCGGGCCTCGCCGAGAATGTCGGCATCCACCCCGGCCATGATCCGCAGCAGGGTGGACTTGCCGGAGCCGTTCAGACCCAGCACGCCGATCTTGGCGCCAGGGAAGAACGACAGCGAGATGTCCTTGAGGATTTCCCGCTTGGGCGGCACGACCTTGCCCACGCGGTTCATGGTAAAGATGTATTGGGCCATGCGATTTTTCGGTCGGGTGGTTGACGTAGGGCGGTCATCTAAGCATTGACCGCCCATCGCCGTAAAGAGGGAACGGGGGGAAATGAACAACAACAAATCCGCTTTCGGCGGAGGGTGGGACGGAATCCGGAACAATCCCCCCACCTCCCTCTGGCAAGGGGGGAGTGCAAAGCGCGGGGGGTTGGTTATCGCACGACCGGATGGTAAATGATCTCCAGTTCCTCGCCGCCGGTTTGCAGAAACCTGATCGTCTGTCCCTGCATTTCGGCGGTCGCGCCAACGGCGGCGGCGGGATTGATGATCGAACCGTGATCGCCCTGGTTGAAGCGGACGATGGCGCGCGCGCCCCGCTCGTCCCGCAGCGAGCGACTGACCGATTTCAGCCCCATGACCCCGGCCAGCGCCTCGGTCCCGGCCAGCGGCGCGCCCTCGACCGTGTTCGGCACCACCTGATCGGGCAACGAACCGGCGCCGCCGGCCACCTCGATCAGATGGATCGGGTGCAGGCTGGCGGCGGTGGCGCCGTAGTTGAGCGGATCGCCGGAATCGACGACCGTCTGGGCCGCGACCAGGTAGGACTCGTATTCAGGGGTACCCTTGACCAGCCCGGCGGCGGCCAGGCCGGCGGCGATGCGCGGGCCGAACGTGGCCGAACCGTCGAGCAGTTTGGCGACGCCACCGCCGACCATGGCCAGGGTCGCGCTCTTCACCTGATCGTCGATGGCCAGGAAAGTCCCGCCGACGATGCCGCCCAGCGAGTGGCCGACGAAGCCGACGCGCCCGGCGTCGAAGTCCGGTTGCCGGTCGCCGTCCAGATCCACCAGCGGCAGGGTCGCGGTCAATTGCCGCAAATCCTCGGCGGCCTGGCGCACGTTGTCGCGGGTGGTCAGCAGGCTTCGCAGATTGATGAAATAACTGCCGGATGCATCGATCCGGCCATCCGCACCGGTCGCGCCCGTGGTGTTGTCGGCCAGATCCAGGTCGAAGGTTCGCTCCAGACCCGACAGGTAGAACGGGTTGGTCTTGTCGGTGACGCCATGCAGCGGCAGGTCGATGGCGACGGCGGCGAAGCCGGCGAATGACAGGGCGTCGGCCAGCAGAAACAGATTGGTGCGATTCTGGGTGATCCCATGCTGGAAGATCACGACCGGCCAGCCGTTCGCCGGTTTGCCCTGGCCACTCCTGGCGTTGGGCACGGTCATCAGCACCGGGATTTGCAGGGTCGTGGTCGCCGCCGGCAGCGGCGTGTAGCGGGTGACCTGTCCAGCGTTCGCGGTGCGCCAGAAGCCGCTCGTCGGTTTGTCCTTGTCGAGATAGTAGGGGACGGCCAACGCGCCGGCGTAGATGTCGGAGAAGCCGGGCAGTCCCAGCCCGACGGCGGCGGTGGTGGCGCCGGTCGGCCGAAGGCCGAGGCTCGGTATGGCCTGCGGTTTGGGCGCCGTCTCGATGGCCGCGAACGCATCGTCGATGGATTGGGTCATGAAGGTCCAGCTTAGCACGATGCCGCTCTTGGCGACGCCTTGGCTGGCGGCGGCGCTTTCCTGATTGTTGACCAGCCGCCGGATCGGCTCCAGGGCCTGCGCCTGGGCGTCGCTCAGGCCGGGAATGGCGCTCTCGCCGCTGGCGTTCACCAAGGGATTTTCCAGTTTGGTCAGCTTATAGATCGGTGAAGGCGAGGCGTTGAAACCGCCGCTGTCCTGAATGCCATCCGTCAGAACCACCAGATAGCCGGTCTTGGGCGTCAGCGGACGCAGGGGACTGATCGTGAGGGTGGTTTGGTTGGGATCCAGTGGCGACAGCGCTACGGCGTAATCACTGCCCGCTTCGAGTTCACGCGTGACCTCGGCGACGGCAAAGGGCGCTGGAGTCGTGGGATTCAGAAATGGATTGACCAGCGTCACCGCGAAGACCCGCACCGTATCGCCGGCCTTGACCGTGTCCGCTTGCAACGTGCTGGAGAACCGCGCGGTCAGCGGGGCGACGGTGGAAAACCCGTCCAGCGCGTTCAGGGCCACGCGCGGGTCGGCCAGATCGTCGGAATTGGCCACCGGAATGTTCAGCGTGCCATCGGTCGAGCCGCTGAACAACAGATTGGTGGGGAAGGGCAACTGACCGGCGGCGGGATCGAATTCGGCGAAGAAATCCGCACGGGTGGCGGCGTTGGCGGCGCCGAAGGCGAGCAGGCCGAACGCAAGGCAGAGTGGGGCAAGCCGGAAGGTTCTTATACGAATTTTCATGACGTCACTCCACAACGATGATCGAGCGGGATGCGAACCCCGCTTTGGGGGACACAGGGACGGATTAGCGGGCAAACCGGCGGGTTCCGATTATGGTTGACCGCTACTCAAAAGTATAACCAGCGTTGTCCGGTCTGCCTTGACGGGACTGGCCGTCCGCGCGGCGCGGCAGTTTGCCCGGCTCAGTCTTTCAGCAGGGACCGGATCGCCGACGAAGTCGTCACCTTGCCTTCGCCGCGATAAGCCTCGTGGTTAGCTTCGATGTCGTTGAGTTTGTAGAGGTAGTTCACCATCATGCCCGCCGACTGGCTGATGCCCTTGGCCGAGGTGTCGGCCAGCCAGTTCAGGCGTTCGATGCGCGAGCCGTTCGAGAGGTGGAAGTGCGCCACTCGGTCGTAGGCGGTTCCACCTTCGCGTTTTTCCTTGGCCAGGTAACGAGCGCACAGCCGCTGCAACGGGTGCTTCAACGCCTTGGCCAGCTCCGGTTTCTGGTGCCAGTCCGGCGTTTGCAACAGGGTTTGCAGCGAAACGGGTTCGGGGCCAGCACCCGCGGCGGCAGCCAGCGCCTTGCGATCCGCCGAGGTCAGCAACGCCGCCTCGACGTCCTTGCTGGACTCGGCGAGTTTGCTGTCGAGCCAGGCGCGGAAGCCGGGAATGGGTGACAGCGTGGCGAAGGTCTTGAGGTTCTTGAATTCGGCGGTCAGTTCGTCCACCACCCGCTTGATCAGGAAGTTGCCGAAACTGATGCCGGACAGACCCTCGTGAGCGTTGGAAATGGAATAGAAAATGGCGGTGTCGGCACTATGGGGATCGAGCACCGGCGCCGTTTCATCCAGCAGGGTGTGAACGTTGTCGGCGATGCCATGGACCAGCGCCACCTGGACGATGATCAGCGGTTCGTTGGGCATGCGCGGGTGAAAGAAGGCGAAACAGCGTCGGTCGGAACTGAGTCGGTTCTTGAGATCATCCCAACTCCTGATCGGATGCACGGCTTCGTAGGCGATCACCTTCTCCAGCAGCGCCGCCGGCGAATCCCAGGTGAGGCGCCGTAATTCCAGGAAGCCAACATCGAACCAGGACGCCAGCAGCGACAGCAAATCCCGCTCCAGCGCCGCCAGCGCCGGATCGTCCTTGCGCCAGACCAGCAGCTCCGCGCGCAAATCCACCAGGAAGTGAAAACCTTCGGGCAGGGCGTTGAGCTGCGCCAGCAGACGCAACCGGGGTGGTTGCAGCGCCTGTCGCAGCGCCCGCTCGGCCTTGGCGCGCTCCTCGACGTTGTCGCCGGCCTGCTGGAGCTTCGTCGCCGCCTTGTCCACCGCCTTGCGGTCGATGTCGAACTCGGTGGCGAGAATCTGCAGGAACCGCTTGCGGCCCCTGGCGTTCAGCGACAGATAAATCCGCCCCAGATTGGCGGCGCGGGCGCGAGCCGAAACCTCGCCGCCGCGCGCTTCCAGACAGTCGCGCATCTGGGCTTTCAACGCCTCGGCGTCCTTTTCGGGCAGATTGGGGCCGGGGGCGGCGGACAGCAGGCCACCCCGCCAATCGGCCACCTCGCGCCAGGCCTCGCGGAGATTTTGCATGGTGCGGTCGAGCAGGCTGGCGCGGGTGGTTTCAGGTTCGCGGGTCGTGAGTTCGGTCATGACGAAGTACCTGGGTTCGGGGCGGCGCGGTGGTTGGGCATGAGATGCCATGCGCCGTTTACCTTAAAAGTATAGGACTTTGCCCTGAACAAAATAGGGTCTTGTTGGCTGTCGTCGGGTTGCCGAGACAACCGGGTCTTGGCGGGTGGTTGTTACCACTATTTTTTTTGTAAATTTTATAAGTATTTTATTTTAAATAATTTTTTTGAAATAATCCGGTTGTTTCTACAATTTTTATTGTAAAGATATTTTTCCAGAACTTTTTGCTGACATTAAAAATTAAGTAAAATCATATTCTTAAGTTGAATCCGTGGTTGGTACAACGGTTGCTAAAACTAAAATTGCAGGTTGCAAAATCTGCTAGGGCGGCAATCAAGAAAAAAGTCAAAAATACTTTTTAATAGTAAAGGAGATCGATGATGTTCAGATTTACGAACTTGAAAATCGGCATCAAGATGGGCTTCGGATATGGTGCGGTCATCATCCTGATGCTGGTTGCGATTGTAGTTTCCTATCTGGGGCTGAGCAACTCGCTGCAAAATTCCACCGAACTGATGCGCATGACGCGTAACATGGCCGCCGTTAATGAAGTGGGTAACCAAGCCATAGCGATTCGCCTGAATGCCAGAGCATACTTGGTCCATCAGGAAGAAATGTACCTGGAACATTTCCGCCAGTCTCAGGCCGCCTTCGACAAAGCGCTGGAGAGGGCCAGAAGCGCCGTCAAGAATCCGAAGCGGCAAGCGCTGCTTGGCGAACTGGCACAGAAAGCCAGGAACTTTGAGGAAGGGTTCTCGAAAATTCTCGAACTGATCGGACAGCAGGCGGAAGCCTATGGAAAGCGCGGGCTCCCCAACGGTAGCGTAATGAACGAAACGCTGGGGCAGTTACTGGAGATCGCCCACCAGGAGAAAAATCCGGATGTTATGTGGCTGGCGATGCAAGCGCGTAATCAGATGATGCTGACCCGCTTGTTCTTGCAGAAGTATCTGACTACTGAGAACAGCACTGATTTTGAAAAAGGCCAGATCGAGTGGAAAAAGATCAGCGGTTTGGTGGAAGACCTGAAAGGCCAACTAAAGGATGAAAAACAGCGCGAGCTATTGAACCGATTCGGTCAAGCCGCACAGCAGTACGATGCCGCGATTCAAGATATCCATCAGGCCATCAGCCAACGGCTGGACTTGGTTCATAACAATCTGGATCTCAATGGTCCGGCGATGGACAAACTGGTTGGTGAAGTCATCGACTCTCAGAAGGAAGCGCAACTGTCTATCGGGGATCAGACCGTTGTGGAAAACCAGTTCGATATGACCATGGCGCTGTGGTTGTCGCTGGGCACAGGGGTGGCCGGCTGTTTGTTGGCTTGGCTGCTGGCCCGTTCCATCACCCGGCCTTTGCGCAATGCGGTAACGATAGCGGAGCGGGTCGCTGACGGCGATCTGACCGTGCGGATAGCCGCGAACTCCAGGGACGAGGTGGGGCAGTTGTTGCAGACCATGCAGGTCATGGCCGAGCAGCTCAAGACCATGGTCACGCAGGTCACTCAGGCCACCGGCCAGGTCAACGCCGCCGCCGCCGAGATCGCCCAGGGCAGCGCCGACCTCAGTCAGC
>DGFE01000125.1:0-4145 GCA_002391525.1 Competibacteraceae bacterium UBA3908
CTTTCGGCGCTGAACAGCGAACCACAGCAGGAGGTGATCACCTCCGGCTCCAGCCCCAGAAAATAAGCGGTCTGCGCCGCCAGTTCCAACACGGTCAGCGGCGCGATGGCGAGCAGCAGGCCGTATTTCACCCGCACCAGCGGATAGTCGCGGCCCCGGTTGTCCACCCGGTTCAGCAGCAGCCACAGCGCCGCCAGAAAGAACACCGCGGTTTTCAGCAGCAGGGTCGGGAAACCATAGGCGTTGACATTCAAGACCCCGGTGGCGCACATCGCGCCGACGAACTGGCTGGACAGGCTTTCGGCGGTGTGGACGAACAGCAACAGCGACAACAGTTCCGCACCCAGCGCGAAGCCGAGCAGGGTGGAAATCAGATAGGTCCGCCGTTCCAGCCGCAATTGCAATTCGCCGCCGCTGTTAATGTCCCAGCGGCGCAGAATCCGCCAGGCGAAACCACTCGCGAGCAGCACCGTGCCGGTCATGCCGAGGGTGATGAGTTGCAGGGCGACGATGGCGGGCGTGATCAGCATCGGCGGTCTCCGACGATTTGGCCGTCGTGCAACTCGATCACCCGGTTGACCTGGGCCGCCTCGAACACCAGCGGATCATGGCTGCTGATGAACACCGTTCGTCCCTGGACGGTGAGTTCGCCCAGCAGCGCCAGCACCTCCCGCGACAGGGCGCTGTCGAGATTGGCGGTCGGTTCGTCGGCGATGACCACCGCCGGATCGTTGATCAGGGCGCGAGCCAGGGCGGTGCGTTGCGCCTCGCCACCGGACAGCCATTCCACCTTGCTGGCGGCCTTGGCGCCCAAACCGAAGCGGTCGAGCAGGTCTCGCGCGGCGTTCAGCAATTCGCGGTAGGGCCGACCCAGCGGATAGGCCGGCAGCATCACGTTTTCCAGCACCGTCAAACCCCGGATCAGGTTGAACTGCTGAAACACGAAACCGAAGGTGTGCCGCCGCACCTCGGTCAGAAACCGTTCCGGCAGGTTGGACAACAACCGACCATCGAGCGTGATCCGCCCGGCGGTGGGTCGCGCCAGACAGCCGACCAGAGTGAGCAGGGTGGTCTTGCCGGAGCCGCTGGGGCCTTTGAAGACGGTGATGCCGCCCCGCTCCAGGCGCAGATCGATGTCGCGCAGCGCCCGGCATTCATTGGGCTGGCCCTGGTTGAAGGCCTTGCTGACAGCATCGAGTTGGATCATCCGCGCATCACCGCGTCGGGGTCGGCAATCGCTGCCCGCCAGCCGGGAATCAGGGTGGCGAGGATGTAGGGCAATACGGTCACCGCCAGCAACACCAGGATTTGTCGCGGATCCACCGTCGGCGTCAACCGAAAGTCGGGATACAGCACCGCCCAGCCCTTCAGCACCGGCGCGAACAGCCGGGCGCCACCGTGGAACACCTGCCACCAGGCCAGCGCGTAGCCGGCCAGAAACGCGGTCAGCGACAACAGCGTGCCTTCCCACAACTTCATCCGCAGGATATCGCCGGTTTCCCAGCCGATGGCCTTGAGGATGCCGATTTCGCGCTTTTCCTCGGCGCTGAGGCCGGCGGCCTTGTCCCAGGCCAGGATCGCGAACGCCAGCAGCAACGCGCCAAGCCAGACGAACGCCATGCCCTCGCGCCAGTTGAACACCGCGTCGTAGGTGCGCAGGATTTCCGCGCGCAAAATCGGCCGGCTGTTCGGCAACGCCAGGGTGATTTTTTCCGCCACCGTACGCGCCTCGCGGGGATTGCGCACGGTCAGCACGGCATCGGTGTATTGATCGGGCGGCAGGTTGAACAGCGCGCGGAAACCCGCTTCGGACAGCAGCATCAGGTCGGCGCTCAGCAGCTCCGAGGCGGATTCCAGCACCCCGGTGATTTTCAATGGCAGCGGCTGGCCGTTGGCGGCGCGCAGGCCAAGATAATCGCCGACGCCGAGTTGCCGCACCCGCGCCAGCGCCGCGCCGATGAGGATTTCGTCCGCCGCGAGCCCGCGTTCCGGAGCGACCATCAGGGTGTAGTTGGCCTTGACCGCCGGATCATAGTAATAACCCCACAATCGGCCCTGTACCGCGCCGACCCCGCGAATCCGCTGCAGGCTGTCGAGCCAGGCAACCGGCAGCAGGTCGTGACGCCCGGCGGTCAGCCGTTGCACGATGACCTCCGGCACGTCTTGCAGCAACACCGCCGCCTCCCGCCGCAAACCCTGGCCGAGCAGCAGCGCCGAGGCGAACAGGAACACCAGCAGGGTGTAAACCAGCAGCAGGCCGAAATTGCGGGTCTTGCGCCGCAACAGGGCGGCGAGGGTGTAGTCGAGCAGGTATTTCTGCCGCTCCAGGAAGGCGGGCATGGAGAATTTACCGATGCTGGGTTGGGAACGCGGACGAGAAAAGAGTATCACAGTCACGGAACCGGCGACGCGCCGGCAGGGCTCGTTCCAGGAAAACACGCATGAAAAAACTGTTGCTTTTTATGACCTTGCTGGTCGGGGGCTGTGCTGTGGCGCCACCTTCCGGGGTAACTCCCGTCAGCGACTTCGAGCTGAATCGCTATCTCGGTCGATGGTATGAAATCGCCCGGCTGGATCATTCCTTCGAGCGGGGTCTGAGCAACGTCAGCGCCACCTACGGCTTGCGCGACGACGGCGGCGTCAAGGTGCTGAACCGGGGCTACGACGACCGCGCCGGTGCCTGGAAGGATGCCGAGGGCCGGGCCTACTTCATCGGCGGGCCGACGGTCGGCTCTCTCAAGGTGTCGTTCTTTGGCCCTTTTTATGGGGGCTATCACATCGTCGCTCTGGACAAGGCGAATTATTCCTGGGCCATGATCAGCGGCCCCAACCGGGATTACCTGTGGATTCTGGCGCGCACGCGACAATTGTCGCCCACCGTGCTGGACGAGTTACTCAGGCAGGCCAGGGCGCTGGGTTTCGCCACCGATCAATTGATCCTGGTGAAGCAGGATCGAGAGGATGCGTGAAAGCGTCGCCACTCAGTCGATACAGGAGGCGGGACAGGTCGGCGGCAGCAGCAGCGAACCGGTGGGGAAGTGCTCCAGCGCCGCCGGATGATCCTGAAACGGACTGTGCCGGTCGGCCTGCGTGGGGTGGCGGGTATAGCGCGCCTCGGTGAACAGGCTAAGGTCGCTCAGACCCAGTTCCCGCACCAGCGCCCGGCTGGCGGTGTAATCACCCGCTTGGGAACGCCATGCCGCGTCCGCCAGGGTCAGCCCGAACAGCAGCAGCAGAATCGCCAGCAGGGTCAGGGCGACGTTTGACTGGCGGGGATGGCAAGAGGGTCGAAAGCGCACGACGATCCAATCGGTTGCCTGAACGAGCCGCAGCATATCCCAATCCAGATTGGCATGGATAGTGCTCGATTCCCAGCTTAGAGATCGAGCAAACCAAGGCCGGCGATGAAGAAAGTCGAAGTCATGTTGATCGACGCCCATTCGGGGCGGTCGGCGATTCTGGAGCAGGCCCTGAGCGACGCCGGCTATCAAATCACCGTCCGCACTGCCAGTACCGACAAGTTGTTGCAACAGGTACGGGAAACCGGGCCGGACGTCATTCTGATCGATATCGACCTGCCCGACCGCGATACCCTGGAGCAGTTGCGCGATGTCGGACAAAATCAGCCGCGACCTATCGTGATGTTCGCCGAGCGCAGCGATCCTGAAACCACCGCCGCCGCCTTGCGCGCCGGAGTCAGCGCCTACGTGGTGGACGATCTCAACCCTCGCCGCCTCAAACCGATCATGGATGTCGCCATCGCCCGGTTCCGCGAGTATCAGGCGCTACGCCGGGAGTTGGAGGAAACCCGCAGCCGATTGGCCGAGCGCAAGGTCGTCGAGAAAGCCAAGGGTTTGCTGATGGCGCAACGGAATCTGAACGAGGAGGAGGCGTACCAGACGTTGCGCAAGTTGGCGATGGATCGCAACCAGCGGATTGGCGAGGTGGCGCGCACGGTGATCTCCCTGCTGGAGATGTTGGGTTGAGTGGAGAAGATCCGCTCAATGTGGTGCAACACAGTCGTGTGGTGCGCCATGATCGCGCAAAATCGGCGGACATAAGCTGCCCGACATACCCCGCCCCATAAGCCAATTTAAAAAATATCAACAACTAAGCAGACTTGGCATACAGCGTGCTCAATTCCG
>DGFE01000125.1:4297-4549 GCA_002391525.1 Competibacteraceae bacterium UBA3908
GGCATACAGCGTGCTCAATTCCGGTTAGCAACCTTTCCCACTGGCGGGACGGGTTACGCGACCAACGGCGGTCGCGCATCGGACAACGGCGTCCAGCCCTCGTGTTCCACGCAAGGGCTGGACGCCTTTTTTGTTGGCTGACTGGCGAGGCACGACATGAGCAAAGCGAACGCGATGAACGAACGGGCACAAGCGCCCAATCCATCCCGGCGCAGATTTCTCAAAACCGGGGGATTGGCGCTGAGTGGCGCC
>DGFE01000125.1:4729-4860 GCA_002391525.1 Competibacteraceae bacterium UBA3908
GGCGCCACCTTGCTGGGCGGGACTCCACCCTGGCTGCGGACTGGCGCCTGGGCGGGCGAGGGTGGCGGTTTGGAAAAAACCAGATTGACCTTGGGCTTCATTCCGCTTACCGACTGCGCGCCGCTGGTGGT
>DGFE01000123.1 GCA_002391525.1 Competibacteraceae bacterium UBA3908
AACTCCGGCCAGGTGATCGGGATCATTTCCGTGGTGGCGTTCAGCTTCATGGTGCAGGAGCCGAGCGGGATCATGCAGCGATCCAGCGCCAGGTCGCGGTCGGCGAGGAAGCGCAGGTAGCGCAGCATCTCGGTTTCCGAGTGATAGGTGTTGAACACCGGATGGGTCAGAAACTCGGAAGTGCGGGCCAGCGCGGCCGGGATGCGTCCGGTGGCCTTCGCTTCGATGGCGGCGAAATCCGGGGTCTGGCCGCCTGGGGCGAACACGGCCCACAGGGTTTCCACCTCGGCGCGAGTGGTCTTCTCATCCAGGGCCACGCCGATGGCGTCCGCACGGGTGGCGCGCAGGTTGATCCGGCGGCTGCGCGCCGCCTCGTGGATGGCCTGGGTCCGATCGCCGGTCTTGACCGTGAAGGTGTCGAAGAACGCGGTGGTGGTCACTTCATGGCCCAGTTGCCGGAGTCCTTCGGCGAAGGTCGCGGTCAGGCCGTGCACCCGTTCGGCGATGGCGGTCAAGCCCTTGGGGCCGTGATAGCTCGCGTAGAGACTGGCCATGATCGCCAGCAAGGCTTGCGCCGTGCAGATGTTGCTGGTGGCTTTCTCGCGACGGATGTGCTGCTCGCGGGTCTGCATCGCCAGCCGCAGGGCTTTGTTACCCTTGGCATCGATGGAGACGCCGACCAGCCGGCCCGGCATGTCGCGCTTGAAGCGGTCGCGGGTGGCGAAGAACGCGGCGTGCGGTCCACCGTAGCCGAGCGGCACGCCGAAGCGCTGCGCCGAGCCGATCACCACGTCGGCATCGAACTCGCCCGGCGGCTTGAGCAGGGTCAAGGCCAGCAAATCGGCGGCTACCACCGCCAGCGCGCCCTTGGCGTGGGCCTTGGCGACGATGTCGGCGTAATCGTGAATTTCGCCGGAGCTGGTCGGGTATTGCAGCAACACGCCGAACCCATCGCGCGCGTCGAGATCGCTCCGAGGGTCGCCCACCACCACATCCAGGCCGAGCGGCGCGGCGCGGGTGCGCACCACGTCGATGGTTTGCGGATGGCAGTCGGCGGCCACGAGGAATGCGTTGCTCTTGGACTTCGACTGCCGCCGACACAAGGTCATCGCCTCCGCCGCCGCCGTCGCTTCATCCAGCAGCGAGGCGTTGGCGATCTCCATGCCGGTGAGATCCACGATCATGGTCTGGAAGTTCAGCAGGGCTTCCAGCCGGCCTTGCGAAATTTCCGGCTGATAGGGCGTGTAGGCCGTATACCAGGCCGGGTTTTCCATTACGTTGCGCAGGATCACGGTCGGGGTATGGGTGTCGTAATAACCCATGCCCAACAAAGACCGGAAGACCTGATTCCTGGCGGCCATGCGCCGCAAATCTTCCAGAACTTGCGCTTCGCTGCGGGGCGGGTCGAGCGCCAGCGGCGCGGCGGAGCGAATGCCCGCCGGTACCACCTGCGCGATGAAAGCATCCATCGAGTCGAAGCCCAGCGCGGCGAGCATTTTGCTTTGATCGGCGGCGCTCGGCCCGATGTGCCGGCGAATGAATTCGCTGCTGGGGTCCAGTTCGGCCAGCGGACGCCGGAATGCGGTGTTTGGAGTGTTCACAGCCACCTCGTCGGGTTGTGGTGGGGCATTCAATCGTGATGAATCCAGACTGGAGCAGCCCCCGAATCAGCGCGCCGCACCAGTCTTGGGCATTCAATCGTCATGCATCCAGACTGGCCACGAACTGGTCGTAGGCCGCCTGATCCATCAGGGCATCCGCTTGCGCCGGATCGGCGATCCTGATCTTGAGAAACCAGCCCGCGCCGAGCGGGTCGCTGTTGACCTGCGCCGGATCGTCGGCGAGCGAGGCGTTGGTTTCGATCACCGTACCCGCGACCGGCATATGAATCTCGCCGGCGGCCTTGACCGACTCGATGGTGGCCCCTTCACCGCCTTGCGCTAGCTCCTGGCCGACTTCGGGCAGGCCGACAAACACCAGATCGCCCAGCATCTTTTGGGCATAATCGGTGATACCGATAACCCCAGTGCCGTCGTCTTCGATGCGCAGCCATTCGTGGGTTTCGGTGAATTTGATCTGACTCATGACAGGGTTCTCCTCAAGGATTGAGTTTTCGCTTTAGGGTTGAAGGGAAATCGTGACAGAGCCGGGCGTCGGTGCACGCGCTGGGTGCCGCGCCGGTCCCGCCGCCAGTCCTGTGCGGGGTACGAATGCGGCGTCTTGCGAAGCCGCCGTTCGCACGCAGGGATTTTCACTCATTTTGGCTGCCTTTGGGTTCTGATTCCCGGATACCAGGGCACCCGTCCTTGCAGCATGCCCGACCGTTCGATCACTTCGGCCACCGCTTCCTGCTGGTAGTAGGCCATCACATGGACGCCGCTGACGCCCTTGATCTCGCGGATCTCCTGAATCAATTCCACGCACAGTTTTCGCCCTTCGGCTTGCTGATCCTCCGCGCCGGCCAGCCGCTGGATCACGGCGTCCGGGATGTGAACGCCAGGCACGTGCGACCGCATCCAAAGAGCGGATTTGGCGGACCGCAGCGGGCCGACGCCAATCAAAATGAACACCTTGTCGAGCAGCCCCAGATCTTCCACCCTGTTCATGAATTCCCGCAGCGGCGGGATTTCAAAACAGTATTGGGTCTGGATGAACTCAGCGCCGGCCGCCACTTTCTTGGCCAGGCGATGAGGCCGCCACTCGCGCGGCACGGCCAGCGGATTTTCGACCGCTCCAAAGAATACCCGCGGGGGGGACGTGATCTTGCGACCGCTCTGAAAGCGGTGTTCGTCGCGCAGCATCCGCGCGATCTCCAGTAGCGACATGCAATCCAGGTCGAACACCGGTTTGGCCTGGGGATGGTCGCCCGCCTGCACCCCATCGCCAGTCAGGCACAGCATGTTGCACACGCCCATCGCCGCACCACCGAGAATGTCGCCCTGGATCGCGATGCGGTTCTTGTCCCGGCAAGCGATCTGCATGATCGGCGCGTAACCGGCGCGGATCAGCAACGCCGAGACCGCCACGCTGGACATGTGACAGTGAGCGCCGGCGCCGTCGGTGGCGTTGATGGCGTCCACGTAACCGTCGAAGATGCGGGCGCGAGCGAAAACCTCTTCAGGGTTGGCCGAATCGGGCGGGTCCATCTCGCTGGTGACGGCGAACGCGCCGGCGCGCAACACCCGCTCCAACCGGCCCGCCGAGACGTGACCCGGCAGGATCGGCATCGGCAGGCTGGGATCGTCCGGGATGTCATCGAAGTTCAGGTTCATTGGGGACCCTTCGCCAGATCCCGCGCCTGGGCCAGCCAGGCCGAGCGCCCTCGCAAGCGCCAGTCCACCGACGCTTGCACCGTCCGCAAGCGGGCTTGGCCGCCGCATATCCGGGCGCTGCCGGCGAAGGCTTCGACCCACACGCACCGCATCTCCGGCTTGACCTCGCAGCATCCGTCGACCCGCACGCCCCCGCACGGTCCATTGCGCAAGGTCTTCGGGCAATTCATCGGGCAGGACATGCCGGTGGAACCCAGCACGCATTGCCCGCACATCTGACAATCGAACAGAAAACCCTTGATGGTCCGTTCGACGCCAGCCACCGGTTTTTCCAGACGCGCGTACCCGATGCGCCGCCACACCGGATCGAGCGCGCTCACCGTCCGCTCGAACCAACGGTACGCCCACTCCAGCCCTCGGGCGTGGCGGACCGACCAGCGGCGAACGGCGTACATTAGGCGTATTCTCGATAGGCTGTTCAGCGTTCCACTGCGCGCGAACCGGGTTACCCGCGTATCGCTATCGCAGGTAATGCTCGGTCACGGCCACCCAATAGGCCGCGCCAACCGGCAGGTTGCGGTCGTCGAACCGATACATGGGATGATGCACCATGGGGGTGTCGCCGTTGCCGATGAAGCAGTAGGTGGCCGGCTTTTGCTGGGCGTAGAAGGCGAAATCCTCGCTGCCCATGAAGGTCGGTCCCTCGGTGCTCACCCGATCCTCTCCCAGCAGGTTTTTCGCCACCTCGGCGCAAATCGCCGTCTGTTCGGGGTCGTTGATCAAAATGGCGCCCGGCGGGCCTTCGCTGATTTGGTAGCTGACGCCGTAGGCGGCGGCCGTGGCGGCGGTAATGGCCTTGATCTTCTCCAAGACCATCTTGCGCGTTTCCGGTTTGCTGGTGCGAGTGCTCAGGCGCAGGGTGGCGGTTTGCGGGATGACGTTGCCGGCATCCCCGGCCAGAAATGCGCCGACGGAAACCACCGCCGAGTCCTTGGGCGCCACGTTGCGCGACACGATGGTTTGCAGCGACATCACCAGCGCCGCGCCCGCCACCACCGGATCGACGCTCTTTTCCGGCATGGAGCCGTGACTGCCCACGCCGGTGAGGACGATTTCCCAGTTGTCCACCGCCGCCATCACCGGGCCGGGGGTGAAGTAAAGCTTGCCCAGTTCGAGAGTGGGCATGTTGTGCATGCCGAACACGGCGTCCATCGGGAAGCGCTCGAACAGGCCGTCGTTGATCATGGCCGGAGCCCCGCCCATGATTTCCTCGGCGGGCTGAAAGATCAGATTGACGGTGCCGTTGAAGTTGCGGGTTTTGGCCAGATGTTGAGCGGCCCCCAGCAGCATGGCGCTGTGGCCGTCGTGACCGCAGGCGTGCGACTTGCCTGGGACCATGCTCTTGTAATCGCTTTCCGCCATTTCCGGTACGGGCAGAGCATCCATGTCGGCGCGCAAACCGATGGATTTCTTGCCGTCACCCGCTTTCAGACGGGCCACCACGCCGGTCTTGCCGACGCCTTCGGCCACCTCGTAGCCCCAGGAGCGCAACAACTTGGCGATGTAGGCGGCGGTATTCTGTTCTTCAAAAGCGGTTTCGGGTTTGCGATGCAAGTCATGCCGCCAGGATTGAATCTGTTCCTGCTCGGCGCTCAGTGCGTTCAGTAGAGCATTCATGATGTCTTTATCTCCACATGGCAGAGAAAGGGTCATCGCCAGATCCGGATCGCGGTGGGTCCGCGCGGATGGTAAAATGTGTGAATCGCAACATTCAGACCTCTTTCTTCGTTTTACCCTTGGGCACGGTCAACATGATGGACAGGATCGCGACGGCGACCATGAATACGTTGAACAGCAGCGCGATGATGGCGGCCTCACGCACGGCGAGATTATCCCGACGCTCCCTACAATATCGGTGCCAATCTAAAAAAATAATATAAATCAATTTATTAAGTTAAAAATAACCACTTTGTTAAGCCAAACGATGCGCTTATATCCCTACAAGAGTTGTAGTGGCTATTAAAAAGTGTAGAAAAAATAATGGACTATCTGACTGTACTGAATTTCCAACATCGTTGGAAATTCAGTACACACCAAATGTCACTAATATGACGATACTAATGCGCGGTCTCGCTGACATCATCGAATGCCGTACTTGCGTAGCTTGTCGGCGATTTTGGTGTGCGAGGTCTTGAGGTGGGCGGCCAACTTACGGCTCGATGGATAAAATGGATACAGGCGTTGGAGCAGTTCCTTCTCGAATCGCTCGACAGCCTCGTCCAAACTGGGGACATCATGGGCCACCGCTGCGCTATCCGAAAGGGTATCTCGACCGCTGATGCTGGAACGCGCCAGGTCGAGGTCAACAACGTCGAGCAGCGTTTTGTCGCTCATCGTGATGGCGCGGAAGATCACGTTTTGCAATTGGCGGACGTTGCCTGGCCACGGATTGTTCAATAAAGCTTTTTCAGCGGCCACGGTCAACAGGCACGGCGGACGCCGGGCTTGGGCGGCGGCGCGGGCGATGAAGAGACGCGCCAGCAGCAGAATATCGTCCGCTCGTTCCCGTAGCGGCGGTATGGACAGCACCAGTACATTGATCCGGTAAAAAAGATCTTCGCGAAAAGTCTGCTTGGCGACCATCTGTTCGAGATTGCGATGGGTCGCGCTGATAATGCGCACGTCGACTTTCTGTTCGCGGTCGCCGCCGACGCGGCGAAAGCTGCCGTCGTTGAGAAAGCGCAGCAGTTTGGCTTGGAGATAGGGCGACATCTCCCCGATTTCGTCCAGGAAAACGGTCCCGTGATTGGCCAGTTCCAAAAGCCCCGGTTTGCCGCCGCGCTGCCCGCCGGTAAACGCGCCCGGCGCATAGCCGAACAGCTCGCTTTCCACCAGATTTTCCGGCAGGGCCGCGCAGTTCAGGACAAAAAACGGCGCTTGCGAACGGGTGCTGGCCGCATGACAAGCCTGGGCGACCAGTTCCTTGCCGGTGCCGGTTTCCCCGTAAATCAGCAATGGCGCATCGACCGCCGCCGCCCGCGCCGCTTGCGCCTTCAGCGCGCGGATCGGTGTGGATTCACCGAGGATCGTGGCGAAACCGGTTTCTTCGACGTGTTGCACCGCATAGAGCCGCTCGCCGATGCGGCTTGGCGCGTGCAGGGTGATCAGGCCGCCCGCCGACGGCACTCCCGCGACGTCGGCCAGTGGCCTGGAGTCGAGCAGAAAGGGTTTACCTTTCAGCATCACTTCGTGTATCGGCACGTGAAAACGCTTGTGTATCAACTCTTCATGCAGGGTGGCATCGCTGAAAAATTCACCCAATGTCATGCCGCGCAAAACCGGTTCGCTGAGTTCCACGGCGGTGGCGGCGGCAGTATTGGCAACCACGATCATGCCGCTCGCGTCCACGGCCAGCACCGGGTCGGCCATGGCGGCCAACAGTGCATCGAGGTAAAGACGGCGCCGCATACCGGGTAGAATGTCCACGTCGAAAATTTCTAGCACGCCGTCGATCTGGGAGAGCGCATCGCGCAGCGTCGGGAATAGTTCCCCGCTCAAGGTCGGTACGTCGAGATAGAGATTCGGTGCATCCACTTCAATTTCCTCGACGTTCAAGCGCCGCTCGGCAAACACCAGGAGCATTTCCTGGAAAATGCCGATCCGATCGACAAAACGAATACAAAGACGCATGATCACCTCTTCCGGGCGTGGTCAAAATGGCAACGATCCAAGCGAGTTTAGATCATTAATCTGCAAGTTCTCGTTAACCACGATTATACTTTATATTTTTCAATATGATGGATGACCATTACCAATGGTTGGGGTTAAGCCATGGCCTATTCTGAACGCTTAGCCATTTGATTTTCCAGGCCATTCTGGAACCCGCCAATCCCATATCAGGGCTAACAAGCACGATCCGCTCGTAATGCCAGCGCCTGCCACCAGCCCCACCCACGAAACTACCCCGGCAGTGTGCAAAAACCAATAAACCAAGCAGCCGAAAAACGAACATAGTGCATAAGGTTGGTGGTTTCGAAATACGACCGGAATTTCGTCGCAGATGACATCACGCATCACACCGCCAAATACCCCAGTAATGACCCCTATAATCAATACCACGATCAGTGGCATGTTTGCCGCTTGCGCCAGTAACGCGCCAGAGATACTAAATAATCCCAGGCCGAACGCATCGGTTATTTTAATGATCCAGTCGACCCAGCGATGGCGTATCACGCCGCTCAGGGGAGGCGCAATTAGGGTTAACAGCAGAACCAGCCATACATATTCATGATTTTGCACCCAGAACAATGGCCTGCGATCAAGCAATAGATCTCGTACCGTGCCGCCTCCAAAAGCGGTTATAAAGGCCATAGCAAAAATTCCCACTACATCCATTTTTTTTCGGACAGCTTCGATCACGCCAGAAATGGCAAATACAAGAATTGCGGTAATTTCGGCGAAGGTAAGCAACATCTCGGTAGTCATACCATAGTCTTCCTAAAAAGTTGCCTTGAAAAATTCGTTCGTAGTATGATTATAATGAAATCTGTAACTGTACCGGATTTTGCCGAGTAAATGATATGTGCCAAAGCGACTTGTCCGACGAGGAATGGGCGCTGATCGAACATCATTTTCAACCGAAAGATCGGCGAGGTAGCGGTCATAAACATTCCAAAAAGGATAGTGGTTCAAATTCGAATGTTCTAAACTGAAAAGGTCAACGTTTTCCACGGCAAAGTAAGGTCCATCTGTTAACATCGGATGAAAAGGTTGCGGTTTGAGCCTTTGCTTTTTTCAAAGCTTTTCCATAGAGGGCCTCTCATGAAAGCACTATTGATCGGAATTGCGTTAACGGTCGCCGCCGTTACCGCGATGGCGCAGGACGATGCGGGCGCTGCGCCGCGCAAGCGGCTGCCCGAAAATCCGAACGGCAAAGCGGCGGCACCGGCTGTGAAGAATATCAGTCCCAGGCCGGATTATTGGACGACCGAGCGCTTCAGGGAAGTCAAGCCCATGCCGTTTCCCAGCGCCGGGCGATCGCTGCCCCAAACTCTGGACGATTCCGCCGGCGAGCC
>DGFE01000182.1 GCA_002391525.1 Competibacteraceae bacterium UBA3908
TTCACCACCACGCCGAGATGCACTCCCGTGTCGACCCAGTGGCCGAGCAGGGTCGTGATGACGCCGGCCACAAGCAGGATGTAGAGCAGCACGTCGTGGAAATGCTTGAAATACCGCTTCAGCGGTCCGTCCCGGGGCGGGGCGGGCAGCCGGTTCGGGCCGACGCTTTCGAGGCGCTGGGCGGCTTCCGCGGCGGTGAGTCCCTCGCGCCGGCTTTGCAGCCGGTCGAGCGCTTCGTCGGCGGGCAGGGTGTGCGGAGCGCTGATGCTGAAAGGAGAGTGGGCGGTTTGACTCATGCTCTTGATCCATGACTCGGTGGAGTAAACCGGCCCGTCGTCGCGGGCCGACCGGGCATTTTGGGTTGCATCATATAGCGTTATGACACCTTGCCTGGATGGGGGTTTCGATTGTGCTGTATTGCAATGCAGCAAAAGGTTTAGAATCCCATCCAGACACAGCGGTCAATTTCGCGTTGAGCGGGCGCTTCTCGCCTTCGACTCGGACGACAACCGCGCGTGCCGACCCCGAATGACAACAAGCCCGTTTCGCGGGTTATCGATGGGAGTCAAGTTCATGCGTATCGCCATGCTTTCCTCGGAATCCCTGCACTCCATTTCTTCCGGCGGCCTCGGCGTGCACGTCACGGAACTCGCCGCCGGCCTGCAGCGGCGGGGGCACGACCTGCATGTCATCACCCGGCGCAAGGAGGATCAGAATTACTATGACTGCATCGACGGCGTGCACTACCACCGCGTCGATCACGGCCTGAGCGAAAACGACGTCGAGTGCATGGACTTCATGTGCAAGGCCATGGCCCATCGTTTTCACGAAGTGACCTCCATGATCGGGAAATTTGAAATCGTGCACGCCCACGACTGGCTGACCGCCAACGCCATGAAATACGCGATGGATGGGTTCGGCACGCCGGGCGTGCTGACGATGCATTCCACCGAGTATGGCCGCGACGGCAACGTGTTTTACGAAGGCTTCGCCCGCTGGGTCCGCGACGCCGAGGCCGCGGGTTGCCACAACGCCAGCGTGGTGATCGCGGTCAGCCACTTCCTGGCCGACGAGCTGCGCCGCATCTACCAGGTTCCGAACGAGAAGATTCATATCGTCCCCAATGGCGTCAACTATCATGCCTTCGACGGCTTCCTCGATCCCGCCGAGGTCAAGGGCCGCTACGGCATCGCCCCACTGGCGCCGACCATTTTCTCGCCAGGCCGGATGACGGTGCAGAAAGGCATGGACATGCTGGTCGAGGCCGTGCCGATGGTGCTGGCGTCCTATCCCGAAACCCGGTTCGTCATTTCCGGCGAGGGACCGGAGAAGGATGCGGTCGTGCGTCGCGCCTACGAAGTCGGCGCCAGCGGGGCGATGGTCTTCCTCGGTCACATGCCCCGCTGGCAATATATCGACCTGATGCGCGCCTGCGACATCCTGGCGGTGCCGAGTCGCAACGAGCCGTTCGGCATCGTCGTGCTGGAGGCTTGGGCGGCGGGCAAACCGGTGGTCGCCACCACCGCCGGAGGACCGCGGGAATTTGTCTGGCACGACGTGAACGGCTTTCTGGTCGACGCCAACGCCGGTGGCATGGCGCATGGCATCGGTTCGCTGTTGGCCGATCACGATCATTGCCGGGTGCTTGGCGCCAACGGTCGTCGGGCGGTGGAGGAAAAATTCAACTGGGACAACGTGGCCGCCTACACCGAGGGGGTTTATCATGTCGTGGCGCGCTGATTTCGCCACTCGTCCCACACTCGGCGTCTCGCTCCGCTTTCCCTCCAGGGAAGGGGGAGACCGTGCATCGGTTGTTTTGCAAGACCCCTCCCCCCGCGCGGGGGGATCGGGTAATCGTTCCTGAACCGGGCCAGCATGACCATCAGTCCCGACCAGACCCTCCTGTTCGAGTTCGGCTTTGTCCGAATCAACGCCACCCTGCTCTTTACCTGGCTGACCATCGCCCTGCTGGCCGGGCTGGCGCGCTGGATAACCAGCAAACTGTCCACCACCGGTGAACTGTCGCCTTGGCAAAACCTGCTGGAAGTACTGGTCGAGGGCGCCCAGAACCAGATTCGGGACATCGCCCGCCAGGATGCCGGTCCGTTCCTGCCGTTCATCGCCACTCTGTTCCTGTTCATCGCCGCCTGCAACCTGCTGGCGGTCGTCCCCGGTTACGAACCGCCCACGGGTTCGCTGTCCACCACCACCGCGCTGGCGCTGTGCGTGTTCTGCGCGGTGCCGTTTTATGGGATCCGCCGGCATGGCGTGCGCGGTTTCCTGCGTCTGTACCTGGAACCGACTCCGCTGATGTTGCCGCTCAATATCATCGGCGAACTGGCCCGCACCCTGGCGCTGGCGGTGCGGCTGTACGGCAACGTGATGAGCGGCGGATTGGTGGTGGCGATTCTGCTGCTGGTGGCGCCGTTCGTGTTCCCGGCGCTGATGCACGCCCTGGGCTTGCTGACCGGCTTGATCCAGGCCTACATTTTCGCGGTGCTGGCCACGGTGTTCATCGCCGCCGCGTCCGCCGCCCAGGAACAGACCATCGGCCATTCCCAACCCCGTTTGTGATCAAGACACTTATGGATCCTGTACTGTTGATCGGCGTCGTTTCCATCGTCACCGCCGGCCTGACCGTTGGCCTGGGCACCGTCGGACCGGCTTTGGCCGAAGGTCGCGCCGTCACTCACGCGCTGCTGGCTATCGCCCAGCAACCGGACGAGGCCACCACGATCAGCCGCACCCTGTTCGTCGGGCTGGCGATGATCGAATCGACCGCGATTTACTGTTTCGTGGTGTCGCTGATCCTGATCTTCGCCAACCCGTTCTGGAATCATTTCGTCGCCGCCGCGGCCCCCTAGCCATGGAACTGGACGGGTTCACCGTCGCCGCCCAGGTCGGCAACTTCCTGCTGCTGTTGTGGCTGCTCAAGCGGTTCCTGTATCGCCCGATTCTCGAGGCGATGGCCGCCCGCCAGCAGCGGATCGCCGCCGCGCTGGCGGAAGCGCAGGCCCAGGCGGCGGCAGCCGAAGCCCTGCGCCAGGATTACCTGGCGCGACAACGGGATCTGGCGGCCAGTCGGGAAAGCTGGCTGATCCAGGCTCGGGAAGAAGTCGCCGCGCAACGGCAAACCTGGCTGGCGCAGGCGCGGACCGAAGTGGACGAGGCGCGGGAACGCTGGCGGGCGGAACTGGAGCGGGAACAGCGGGATTATCGGCAAACGCTGCAACGCGAGGCCGCTCGGCGGTTGCTGGCGCTGACCCGGCGCGCGCTGCACGACTTGGCCAACGCCGAACTGGAAGCGCACATGGCGTCCACCCTGTTGGCGCGACTGCAAACGCTGGATCGCGAAACCCGGCAAACGCTGGCTCGGGCTGCGCGAGACGGTTGCGTGATCCTCACCGTTTTTCCGCTGCCGGAACCCCAGCGGCGGGTGCTGACCACCGGCTTGCAGCAGTTGCTCGACCCCGGCCTGAACCCGGAGTTCCGAACCGACCCCGCCGCGTCTCCGGGCATCACTCTCGAAACCCCGAGCCAGCGATTGGCTTGGACGCTGGACAGTTACCTCGACGGGTTCGCCGCCGAATTGCAGACGCAGGTTCTTTCCGAGGGTAACAGCGGCGCATGATCCTGCCGGAATGGTTCGCCGGTTTCGACGCTGCCCTCAACGGCTACCGTCCACCTGTGCGCCCGGTGGAAATTGGCACAGTCACCACGGTCGGTCAGGGCGTGGCGCGGGTGCGCGGCCTGCCGGGCGTAGCGGCGCTGGAACTGGTTCGCTTCGCCGACGATTCGACCGGCATCGCCTTCGACCTGGACGTGGCGGAAGTCGGAGTGGTGCTGCTGCGGGATCAGGGCGGCTTGCGGGCCGGCGCGAGGGCGGAGCGCACCGGGCGGGTACTGGATACGCCGGTCGGAGCGGAATTGCTGGGACGAGTCGTCAACGCGCTCGGCGAACCGCTGGACGGCGGCGGTCCGATCGATGCGACGGAACGCTGGTCGGCGGAGCGGCCCGCGCCGCCGATTCTGGCCCGCGCGCCGGTCAGCGTGCCCCTGGCGACCGGGGTCAAGGCCGTGGATGCGACCATCCCCATCGGACGCGGCCAGCGCGAGCTGATTCTGGGCGACCGCCAGACCGGCAAGACCGCCCTGGCGGTGGACGCCATCCTCAATCAGGCCGACAGCGGCGTCATCTGCGTCTACTGCGCCATCGGTCAGCGCGGCGCGGCGGTGGCGCAGGTGATCGCCGCCTTGCGCCAGCGGGGGGCGCTGACCTACAGCGTGGTCGTGGTCGCCGCCGGCGAAGACCCACCGGGTTTGCAGGCGTTCACCCCCTACGCCGCGACCAGCATCGCCGAGTGGTTCATGGTTCGGGGGCGCGACGTGCTGATCGTGTACGATGACCTGACCCGCCATGCCCAGGCTTATCGGGAACTGTGCCTGTTGCTGCGCCGCCCGCCGGGCCGGGAGGCGTTTCCCGGTGATATTTTCTATCTGCATTCCCGCCTGCTGGAACGCGCCGCCCGTCTGCGCCCGGAATACGGCGGCGGCTCGCTGGCGGCGCTGCCGATTGTCGAAACCGAGGCGCAGAATCTCGCCGCCTATATTCCCACCAATCTGATCTCGATCACCGACGGGCAGATCTATCTCGCGCCGACGCTGGCCCGTAAGGGCATCTGGCCGGCGGTGGACATCGGCAAGTCGGTGTCGCGGGTCGGCGGCAAGGCGCAGTTGCCGGCTTATCGGGCGGTGGCCGGAGAATTGCGGCTGGCCTACGCCCAGTTCGAGGAGATGGAAGCCTTCGCCCGGTTCGGCACCCGGCTCGACGACGCCACCCGCCGCGCCATCGACCGGGGCCAGCGGTTGCGGGAAGTGCTCAAGCAACCGCAATATCGACCGCTGCCGGCGGCGGAACAGATCGCGGTACTGCTGGCCGTCACCCAGGGCGAGTTCGACGCCGTGCCGCTGGAGCGGATCGGCGAGGCCGAGCAGGCGGTGCGGGCGGCGATGGTAACTCATTGCACGGAGATCAATCGGCGGATCGCGGCGGGCGCCGAGTTGAGCGAGGAGGATCGTCACGCCCTGCTCGGCGCCGCCCGCGCGGCGCTGACGAATCTCTCCACCTTCACCCCCAACTCCTCGTCCGCTGGCGGGCGAGGGGAGTGAACCCCGCCGCCATGCCGACCCTGGACAGCCTGCGCCATACCGTCGCCACGGTGGAAAATCTGCAAGGCATCGTCCGCACCATGAAAACCCTGGCGGCGGTGAGCATCCGCCAGTACGAACAGGCGGTTGCGGCGGTCGCCGACTACGAACGGGCGGTGCGCCTGGCACTGGCGGCGCTATTGAGTGAAACGGCTCCTGTCCGCCCCCAATCCGACCTTTCCGCGTCGAGGGTCAGGGAACCCGTCGTCGGCGTGGTGGCGTTCGGTTCCGATCATGGCCTGTGCGGACGATTCAACGAAGATCTGGCCGAACAGGTCCGCGCGGCGCTGGCCGGGTTCCCGGCGCACGGTCATCGCATCCTGGCGGTGGGAGTCCGGCTGGCGGCGGCGCTGGAGAGTTTGGGCCTGGTCCCGGAACAGACGTTTTATACCCCCGCCGCCGCGACTGGCATCGTGCAGACCCTGCGGCAACTGCTGCCGACGCTGGAGCAATGGCGGAATCCAGGCGTTGTCCGGCTGCTGTTGTGTCAGCAGCGTCCGCAAGCCGGTATGCGTCCGACGCCCCACACGCTGGCGCTGCTGCCGCTCGATCCCGCCATGTTCCACAGCCCCGGACCGTGGCCGGGGCGTTCGTTGCCCGGCCATTACGGCGACCGGGCCACCTTGCTGTCCACCCTGCTGAGCGAGTGGCTGTTCATCGCCTTCTTCCGCGCCTGCGCCGAATCGCTGGCCAGCGAACACGCCAGCCGCTTGCTGGCGATGCAGAACGCCGAGCGCAACATCGAGGACAAGCTGACGGCGCTGCACACGCTCTATCACCAGCAACGGCAGGAGGCGATCACCACCGAGTTGCTGGATGTCATCGTCGGTTTCGAGGCGATGATGGGCCTGTCCCAACCGACGTCCGCCTGACACCGAACCGGAACGCGCTGCGACGCGAACGCCCGCTCGCAAGGCGCCGCCTTAAGTTTCCCTTAAGCATGACCGGGGACAATCGCGCGCAACGAGGGAATCGGAATGGTTCCGATTCCGGTCCTGTTACGCGAGAGAGGTAACGATCATGCGATTTCCCGGTACGCTCAAAAAACTCACCCTGGCGGTCGCGCTGGCGACCAGCGGCGCGGTTCTGACGACAGGTGTCCTGCCGCCGGTGCGGGCCACCGACGCCACGCCGCCGGTTCGGGTGGAAATGACCGTCTCGGATTTCAGTACGCTGGTGGAGCGGAACGCGGCGGCGGTGGTGAACATCACCGTCACCGGCAAGAAGCAGCCGGCGCTGGCCTGGCGCGGCATCCCGGATCAGGATGACGAAGACAACCCGTTCGCGCCATTCTTCAAACAGTTCCCACTGCCGCCGATGCCTCATGGCGGTCAGGGTATGCCGGTGCAGGGACTCGGTTCCGGGTTCATCATCTCCGCCGACGGCTACCTCATCACCAATCATCACGTGGTGGACGGGGCGGAAAAAATCACCGTCAAGCTGAGCGACAAGCGCGAATTCCCGGCCAGGGTGATCGGCAGCGACCCGCAATCCGACATCGCCCTGCTGAAAATCGACGCCAAGGATTTACCGACCGTGACCATCGGCGATGCCGACAGTCTCAAGGTCGGCCAATGGGTGTTCGCCATCGGCGCGCCGTTCGGGCTGGAGCGCACCGCCACCAAGGGCATCGTCAGCGCCCTGGGCCGCTCGCTGCCGAACGATACCTACGTGCCGTTCATCCAGACCGATGTGCCGATCAATCCCGGCAACTCCGGCGGGCCGTTGTTCGACCTCAACGGCAAGGTGGTGGGCGTCAATTCCCAGATTTTCAGCCGCAGCGGCGGCTACATGGGGCTGTCGTTCGCCATCCCCATCAAGCTGGCGATGCAAGTGGTCGAGCAGTTGAAAGCGACCGGCGAGGTCACCCGCGGCTGGCTGGGCGTGCTGCTGCAAGCGGTCAACAACGATCTGGCCGAGGCCTTCAATCTCGACCGGCCACGCGGCGCGCTGGTCGCCCAGGTGCTGCCGGACAGCCCGGCGGCCAGCGCCGGTTTCAAGCCGGGCGACATCATCCTGCGCTACGGCGGCGAGCCGGTGGAGGATTCCTCGCAATTGCCGCGGATGATCGGCGTCACCCCGGTGGGCAAGACCCTGGCGATGTCCATCCTGCGCAACGGCGAACCGCTGGAAATCAAGGCCACCATCGCCCGGCTGGAAATCGCCGAGGACGAAAAGGTCACCACCATGGACGAACACAGCGATTCGCGCCTGAACATTACCGTCGCCGACCTCAGCAACGAGCAGCGCCGCGCCCTGGACGCGCAAGACCAAGGGGTGCTGATCACCGGCCTGGAGGAGGGGCCCGCCGCGAACGCCGGCCTGTACCCGGACGACATCATCCTGCAGCTCAATCACCTCCCGGTGAAAAGCGCCAGCCAGTTCGTCGAGCTGGCCAAGGATCTACCCAAGGGCAAGGCGGTGCCGGTGTGGGTGCGGCGGGACAGCGAATCGCTGTATCTGGCCGTGCGCCTGCCCGACAAGGATCCAGCCACGGNNATGGGGCTGTCGTTCGCCATCCCGGCCAATGTGGCGATGGATGTGGTCGCCCAGCTCAAGGCCGACGGGCGCGTGACCCGGGGCTGGATGGGCGTCACCTTGCAGGAAGTGACGCAGGATCTGGCGCGCTCGTTCAATCTGGAGCAACCACGCGGCGCGCTGGTGGCGGAGGTGAACGCGGACGGCCCCGCCGCCAGGGCCGGACTGAAGGCCGGCGACGTCATCGTCGCCTACGCCGGCAAGCCGGTGAACGACAGCGCCGATCTGCCGCCGTTGGTAGGTTCGACCAGGCCCGGCGCCAGCAAAACCCTGACCGTGATCCGCGACGGCAAGGAGCGGGAAATCACGGTCACGCTCGGCCAGTTGCCGGACAAGGACAAGGGCGAACTGGCGTTGAACAGCGCCCCGGACGACGGCTCGCCACGGCTGAACGTCGCCGTGGCCGACCTGCCCGCCGGCCAGGGCGGACGGGGCGAGGGTGGCGTGCGAGTCCAGCAGGTCGGACCGGGTCCCGCCGCCGAAGCGGGCGTGCAACCGGGCGACATCCTGGTGAGTCTGAACAACCAGAAGATCAGGGACGCCGCCCATCTGCGGCAACTGGTGAAGGAACTGCCGCGCGGCAAGCGAGTCCCCTTGCTGGTCAAGCGCGACGAGGGCGCGCTGTATCTGGCGGTGGAAATTCCAGTCCACCCCAGGCAGGCGGGTTAAGCTCCAGGAGAGTGTATGAAAGCCCCCCTCTCCCTGCCGGGAGAGGGGTTGGAGGCGAGGGCGACGATGCGCATCCTGCTGGCGGAAGATGACCCGATGATCGGCGGCAGCCTCCGCAAGGGGTTGCGCGGTGAGGGTTTCACCGTGGACTGGGTCCAGGACGGACGCGGCGCGGAACGGGCGCTGGAAACGACTGAATACGCGCTGGTGCTGCTCGATCTCGGCCTGCCGAACAAGGATGGCCTGGCGGTGCTGCGCGGCTGGCGGCAACGCGGCCTGACCGTGCCGGTGCTGATTCTCACCGCCCGCGACGCGGTGCCGGATCGGGTCAAGGGGCTGGACAGCGGCGCCGACGACTATCTGGTCAAGCCCTTCGATCTGACCGAACTGCTGGCGCGGATGCGGGCGCTGCTGCGCCGTCAGGCCGGGCGGGCGCAGGAAATCATCGAAATCGGCGCGCTGCGGCTCGATCCCGCCGCTCATACCGTCGAATACCGGGGCCAGCCGGCGCTACTCTCGGCCCGCGAATTCGCTCTGTTGCACGCCTTGATGGAAAAACCGGGCGCAGTGCTGTCGCGCGAGCAACTGGAGGATCGTCTGTACGGCTGGGGTGAGGAAGTGGAAAGCAACGCCGTCGAGGTCCACGTCCACAACCTGCGCCGCAAGCTGAGTCCGGGCGTCATCCGCACCGTGCGGGGGGTCGGCTACCGGATCGGGGAACAACCGTGATCTCCATCCGCCAGCGGTTGCTGGTCGGCTTGCTGGTCGGTCTGAGCCTGGTGCTGGGCATCGCCGGTTACGCCACCTATCGTCAGGCCCGCGCCGAGATCGATGCCCTGTTCGATTACCAATTGCGGCAGACGGCGCTGGCCCTGCGCCGACAAAACCTGCTGGCGCTGGCGATCAGCGGCGAAGCGGGCGAAGGGGAGGGCGAGCTGCTGGTGCAAATCTGGGATCGCGGCGGCGGCCTGCTGTACGTCTCCCGCAAGGATTGGGAATTGCCTTTCGTCACCGAGCCCGGATTCGCGGACCTGCTCTGGCATGATCAGCGCTGGCGGCTGTTCGCGCTGTACACCGGCGACCGCATCGTTCAGGTCGCGCAACCGGCGCGGCTGCGGTTGCGGATGAGCGCCGACATCGCCCTGCGCAACCTCGCGCCGTTCCTGCTGCTGTTGCCGGGCATGGCGCTGGTGATCTGGTTCGGCGTCGGCGCCGGCCTGCGACCCCTGCATCGCCTCGCCGCTGACCTTCAACAACGTCGACCGGGGGCACTGAAACCGGTGGCGACGGAGCGCCTGCCGCCGGAAATCACCCCGCTGGTCCATGCCCTCAACGACTTGTTGGCGCAGTTGGCACACACCCTCGACGCCCAACGCCAATTCATCGCCGACGCCGCTCACGAACTGCGCACCCCGCTGACCGCGGTACGGCTCCAGGCCGAGATGGCGCAACGGGCCGCGGACGACGCGGAACGAGCGGGCGCGCTGGACGAATTGCGCGCCGGTCTGTTGCGCGCCTCGCATCTGGTCGAGCAATTGCTGGCCATGGCCCGGCTGGACGCCGCGCCCCCTACAGGATCGGTCGGGCCGGTAAATTTGCTGGATTTAGCCAAGCAGGTCATCGCCGAATTCGCGCCCATCGCCGACGACCGGCAACTCGATCTGGGTCTGCTACCCAGCGCAGCGGCCACCGTCGCCGGGGATCCGGGCGAATGGCGCACTCTGCTGGGCAATCTGGTGGAGAACGCCTTGCGCTACACACCGGCGGGCGGGCGGGTGGACGTTCAGGTCCAGCAGGCTGGGAACGAGGCGATGCTGACCGTGAGCGATACCGGGCCGGGCATTCCGGCAACGGAACGGGCGCGGGTGTTCGACCGGTTTTATCGCGGCGCCAGCGTCACCGTGCCCGGCAGCGGGCTGGGGCTGGCCATCGTCCAGCGCATCGCCGACCGTCATCAGGCGAGCATCCGCCTGGAGGACGCCGAGCCGGGTCGGGGACTGCGGGTGATCGTCCGGTGGGCAGGTTGAACAACTAATCCCGAACATCGAGCAGGCGGTCGCAAAGCCTTACCTCTTGGCAAACATCGTGTTTGGAACTATCCTATGCGCAAATAGTACTAATCTGGTACCGATTAGACGAGTCACATGGAGCGTCCATGATCCGAATCACCCGGGAAGCCGACTATGGCATCGTATTGATGAGCTGTCTGGCTCAAGCCGATGGCCAGCCATGCAGCGCGGCCGCCTTGGCGCAGCGGCGCCGATTGCCTTTGCCGATGGTCAGCAAAATCCTCAAGACGTTGGCGCGGGCCGGTTTGCTGATCTCGCAGCGCGGCGTACAGGGCGGTTACAGCCTGGCGCGTTCGCCGGCGGAGATTTCCGCCGTCGACATCATCGATGCGCTGGAAGGTCCCGTCGCCATCACCGAATGCAGCGGGGAAAGCCACGACGGCTGCTCGCGGCTGGACCATTGCGAGGTCAGTGGTCACTGGCCGCGCATCAACCAGGCGATCCGCGCCGCCCTGCAAAGCATCAGTCTGCTGGAAATGAGCCGTCCCGATCCGCCCAAGCCGATACGCTTCCAGCCGCCACCTCGAATCGCGACCACCAGCGCCGCTGGTCATCCCCTCTGAGCCGCCCATTCCGCAACAGGAATCCTGTCCCATGACCGACAGCACCCAAACCCTCGAACGACTTGCCGCCAGCGACTACAAATACGGCTTTGTGACCGACATCGAACAGGATACCGTGCCGCCGGGATTGAACGAGGACGTTATCCGGCTGATCTCGGCCAAGAAACAGGAACCGGACTGGCTGCTGGAATGGCGGCTGCAAGCCTATCGCCACTGGCTCGCCATGAAACAGCCGGAATGGGCGCGGGTGCATTATCCGCCCATCGACTATCAGGCGATTTCCTACTACGCCGCACCCAAGCAGAAGGGCGACGGCCCCAAGAGCCTGGACGAGATCGACCCGGAATTGCGCCGCACCTACGAAAAACTGGGCATCCCGCTGGCGGAACAGGCCATCCTGGCCGGCGTGGCGGTGGACGCGGTGTTCGACTCGGTGTCGGTGGCGACCAGCTACAAGAGCAAGCTGGCGGAAAAGGGCATTATCTTCTGTTCGTTCTCCGAGGCGGTGCGCGAACATCCCGATCTGGTGCGCCAATATCTGGGTTCCGTGGTCCCTTACCGCGACAATTTCTACGCCACCCTCAACTCGGCGGTGTTCTCCGACGGTTCCTTCGTCTACATCCCGCCGGGGGTGCGCTGCCCGATGGAATTGTCCACCTATTTCCGCATCAACGCCAGCAACACCGGGCAATTCGAACGGACGCTGATTATTGCCGACGAAGGCGCCTATGTGTCGTATCTCGAAGGCTGTACAGCTCCTCAGCGTGACGAAAACCAGTTGCACGCGGCAGTGGTGGAACTCATCGCGTTGGACAACGCCACGATCAAATACTCCACGGTGCAGAACTGGTATCCGGGCGACGCCGAGGGCAAGGGCGGCATTTACAACTTCGTCACCAAGCGCGGTTTGTGCAAGGGCCGCGATTCCAAGATTTCCTGGACCCAGGTCGAAACCGGCTCGGCCATCACCTGGAAATATCCGAGTTGCGTGCTGCGCGGCGAGAACTCGGTCGGCGAGTTCTACTCGGTCGCCCTGACCCGCGACTGGCAGCAGGCCGATACCGGCACCAAGATGATCCATATCGGCAGGAACACCCGCAGCACCATCGTTTCCAAGGGCATTTCCGCCGGCCACGGCCAGAACGCCTACCGGGGACTGGTGAAAATCCTGCCGACCGCCGAGAACGCCCGCAATCATTCGCAGTGCGATTCGCTGTTGATGGGCGACCAGTGCGGCGCGCACACCTTCCCCTACATCGAGGTGCAAAACCCGTCCGCCCAGGTCGAGCACGAGGCCAGCACCTCCAAGATCAGCGAAGACCAGCTTTTCTACTGCCAGCAACGCGGCATCGGCATGGAGGACGCCGTCAGCCTGATCGTCAACGGCTTCTGCAAGGACGTATTCAAGGAATTGCCGATGGAATTCGCCGTCGAGGCGCAAAAGCTGATCGAACTGAAGCTGGAAGGCAGCGTGGGATGATTAAAAATCAGACTAAAGCTCATTTTATCTTTGTGCTTGAGAATGCGTGACTTGCAAGGAACCACGATCCATGCAATGGCAAGAAGTTTGCGAACACCCCAGTTTGCGGAATTTGCCCTTTAAGATCGAGCTAAACGAAAAGGGACAAATTTTAATGTCTCCTGTAAAAGTCTATCACTCCGCTTTTCAGGGGAAAATTTCTCAATTATTACCGAAGCATGGCGTTGTTCTAGCCGAATGCGCCATCAAAACTCCAAAAGGTACCAAGGTCGCCGATATTGCTTGGTGCTCGGAGAAGCGATTTGAACAGATCGAGCAGGAAGCGGAATGTTCCATTGCGCCGGAAATTTGCATAGAAGTGCTTTCCTTTAGCAATACGAGCAACGAAATCGAAGAAAAGCGAACGCTTTATATCTCGGCGGGTGCTATCGAGTTCTGGGTTTGTGATGAAAATGGAAATATGGCTTTTTTTGATGCAAACGGGCCGTTAAAAGCATCCATTTTGATGCCTGAGTTTCCTCACAAGGTAAAAATCATTTCCTAGTTTAGACACCACAGGTTATTGGCTCACAGGAAATCACCCACCATGCTGGAAATCCGCAATCTGCACGTTACCGTCGAGGATCGGGAGATTCTCAAGGGCATCGACCTGACCATCCGTCCTGGCGAAGTCCACGCCATCATGGGGCCGAACGGCTCCGGCAAGAGCACGCTCGCCAACGTCATCGCCGGCCGCGAGGGTTATACCGTCACCCAGGGCGAAATCCGCTTCGACGGCAAGAATCTGCTGGAGCTGGAGCCGGACGTTCGCGCCTGCGAAGGGCTGTTCTTGGCGTTTCAGTATCCGGTGGAAATCCCCGGCGTCGCCAATCTGTATTTCCTGAAAGCCGCCGTCAACGCGGTGCGCAAGTATCGCGGCGAGCCGCCGGTGGACGCGATGGATTTCTGGGATTTGGTCCACGAGCGCATGGAACTGGTGAAGATGGATGAATCCATGCTCAAGCGCTCGGTCAACGAAGGTTTCTCCGGCGGCGAGAAGAAGCGCAACGAAGTATTCCAGATGGCTGTGCTGCAACCGCGCTTCGCGGTGCTGGACGAGACGGATTCCGGGCTGGACATCGACGCCCTGAAAGTCGTCGCCGACGGGGTCAACGCCTTGCGTAGCCCGGAACGCGGCTTTCTGGTCATCACGCATTACCAACGCCTGCTGGATTACATCGTCCCCGACCATGTGCACGTACTGGTCAATGGCCGGATCGCTCGCTCCGGCGGCAAGGATTTGGCGCTGGAACTGGAGGAGCAGGGTTACGCGCTGTACAACGAGGAGCCGGGCCGGGCGCGCCGGGCCGCCGTGTGAGGTGAATTCACCATGACCGCCGTTGCCCCTGTTTTTCAGAATCCCTACCGCCTGGCCTTCGCCGAGTTCGCGGCGAACCGCCGCGAGCTGGCCGCCGTCGCCCGCTTGCGCCGTGAGGCGTTCGCCCGCTTCGAGACGCTGGGCTGGCCGACCCGTCAGCAGGAAGCCTGGCGCTTCACCGACCTGAGCGCGTTGCAAGCCCTTACCCTCCAGGGACCCACCGACGCGCCAGTCGAAGCCGGCGCGTTGCCGACGCTGGAAACGCCGGCGCACCGGCTGGTTTTCGTCAACGGCCGTTTCGCGCCGGGCCTGTCCCGCTTGCGCGAGATGCCCGAGCGGGTGCTGATCGCCAGCCTGGGCCAGACGTTGTTGACCCAGTCGAGGCGCGTCGAGTTGTATCTCGATCAACTGCCCGGACTGGCGCAACACCCATTCGTGGCGCTCAATACCGCGTTTTGGGAAGACGGCGCTTTCATTCACCTGCCGCGTGGGATCGCGGTGGAAACGCCGATCCACGTGGTATGCCACGCGACCGGCGGCGACAGCGCCGTCCATCCGCGCCTGTTGCTGGTATTGGAGGACGGCGCGCGAGCGACCGTGGTCGTCGAATACCGGGGTCAGGGCCGCTATCTGAATGCGCCCGTCGCCGAACTGGCGCTCGGTGCGGGCGCTACCCTGCGCTATCACCAGATTCAGGAGGAAGCGCCGCGGGCGTTCCATCTTGGCGGCATCCGGGTTCGGCAGGGGCGCGATAGCCAGGCGCAACTGCATTTGCTGTCCGCCGGCGGCCAACTGGCGCGCACCGACCTGGAGGCGCTGCTGGACGGCGAAGGCGCCAGTTGCACGCTCAACGGCCTGACCCTGGCGCGGGACAGTCAGGTGGGCGATTACCATGTCCGGATCGAACACGCCCAGCCGCGCGGAACCAGCCAGCAATGGTTCAGGAGCGTGCTGGACGACAAGGCGCGTTCGGTGTTCGACGGTATGATCCACGTCCGCCCGCACGCACAGAAAACCGATGCCCGTCAGACCAGCCGCAACCTGTTGTTGTCCAGACAGGCGCTGGCCAATTCCAATCCGCGCCTGGAAATCCTGGCCGACGACGTGAAATGCGGGCACGGTTCCAGCACCGGCTTTCTCGACCCCGACGCCGAGTTCTACCTGCGCAGCCGGGGCATCGGCGCCGCTCAGGCCCGGGCCATGCTGGTCCATGCCTTCGCCAACGACAGCCTCAACCAGATTCGCCTGACGCCATTGCGCGAGCGCCTGGCCCGTCTGCTTGCCACCCGTTTGGCGCTCGACATCACCGAGGGGGAATAAATGCCATGAGCGCCCTGCACGCGCTTTCCACCGCGCCGGTCGCCCACGCCGGGCTGGACCTCGCCCGCATCCGCGCCGATTTTCCCATCCTGCGCCAGCGGGTTCACGGCAAACCGCTGGTCTATCTGGACAACGCCGCCTCGGCGCAAAGACCGAAAGCGGTGATCGACGCCATCAGCGAGTGTTACAGCACGTATTACGCCAACATCCATCGCGGCGTCCACCTGCTGTCGGAACGCTCCACCGCCGCCTATGAAGGCGCGCGGGAGAAGGTGAGGGCCTTTCTGAACGCGGCCAGCGTCCAGGAGATCATCTTCACCCGCAGCACCACCGAAAGCATCAATCTGGTCGCCAGCAGCTTCGGCGGCAGCATGGTGAAAGCCGGCGACGAGATCGTCATCACGGGCATGGAGCACCACTCCAACATCGTGCCCTGGCAATTGCTGTGCGAACGGACCGGCGCGACGCTCAAGGTCGTCCCGTTCACCGACGCCGGCGAACTGATCCTGGAGGAGTACGAGCGGTTGCTGGACAGCGGGCGGGTAAAGCTGGTGGCGGTGGTCCACCTGTCCAATGCGCTCGGCACCATCAATCCGGTCAAGTTCATGATCGAACTGGCCCACGCGCGGGGCATCCCGGTGCTGGTGGACGGCGCGCAGTCCGTGCCGCATCTGGCGGTGGACGTGCGGGTGCTGGACTGTGAGTTCTACGCCTTCTCCAGCCACAAGCTCTACGGGCCGAGCGGGGTCGGCGTGCTGTACGGCAAGCAGGCGCTGTTGGAGGCGATGCCGCCGTATCAGGGCGGTGGCGACATGATCCGGCTGGTCACGTTCGAGAAGACCGAATACGCCGATCTGCCCAACAAGTTCGAGGCCGGCACGCCGAACATCGCCGGCGTGATCGGACTGGGCGCGGCGCTGGACTGGCTGAACGCCATCGGCCTGGACGCGGTCGCCGCCCACGAGCACGAACTGCTGGACTACGCCACCGCCCTGCTGCAACAGATTCCCGGCCTGAGCATCATGGGCACGGCGCGGGACAAGGCAGCGCTGGCAGCCTTCACCCTGCAGGGCGTTCATCCCCACGACATCGGCACCATTCTCGACCGCGAGGGCGTCGCCATCCGCGCCGGTCATCATTGCGCCCAGCCGGTCATGCAGCGTTACGGTGTCCCCGCCACCGCGCGAGCCTCGTTCGCCGTCTACAACACCCGCGACGAGGTGGACGCGCTGGTCAAAGCTCTCTGGAAAGTCAAGGAGTTATTTGAATAATGAATGACTTGCGCGATCTCTATCAGGAAGTCATCCTGGATCACAACAAGCGGCCCCGGAACTTCCGCATCATCCCGCAGCCGACCCACAAGGCCGACGGCGTCAACCCGCTGTGCGGCGACCGGATCAGCGTGTATCTGGACATCGAGGACGGCGTGATCAGGGACATCGCGTTTCAAGGGGCCGGTTGCGCGATCTCCAGCGCCTCGGCCTCGCTGATGACCGAGGCGCTCAAGGGCAAACCGGTCGACGAGGTCGAGCATCTGTTCGAGGCGTTTCATAACGTCGTGACCAGCGAGTGCGAATGCCCGAGAGGGCTGGGCAAGCTCAGCGTGCTGGCCGGCGTGCGCGATTATCCCAGCCGGGTCAAGTGCGCCACCCTGGCCTGGCACGCCGTGCGCGCCGCGCTGGAAAAACGCAAGGAACCGGTGGCGACCGAGTAGTATTGACTTTTTCAGGAGGCCGAGCATGACCACAACGACCGCCGCCATGGAGCTGCCGGATGCCGGAGAGATGGAAGCCAGGGTGATCGAGGCGCTGAAGACCGTCTACGATCCCGAAATTCCGGTCAATATCTACGAGCTGGGGCTGATCTACGGCCTGGACGTCGATCCACTGGGCAGTCACGCGGATATTCAGATGACCCTGACCGCGCCCGGTTGCCCGGTGGCCGGTTCGATGCCGGAATGGGTGGAAAATGCCGTCCGTCACGTGGCGGGCGTGGAATCGGTCAATGTCGAGCTGGTGTGGGATCCGCCCTGGACGCCGGAGCGCATGTCCATGCGCGCCAAGCTGGAATTGAATATGGTGTGATCGTTGAAGCATGAATTGAAGCCTGTGGGTGAAAAACCTCGGTCATCGACCAGTGTGGTCGGTTCGGATTGGTCGCCAGCGGAGATAAGGTCCGGTTTGGTCCTCGCAGCGATCCTCTGGTACCGCATTGTTTCCTGAAGAAGAAACACCTCCAGGCCAAGGGCTGCCGCCCGGTTATCGCCTGACCACCAGATAGACGCCCACCACCGCCAGCACCATCCCGATCAGGGAAATCGAGGGAAGCGTCTCGCCAAATATGGCCCACGCGATCAACGCGGTGCTCAAGGGCACCAGATAAAACAGGCTGGCGACATTCACCGCGCTACCGCTGTGGATGAGCAGGTTCAACAGGCTGATCGCGCCAATGGACAACACCAGCACCAGCCAGCCGAGCGCAAACACGAACTGGGCGGTCCAAGTGATCTGAAATTCCGTGAACAGGGCGATGGCGATGGCGGTGAGAACGGCGCTGGGGACGAATTGAATGACCGAGCCGGTACGCAGATCGAACCCGGCGCAAAATCGTTTCTGATACAAAGTCCCGACGGTCATTCCCAGCAACGCTATCAATACCGGGATCAGCATCGGGCCGAGTTCGGCCTTGCTGCCGAACTTGCCGGATACCACCAGCACCACCCCGACAAAACCCAAAACCAAGCCGAGCCACCGCCGGACACTGACCCGCTCACCAAGCAGCCACCCCGCGCCAAGAGCGGTCAACAACGGCTGCATCCCGACCACGAGCGCGGCGATGCCGGCTGGCAATCCATGCTTGATGGATACGAATACGCCCCCCAGATAAACAGCGTGGATCAGCACGCCGGAAATGCCGATATGCCACCACTGGCGCGGTTCCCTGGGCCACGGCGCGTGGCTCAGCACCGCAATCGCTGTCATCAGGGCGATGACGCAAAGATACCGCACCAACAGGAAGGACAAGGGTTCCGAGAACGGCAGGCCAAACCGGGCGCCGATAAAGCCAGTGCTCCACAAAAAACAAACAGAAATGGGTAGATGCGTTTGATGGGGGATTTCAGCCTCGCGAACGGCGGGTCGCGGCCCTTATTCTGGCCCAAATCAATTCCCCGCTTCTTTCCCGCCAACCGCCCGCAGCCGCGCCTCGAGTTCCGCGATGCGCCGCTGAGCGGCCAGCAGGGACGACTCCGCCTGTTCCGCCCGCTGTCGTTCCTGTTCCGCCCGTTCATCCCCGGTCAACAACAATTCGCCTTGCGGAGTTGCCCAGCGCAGCCAGAGCGCCGACACTCCGCGATAGCTTCCGCGCCAGCGCAGCAGGCTCAGTTGCAGCCGTTCGCTCAACATCCTGCCCGACCCGTTAGGCGACAGCGGTTGATATTCCATGCCGCTCAGGCGGAAGCCGGCCCAGTCGTCGGGATTGAAGGGGTCGTACCAGTAATATTCGGGAATCCGCAACTGCTCCCGATAAATCTGCTTCTTGAGCGTCTTGTCCCGCTCGCGGGTGCTGTCCGACAACAATTCGATAATGACATCCGGGGCCTTGCCCTCTTCCCAGACCACCCAGCTCTTGCGCTCGCCCCTGGGCACGCCCAGCACCACAAACACGTCCGGGCCGCGAAAATACTGGCCACGAGTCTGCGCCAGACTGAAATAGAGAAACATGTTGCCGCCGGCGTAACCCTCGCCGCGTTGCGCCAGCCAGGGTTGCAAGGTCTCCAGCAGCAATTCCATTTGCAGCTTGTGTCGCTCGCTTTCCATCGGAATGTCATCCTCGCACGGCAATTCATCCTGGGTGGGAGGGCAGGGCGGCGGCGTGGGATCGATCTCCACCCATTCGATCAGTTCGAGTTCGTTCATGGGTCCACGCTCCGGTCATCGTCGGGTTCAAATCGCTTGGACAACAGCTCGGGTTTCTCTTCAGTATTATGCCCAACACCTGGGTTTCTACCACCATGCGTCGCATTAACACCGGACAGTGGTCGAAGAAGGCCATTTCCGAAGCTAAAGAGGGATGCCGGAGAGATGGAAGCCAAGGTGATCGAGGCGTTGAAGACCATCCGCGGTCCCATGCGCGCCAAGCTGGAACTTAACATGGTTTGAAGACCTCAATCCTGATGGCTGACCAGTCACGACCGTCCATTCGCACGAGCGCGGGAAAGCGCGCGGTCTTGCCGGTAAGCCATCGTTGAAATGCACCGCATCGGCAAATGCGGTGCATTTTTCTTGCGGTCATGGTCTCCGTCGCATTCCCGCCGTTCCTGGTCAACAGCGCATTTAACTATATTTATAACTAATAATTATTGGAATCTCGCTTTTTACTTACCAGAAAATATAAATATTCACTGACGGAGGGCAACAAGCTCTTCCCTAACCCGAAACGAGCATCATGATTCATCTGATCGAGCCTCACGGAGGCGTCCTCAAGGAATTGTACGTCCCCGCCGGGGAGGCGGATCGGGTCAAGTCCCAAGCCCGGGCATATCCGTCCTGGGATTTGACTTCGCGCCAAATGTGCGACCTCGAACTGTTGCTGAACGGTGGCTTTTCGCCACTGGAAGGCTTTTTGAACCAAGCCGACTACGACCGGGTGGTCGGAGAAATGCGACTGAGCGACGGCACGCTATGGCCGATGTCGATCACCCTCGATGTGTCCGGGGAGTTCGCCAGTCGCATCGGACACGGTGAGTGGGTGGCGCTGCGCGACCCGGAAGGGGTCTTGATCGCCGTGCTGGAAGTAAGCGATGTCTGGCGGCCCGATAAAGCTTATGAAGCCCGCCAGGTATTCGGTGCCACTGACGAGCGGCATCCCGGCGTGTTCCAGCTGCTGCGCCGGACCGGACCGGTCTACATCGGTGGCCGTGTGCGCGGCGTCGAACCGCCCACTCACCACGACTTCCCGCACCTGCGCGATTCACCGCGCGAGTTGCGCGACCGCTTCGCCAAGCTGGGCTGGCGGCGGGTGGTGGCGTTCCAGACCCGCAACCCGATGCACCGCGCCCATCAGGAATTGACCCTGCGCGCCGTCCGGCAAGCCGAGGCCAATCTGCTCATCCATCCCGCCGTGGGCCTGACCAGGCCCGGCGACATCGACCACTATTCGCGGGTGCGTTGTTACGAGCACCTGTTGCAAACCTATCCCGAACAGACCACCGCCCTGAGCCTGCTCAATCTGGCGATGCGCATGGCCGGCCCGCGCGAGGCGCTCTGGCACGCCCTCATCCGCCAGAACCACGGCTGCACCCACTTCATCGTGGGCCGCGACCACGCTGGACCGGGCCAGGATCGTTTCGGGCGGACGTTCTACGAACCCTACGCCGCCCAGGAACTGGTCGCTCACTATCAAAATGAACTGAGCATCCAGATTCTGCCCTTCCCGGAAATGGTCCATGTGCGAGAGCGCGCCCAATACGTTCCCGCCGACGAGGTGCAACCGGGCGAGACCGTGCTGAACATTTCCGGCACGGAATTCCGCCGCCGCTTGCAGGAAGGATTGGAAATTCCCGAATGGTTCTCCTATCCCGAGGTGGTGGCGGAACTGCGCCGCACCCACCCGCCGCGCCACCGGCAGGGCTTCACGGTGTTCTTCACCGGCCTGTCGGGTTCCGGCAAATCCACCATCGCCAACGCGCTGATGGTCAAGCTGCTGGAGCTGGGCGGTCGCGCGGTGACTTTGCTGGACGGTGACATCGTCCGCAAACATCTGTCGAGCGAGCTGGGTTTCTCCCGCGAACATCGCAACATCAACATCCTGCGGATCGGCTTTGTCGCCAGCGAGATCACCAAGAACGGCGGCATCGCCATCTGTGCGCCCATCGCGCCCTACGCCGCCACCCGGCGCGAAGTGCGGGAGATGATCGCGCCGCACGGCGGCTTCATCGAAGTCCACGTCGCCACCCCGCTGGAAATCTGCGAGGAACGCGACCGCAAGGGGCTGTACGCCAAGGCGCGGGCCGGCATCCTCAAGGAATTCACCGGCATCAGCGATCCCTACGAAGCGCCGGAACACGCCGAGGTGACCCTCGACACCCACGACTGCTCCCCCGGAGAAGCGGCCCAGCGCATCCTGCTGAAACTGGAAAGCCTGGGTTATATCCGGGGCCGGAGTTCGTGAAACCCGATGTTTTCAGGATGGATTCGGCAACGGCGTCGCGTCGACCAGTTCAGCGATGGGCCGCGAGCTGACCACGAACGCCTGAAACGGACTGCGCTCCAGGTAAGCAGCGGTGAAACCGACCGAAATGGCGGAGGCGTAAATCAGCATCGCCGCCAACTGCGACCGCCAGTTATCCAGATGCACCAGCCCCACGCTCAGCAGCGTCAGCGTTCCCAGGCAAGCCACCGCGAACCATTTCAACGGATCGCCGCGCCGCTGGCTCAACGCCAACCGGTGGTAACGTGCCGACTGCGCCTTTTCGAGATTGTGCGCCACGACAAACTGGGCGCCGGGACCCAGGCGGCTCGCCAGCGGCTCGCCCAGCGCGACGCGGCTCAACTGGCGCAAAAGCTCATGTGCTTGCGGGCTGCTCCCGCCTTGCGCCAGTAACGGCCATTCCTGCACCGCCACGCGAACATAACCGCGAACGGCGGCGGCGAGCGGCGCGCCAGTCTCCACCGGCAGGCTTTCGGCGACAGTGAGAATGCCGCGCAAACCGTCCGCCTCCTGCAGGATCATATTTTGCGCTCGATCACGGATGTTCCAGATGTCGTTGGCGAAAAACGCCATGTACAGCCCAAACAGCAGACCGATGATGGCGACCAGTTGCGGCGAGATGTGGGTCAGGCGCCGGAAAACGCCACCGGTCCGAGGGGAGTGGATGAGCCAGAAAATCAGACCAACCGTGGCGAAGGTGGCCAGAATCCCCAGGATCAGCAAGGCGCCATAGTTGAATTCTTGAGCGAGAGTCATGGATCACGGAAAAAGCGGTTGTTGTGGTTATGGAAATCGGAATGCCAGCCGTGGGCCGGCCTTGGCCCTCAGCCGAGGCCGACGCACAGATACTTGAGGTTCAGATACTCCTGGATGCCGTACTTCGAACCTTCGCGGCCAAAGCCGGATTCCTTCACGCCGCCGAACGGCGCCACCTCGGTCGAGATCAGCCCGGTGTTGATGCCGATCATGCCGTATTGCAGCGCCTCCGCCACCCGGAACACCCGGTTCAGGTCGCGGCTGTAGAAATAGCTTGCCAAGCCGAATTCGGTGGCGTTCGCCAGCCGTATCGCCTCGTCGTCGGTTTGGAACCGGAACAGCGGCGCCACCGGCCCGAAGGTTTCCTCGCGGGCCAGCAGCATATCCGGCGTGACCCCGCTCAGTACCGTCGGCTCGTAAAACGTGCCGCCCAGCGCGTGCCGCTGGCCGCCGGTCAGCACGGTCGCGCCCTGGGCCACCGCGTCGGCGACATGCCGCTCCACCTTGGCCAGCGCCGCCGCGTCGATCAGCGGTCCCTGCATCACGTCCGGTTCCAGGCCGCTGCCCACCTTGAGCCGCTCGCGCACCGCCTGGGTCAGTTTGGCCGCGAAAGCGTCGTAAACGCCGTCCTGAATCAGAAACCGGTTGGCGCAGACGCAGGTCTGGCCGCTGTTGCGATACTTGGACGTCAACGCTCCAACAACGGCGGCGTCGAGATCGGCGTCGTCGAACACGATGAACGGCGCGTTGCCACCCAGCTCCAGCGAGAGTCGCTTGAGCGTGCCGGCGCAGCGCTGCATCAGATACTTGCCGGTTCGAGTCGAGCCGGTGAAACTCAGCTTGCGCACCAGCGGATTGTCGAGGATTTCATCGCCGATGACCTGGGCCGGGCCGGTCACCACGTTCAACACCCCGCCCGGCAAACCCGCCCGTTCCGCCAGCGCCGCCAGCGCCAGCGCCGAAAACGGCGTCTGCGGCGCCGGCTTGACCACCATCGTGCATCCCGCCGCCAGCGCCGCGCCGGCCTTGCGGGCGATCATCGCCGCCGGAAAGTTCCACGGGGTGATGGCCGCACACACCCCGACCGGCTCCTTGAACACCAGAATTCGCTTGTCCGGCTGATGAGCGGGTATGGCATCGCCATAGAGCCGCTTGCCCTCCTCGGCGAACCATTCGATGAAGCCGGCGGCGTAGGCGATCTCGCCGCGCGCCTCGGCCAGCGGCTTGCCCTGCTCCAGAGTCATCAGCGTCGCCAAATCCTCCTGATTTTCCAGCAGCAGGTTGAACCAGCGCCGCAGAACCGCCGCCCGCGCCTGGGCGGTCAGCGCCCGCCAGCCGGGCCAGGCGGCGTGGGCGGCCTCGATGGCGCGGCGGGTTTCGGCGGCCCCCAGTTCGGGGACATGGCCCAGAACCGCTCCGGTGGCGGGATTGACGATGGCGGATACGGCGCCGCTGTCGGCGTCGATCCAGGAACCGGCGACAGGGCATTGTCGCCGAAAAAGCGTGGCGTCGCGAAGCTGCATGGTGTTCCCCGGATGGTTGGGCGGACGGTCGTCGATCAGCCGGGATGCGCGGCGCGCATGCGTCCAGCCGCGCCGTCCATGGGCTAATTCCGCGCGCCGAGATAGTCGGAAAGCCCGGACCGCAATACAATACTGCGATTAAGCTTTTCTCCCAAACCTCACGGATCACCACACCGACGGAGCTGTAACGCCGTGAAATTTCGCATACTGCTGAGTCTGGTTCTGCTGGCGGGCGCCTGGTGCTGCCCGGTGACGGGCTTTACCGCGCCCACCGTACCCGAATCCACCCAGACCGAAACTCCCCAGCCCAAACGGTTCAACTTCGCCGACGTGCGCCGCCGCGCCGAGGTCCTCGCGAGTCAGCCGTTCGAGGCCACGAACGACGCCCTGCCGGACTTTTTCAAGAATCTGGATTACGATCAGTACCGCGATATCCGCTTCCGGGCCGACAAGAGCGTGTGGCGCGCCGAGGGACTGCCGTTCGAGTTGCAGTTCGCCCCGCTCGGCTTTCTGTTCAAGCAGCGGGTGGCCATCAACCTGGTCGAGGACGGTGAAGTCAGGCCGGTGGCGTACACCAACGAGCTGTTCGACTTCGGCCGCAACCAGGTGCCGGCCAATCTGCCCGCGGACCTTGGCTTCGCCGGCTTCAAGGTGCTGTATCCGCTGCACAGCGACAGTCATTACGACGAAGTCGCGGTGTTCCTGGGCGCCAGCTACTTCCGCGCGGTCGGCCAGAATCAGAACTACGGCCTGTCGGTGCGTGGCCTGGCGATTGACACCGGTTTGCCCAAGCCCGAGGAATTCCCCTGGTTCCGCGAATTCTGGGTCGAGAAGCCCGCCAAGGACGCCACCGAACTGGTCGTCCATGCGTTGCTGGACAGCCAGAGCGTGACCGGCGCCTATCGCTTCGTCATCAAACCGGGACTCAACACCCAGATCGAGGTCAAGGCCAATCTTTTCGTGCGCGACAGGGTGCAAAAACTGGGCGTGGCGCCGCTGACCAGCATGTTCCTGCACGGGGCGATGAAAGAACGGTTCTTCGACGATTTCCGCCCGCAGGTACACGATTCCGACGGCCTGCTGCTGGCGACCGGCAACGGTGAGTGGATCTGGCGGCCGCTGAACAATCCAGTGCGGCTGCGCATCAGCGCCTATCAGGACAGCAACCCGCGCGGCTTCGGCCTGTTGCAGCGCGACCGCGCGTTCGACGACTACCAGGACTTGGAGGCGCACTACCATAACCGGCCCAGCATCTGGGTCGAGCCGCAAGGCGATTGGGGCAAGGGTTCGGTGCAGTTGATCGAAATCCCCAGCGACGCCGAGCGCTACGACAACATCGCCGCGTTCTGGGTCCCCGAAAAACCGGTCGAACCCGGCCAGCAACTGGAATTCAATTACCGGCTGTCGTTCTTCCTCGATCTGCCGAACCTGTCGCCGGGCGGTCGGGCCCTGACCAGCCGGGTTGGCGCGGGTGGCGCGGGCGACCTGGACCCCTCGCGCCGACGGTTCGTGATCGACTTCGGCGGCGAAGCGCTGGCCAAGCTGGCGGACGACGCGCCGGTGGAAGCCGTGGTCAGCGCCTCGACCGGCCAGGTCAAGAACGTGGTGGCTCACAAGAACCCGCATACCAACGGCTGGCGCCTGTCCTTCGAGCTGTTGCCGCAGGGCGGCGAACCATCGGAACTGCGCTGTTTTCTCAAACTCGGCAACGACGTGCTGACGGAAACCTGGAGCTATCAGTGGACCGTGGCAAAGTAGGCGCGGCGCATCCATACCTGGCCCCACCGGTCGCGGCGCCGGACGGCGAATTGCTGTTCAGCCGGCTCGGCGCCTACTGGCGGGCGCTGGGCGTGACCAACCCGGCGCAGATCGCGGCCCTGAGCGAACAGGCGCTGCGGCGGGCGGTCGAACTGCCGGAAACGCCCGGTCTCGATCCGCTGGCGCGGGTGCTGGCCGCCGCCGGCGAACTGCTGGACGACTGGCTGGCGCGGGCGCTCGAACTGCCCCGGCCATCGCGGGAACTGGCCGCGGCGCGGGCCGCACTCCTCAGCGGGGTGGCGCCGGACTGGCCGACCCTGCTGTTCGCCCCGCCCGGCGAGGCGGAACCCCTGCTGGATACCCTGCGCGAGTTCGTCGCCGAGCCCACGCCCGAGCCCGTCCCCGGCGTCATGCCGGCGCAGCGAATCGAACTGTTTTCGCTGCTGGGTCCCCTGACCCGGTTGTGGCGGCAGCCGACCGGCGCCTGACCGCGTCGTCCCATTTGGAATTGCTCATGGCTAAATCCGTTCAAGCCCCGATCATGGGGCATACCCTCCGGCGGATGATGTTCTTTCTGCTGGTCATCCTGACCACGCTGATCGCGCTGGGCCTGCTGGTCAGCGTGTTTCACACCGACGGCCTCAGCCCGATGGAACTGCTGTTGCTGCTCCTGTACACCATCCTGTTTTCCTGGATCTGCATGTCGTTCTGGACAGCGTTCATGGGCTTTTTCGTGATCCTGTTCGGGCGCGACCGCTGGGCGATTTCCCGCCAGCCGCCGGCTACGCCGCCCGATCCCGCCGCGCCGCCGCCGCGCACCGCGATTCTGATGCCGATCTACAACGAGGATTCGACGCGGGTGTTCGCCGGTCTGCGCGCCATTCACCGGTCGCTGGCGGAAACCGGCCAACTCGACGGTTTCGATTTCTTTATCCTGAGCGACACTCGCGATCCCGATGTATGGGTCGAGGAGGAATTGCGCTGGCAGGATATGGTGCGGGCGCTGGACGGCAAGGGGCGCATCTTCTATCGCAACCGGCCCGAGAACACCAGCCGCAAGAGCGGCAACCTGGAGGATTTTTGCACCCGCTGGGGCGGTCGTTATCGCTACATGATCGTGCTGGACGCCGACAGCATCATGAAGGGCGAAACCCTGGTCGAGATGGTGCGGCTGATGGAGCGCCATCCGGGCGTGGCGCTGATCCAGACGCCGCCGGTCCCGGTGAATCGCGAATCGCTGTTCGCCCGCATCCTGCAATTCGCCGGCAGCCTCTACGGGCGGATGTTCACCGCCGGGCTGAACTACTGGCAACTGGGCGAAAGCAATTACTGGGGCCACAACGCCATCATCCGCATCCAGCCGTTCCTGGAGCATTGCGGACTGCCGAAACTGCCGGGCCGCGAGCCGTTCGGTGGTGAAATCCTCAGCCACGATTTCGTCGAGGCGGCGCTGCTGCGTCGGGCCGGCTGGGAGGTGTGGCTGGCCTACGACCTGGAGGGCAGCTACGAGGAAATCCCGCCGACCCTGATCGACTACGCCAAGCGCGACCGCCGCTGGTGCCAGGGCAATCTCCAGCATCTGCGGCTGGCGCTGTCGCACGGCTTCAACGCGCTCAGCCGGCTGCACTTCGCGATGGGCGTGATGTCCTACGCCGCCTCGCCGCTGTGGCTGCTGTTTCTGATCGCCACCGGGGTCGAGGCGTATCTCCAGACTCAGCAGGAACTGGTGTACTTCTTCGGCGAGAACTGGATGCCGGTGTGGCCGGTGTCGTTCGCGGTGGAGATGACCACCGTGCTGCTGGTGACGCTGACCATGCTGTTCCTGCCCAAGCTGCTGGCGCTGTTGCTGCTGCTCAAGGACGGAAAGCTGCTGCGCGCCTACGGCGGCCTGGTCGGGGCGACCCTGAGCGTGGTGCTGGAGACGGTGTTCTCGGTGCTGACGGCTCCGGTGCTGATGCTGTTCCAGACCAAATTCGTACTGGCGATTCTGATGCGCCGCGCGGTCGGCTGGCCGCCGCAGCAACGCGGCGACCACATGACCAGTTTCAAGGAGGCGGCGCTGGCGCACGGCGGCCACACGCTGATCGGCGTCGTCGCCGGGGTGCTGAGCTATCGGTACGTGCCGGCCTTCTTCTGGTGGTTCATCCCGGTACTGGCCGGGCTGGTGTTGTCGATTCCCGTGTCGATGTTGTCCAGCAGCATCGCCCTGGGCCACAAGGCGCGGGAACTGGGTCTGTTCCTGACCCCGGAGGAAACCGAGCCACCGCCGGTGCTGCGTTATCTGGAGGAAAACCTGGAGGAAGACGAACCGGAGTTGCCGGTCTTGCGCGAAAAGCCAGCCAGCCGCTTCGTCCAGGCGCTGACCGACCCCTACGTCAACGCCCTGCATCTTTCCCTGTTGCCGCAACGCGAGCCGCCGGGCAAGCGGCGCCGGCATTATCTGGAAGGGTTGATTCACCAGCTGGAGGAAGAGGGACCGGACAGTCTGAGCGGAGCGCAGAAGCGCGATTTGATCGCGGATCCGGAAACGCTGTTGCGGCTGCACGCCCTGTTCTGGAGCCGGCCACCGGCGAATGCGGGGATGTTGCCCTGATTGGTAAGCCGCTCACCTCCCACCTTGCATCAAGGGAAGGTTGCAGGATTTCCGTCCGCGAGTTGGCCACGATCAGGAAACCCATGGCGGATATCCGGTTCGGTCCGCACGGCCACGCCCGGACTTACGTTTCCTCCTATGATGCCGCCGCGCTCGACGCCTGGGCCGGGCGCATCCACGGCTGGCTCGACGAACAGTGGCAGGTTCACGTCTACTTCGACAACAGTGCCAATGGCGCCGCCCCCCAGGATGCGCTCCGTTTGCTGGAAAGAATTCGCATCTCCCCGGCCACCGGGCAACGCCCTGTCTCTTATACACATCT
>DGFE01000020.1:0-3327 GCA_002391525.1 Competibacteraceae bacterium UBA3908
GCTTCACTATCCTCTGCGTCGGGAGCGTCAGATGTGTATAAGAGACAGGACTCCATGCTTGGCTGGAAAATCCACGCCGTGAACAGAATTTACCGTAACATCTTCATTTTGCAAGATCACCGTCACCGCGCTTTGCCCGATGATCTGGTCGGCCACCAATATACCCCCGCAGCTGACAATGACTGCGGTATTACCTTTGAAATGAATACCTTCGATCCAGTAAACCGGACCGTCACCAAAATTCGGCGTCCGGGGTGGCTCAGCAGGCAATCCAGCATTTTTTTTCCACACCTGCTTATCTCCCCAAGCTTCGGGATGCGCCCGCAACCATTGCACCACCGTAACGGCACCTGCTTCCGCCGCCATCGCCGCTTCGATCACCTGTTTCTGATTGCTCACCATTCGTTCCTGCAAGCCGGAACTAGTTATGGCGTTTACCCCTAGCAGAGTCATCACCAGCAAAATAATTAAGCTGACAACCAGCACGCCTCCTTGCTGATAACACCGGACCTTCACTGACAATCGCCTTTTAACCGGGAAAAAATTCTGGGACGCATCGCCACGGTCAAGGTCACTTCGGGCTGCTGCCGGGATGCCGAATCCAGCAACCGCAAAACGATTCGGGCGCTAACCACTGTATTCCAGTCTCCCGGCGATCCGGTATATCCATCCACTTGGCCATCCTCATCCGAATCCACGCCATATTGAATCCGCATTGCCGTGATGCCTTCCACTAATGGCTGCTTCGATTCAGGCGCGACTGGATGAAGCGAACTGCAATAAAGGGTATTTTTCTTTACATGAAAATAACTGACTACATTGCCAGAAGGAACAGGATGGCCCAGACAATTAAAAACTCCATCGCCCCCTCTATAAGTGACAATAATTCCATCCTCATTGCTACCCTGTTGAACCGACTCGGCCATGCTCAACTCCTTCCTGAGCAAATCCGCTACTACCCGTAAATTTTCCTGCATTTGGCTGGTGTTTTCCTTCCTCAAATAGGATTGCTTGCTGCTCATCAGAACACTGATTATACCGCTAATTAATACAAGGCTTATCATTAAGGTCACCAGCACTTCAACCAGAGTAAATCCTTTACTAAAATTATAAACTTTCGTTATCATTTCAACCATCAAACCTTGACGCGAATAAAACCGCTAATCCAGCTTGGGCAAACGCAGTCGATACGAGAAAGTAAATAACCGGGATTTATTAAAACGATGATCCAGCCAGGATATCGTAATCAAATAATCACCGGGCTGATCGGGCACCATTGTTACCACACCATTCCATTTCGTTAAGGATGTCTTGTTCAGTTTTCGCCATTCCTCCAATTCCGCAAGCGGTTCCGCCAGATGGGTCCACATCCGCTCCGCCATATCCAGCGCCTGAATGTTTACCAAGGTGCGTTGATAGCTGGAATGGGTATACTGCAAAGCGTGAAGTTGCAAACCCGCCAAACCCAGCAAACCCACGGATAAAACCAGAAGGGCGACCATCACCTCGATTAGCGTGAAACCTTTCACCGCGCTATTTTTTCCAGACAGAGCGATCATGGGTCTCGTCAACCTCGCTATTCTAGCCGCTGGACTTTCCCGCAAGCGCCGTGCTCCACCATGAAGAAAATTCAACGTTCACCCTGATCTGTCGGCACCCATCACCAATACCAACGGCGGCAAATTGCCGATAAACGGTCTCGCTTTCACGAACATATCGCCTCACCACCTTCACCCGTCCCACGCTGTTAATCATGATCCGGCGGACCTTGGGCGCTGCGCACAGAGTCAGCGTTCCCGCCTGGAAAGCACCACTGGTCAACTGGGTCGCCCCAGTGGCGACGTATCCACAGGAGACCCTCGGATTCGTCAAAACCCGGCGTCATGGATTCCATCATCGCCGTTTTCGTCCGCCCGTTGGCGGCAGGCTGTCGGAATAATGACCGTACATCCCGGTCAGCGCGACGACTATAATGCAAGCAACTGATTGAATTAAGGTTCATGAAGATGGTCAACCAGACGGCCGTTCATCCCGCCACCCCTCCCGCGCGGGGGTTTCTGCCCGACTTCTGCGCCAATCGCACCATCTTCGTCGCTATCGTTCTGGCCGAACTGTTCGCGTTCATCCTGACGTTGTTCACGCCTGGCCAAGCCACCGAATTCTGGATGGAACTGGCGCAAACCTCCCTGTTCGTGCAATGGGTGGTGCTGGCCGCCGCCGCCGCCCTCTGCGCCTGCAAACGCTGGCTCGACCGGCTCGACGCCCTCGCCGCCACCCTGGCCGCGCTGAGCCTGATCCTGCTGATCATTCTGCTGCTCACGGTGCTCGGTTGGTGGTTGCTGGAGCCACGCCCGGATTTCGCCGCCAATTCGACGCCCCCGGTTTCGCTGCTGGCCCGCAATCTCGCCATCGGCGGCGTCGTCACCCTGATCGCGCTGCGCTATTTCTACGTCCAGCACCAGTGGCAACGGAACGTCGAGGCCGAAGCGCGCGCCCGCCTGCAAGCCTTGCAGGCGCGCATCCACCCGCACTTCCTGTTCAACGCCCTCAACACCATCGCCGGCCTGATCCCCGCGCAACCCGACCGCGCCGAACAGGCGGTCCTCGACCTGGCCGACATGCTGCGCTCGGCGCTGGCCTATCAGGAGCGCATCACCCTGGGCGCGGAACTCGAACTCACCCGCCGCTACCTCGCCATCGAGCGCCTGCGCCTGGGCGAGCGGCTGCGCGTGGACTGGCAGCTGGACGACACCCTGCCGCTCGAGCTGCCGATTCCCGCCCTGCTGCTGCAACCGCTGGTCGAGAACGCCATCCAGCACGGCATCCAGCGACTGCCGGAAGGCGGCGCCCTGACCATCCGCATCGAGCGAAAGCCGCGCGTCCTCCAGATCACCGTCGCCAATCCGCGCCCGCCCGACAATGGCGAAACCGCCAGGCCGGGCCAACGCATCGCCCAGCACAACATCCGCCAGCGCCTGCAACTGGCCTACGACGCCCCCAATCCGCTGGCAATCACCGAGACGCCCGACCATTACCGGATTACGTTCACCATTCCGCTGGAGCATGGCAAGTCGACGACCGCTCTCCGCCAGTCCCGGAGTTTATCGTCTTTTATGTGATACGATTGTAAGCTCAATAACCGAATTCGAGTTTAGCCATGAACGTGCTGATCGTCGACGATGAACCGCCCGCCCGCGACCGGTTGCGCGATCTGCTCAACCGACTGTCCGATTATCAACTCGCCGGTGAGGCCGGCAACGGCGCGGACGCGCTGCGGCTGGCGCAGACCACGCCGCCCGACATCGTGCTGCTGGACATCCAGATGCC
>DGFE01000020.1:3591-20719 GCA_002391525.1 Competibacteraceae bacterium UBA3908
GACGCCCACGCGGTCGCCTATCTGCTGAAGCCGGTCCGACTGGAACGGCTGGAACGGGCCCTGGCCAGCGCCAGCCGCCTGAATCGCGCCCAGTTGGCCAGCCTGACGACCGAGCGCGCGGAAACGGGCCGCACCCACATCCGCGCCCGCCTGGGGCAACGGCTGGAACTGATCCCGCTGACGGACGTGGCCTATTTCCAGGCCGACCAGAAATACGTTACGGTCCGTCACCGCCACGGTGAGGCGCTGATCGAGGACTCGTTGAAGACGTTGGAAACCGAATTGGGAAGGCGGGCAATCCGGGCTCACCGCAACGCGCTGGTCATGGCGGCGCGCATCGCCGGCCTGGAGAAAACCGCTGCTGGCAACGTCGCCCTGGTTTTCGACAATATTCCCGACCGGCTGGAGGTCAGCCGCCGCCATCTCGCGGTGGTCCGCCACTACCTCAAAAACGCCTGAGCGGATCCGGCGGCGGTCTCAGCCCGGCGGCCAGCCCAGTTCCCGGCCCGCCAGCAGATGCATGTGGACGTGAAAGACGATCTGGCCGGCGTCGCGGTTGCAGTTGATCACGGTCCGGTAGCCGCTTTCCGCCACGCCCAGCTCGGCCGCCACCCGTTGGCCGGCCAGATACAGCCGCCCGATCAGGGTCGCGTCCGCCTCGGTCAGATCGTTGAGGGTGGGAATATGTCGCCGGGGCACGAGCAGCAGATGAACCGGCGCTTCGGGATTGATGTCGCGGAACACCAGCACCTCGCCGTCATCGTAGAGCTTGGCGGCGGGAATCTCGCCCGCGGCGATCCTGCAGAAAAGGCAATCGGTCATGACGCTCGCTCCGGTAAGGCTCACAATTCCCGGCGACCCGCGAACGCGTGCGCCAGCGTGCCGCCGTCCACGTATTCCAGTTCCCCGCCCAGCGGCACGCCATGAGCGATGCGGGTGGCGCGGATGCCGCGCTCGCGGGCCAGTTCGGCGATGTAGCAGGCGGTCGCCTCGCCCTCCACGGTCGGATTGGTGGCCAGAATGATCTCGCGGACCACACCCTCGTCCAGCCGCGCTTCCAGGGTCTCCAGCCCCAGTTCCGCCGGACCGATGCCGTCCAGCGGCGACAGATGGCCCATCAGCACGAAGTACAAACCCTGAAAACCGGTGGCCTGCTCCACCGCCAGCACGTCGGCGGGCGTTTCGATCACGCACAACAGCGCGCGGTCGCGGCGCGGGCTGGCGCACAGGGCGCAAACCTCGGTCTCGCTCAAATCGCGGCACAGCCGGCAGCGGCCAATACCCTCCAGCGCCGCCTGCAACGCCTCGACCAGCCGCCGCGCGCCGTCGCGATCCCGTTCCAGGAGGTGCAGCGCCATCCGCTGGGCGGATTTCGGTCCCACCCCCGGCAGACAGCGCAGCGCCATCATCAGCCGATTCAACAGCGGCGAGGCGGCCACGGCGAACCGTCAGAGCGGCAGCTTGAAATCGCCCAGCATCCCCGGCGGCAAGCCCATGCCCGAGGTCAGGCCGGACATCTTGTCCTGCACGGTCCGCTCGACCTTGTGGACGGCGTCGTTGAACGCGGCGGCGACCAGATCCTCGAGCATGTCCTTGTCGTCCCCGACCAGGCTGTCGTCGATCCGCAGCCGTTTGACCTCGTAACGGCCGGTGATCGTCACGCTGACCAGGCCACCGCCGGATTCGCCGGTGATTTCCATCGTCGCGATTTCCGCCTGCGCCTTTTGCAGGTTTTCCTGCATCTTCTGCGCCTGCTTCATCAGGTTGCCCAAACCGCCTTTCATCGTCTCTCTCCTCTCGGTCGGAACCGGGTCATGCGACGACGGAACCGCTAGCCGTCGGTTTCGTCGAGTGGATGGATCGCTACGATCCGCGCACCGAACGTTGCCTGCATGTCCCGCACATGTGGATCCTGATTGACCTGCTCGGCGGCGGCCTGCCGCCGTTCCGCCTGCCGTTCCTTCCGCTGACTGGCCGGCGTCGCCGCCGTCACGTCGCCGATCTGGAATCGCAGCGTAACCGGTCCGCCGAAATGCCGCTCCAGGGCCACCATCAGCCGCTCCTCGACAGTCTTGGTGAGTAGCTGGGCGTGGCCGGGTTCCAGGGCCAGACAGAAATCGCGACCCTCGCGCGCGACCAGCGCGCAGTTCAAGGCCACCTGCCGGGTCATGCCGCCCAGACCCAGTTGCTCGACCAGGGCGTTCCATTCCGAAACCGGCTGCGCCGGGGTCGGCGCCGCTGGCAACGCGGGTCGCGCGACCGCCGGTGTCGGGGTGGGCCGAGCGGACGTGGATTCCGGCGCCGACGCCGCGCGTTCCAGCGTCGCCGGACGAAAACACAGCATCCGCAGCAATACCATCTCGAAACCACCGCGCGGATCGGGCGTCAGCGGCAGATCGCGCCGGCCCAGCAGGGCGATCTGGTAGAACAGCTGCACGTCTTCCGGCGGCAGGGCATGGGCCAGCCGCCGCAATTCCTCGGGATCGTCCGGGCCGTCGGCTGGCGCCGCCTCGGGCGCGACCTGAACCAGCGCCACCCGTTGCAACAGCGACGCCAGATCGGCCAGCACCGCCGCGTAATCGGGCGCGGCCTGGTCCAGTTCAGCCACCAGCCGCAGCAGCGCCGGCGCGTCGTTGGCCGCCAATGCATCCACCAGATCGACCACCCGGCGCCGGTCGATGCCGCCGAGCATGGCGCCGACCGTCGCCTGCTCCACCCGGCCACCGCCAAAGGCGATAGCCTGATCCAGCAGGCTCAGGGCATCGCGCATACTGCCGTCGCCGGCGCGGGCGATCAGCCGCAGCGCCTCCTCATCGCCGGGAATACCCTCCTGCTCCAGAACCTGGCCGAGATACCGGGCGATCAAATCCGCCGGCAGGCGCTTGAGGCCGAACTGAAGACAGCGCGACAGCACGGTGACCGGCAGCTTCTGGGGATCGGTGGTGGCCAGCAGAAACTTGACATGCGGCGGCGGCTCCTCCAGCGTCTTCAGCAAGGCGTTGAAGCTGTGGGTGGAAAGCATGTGCACCTCGTCGATCAGGTACACCTTGAAGCGGCCCCGGCTGGGTGCGTACTGCACGTTTTCCAGCAGCTCGCGGGTGTCCTCGACCTTGGTGCGGGACGCGGCGTCCACCTCGATCAGGTCCACGAACCGGCCGGCGTCGATCTCCCGGCAGGCGGCGCATTCGCCGCAGGGCGTGGAGGAAACGCCGGCTTCGCAGTTCAGCGACTTGGCGAAAATCCGGGCGATGGTGGTCTTGCCCACGCCGCGAGTGCCGGTGAACAGGAAGGCGTGATGCAGCCGCCGCCGGTCGAGCGCGTTGGTCAGGGCGCGGACCACGTGTTCCTGACCGACCAGTTCATGGAACGTGCGTGGCCGCCATTTGCGGGCCAGAACCTGATAGCTCATGCGGCGATCCGCCTAGCGGGTAATCCGGAACCTTCGAAGCGGGCCTGGCACAAAACCTGCCGGCCTGTTGCCTTGCGCTTTCGAAAGGGTGGCGGTCCCTACCGGCCACACCCCGGCGCCCGAGGCCACTGCTGCCGCTGCTCCCTTCCGGGCCTGACGGGGTTCACAGCTTGTCGTCGCGGGGGAACCGATACGGACCGCCATTGCAACCAGCGGGTCGGGCGGCGTTGCCGCCGATAGAACGATCCTGGGAAATTTGGCGGAGAGAGAGGGATTCGAACCCTCGTTAGAGTTACCCCTAAACAGCATTTCCAGTGCTGCGCCTTCGACCGCTCGGCCATCTCTCCGGGATGTCGCCGCTTTCCTCGCGGCAGGGGGGGTAAGACTACCCGAAGCGGCCGCACCGAGGCAAGTCATCACCACGGCGCCGCTCCGGTTCAGTTCAAGCCCTTCATGCTCAACCGGACGCGGCCCTGCTTGTCGATCTCCAGTACCTTGACCTTGACCACGTCGCCCACCGCCAGCTTGTCGCTGACGTTTTGCACCCGTTCCTCGCAAATCTGCGAGATGTGCACCATGCCGTCGCGACCGGGCAGAATGCTCACGAACGCGCCGAAGTCCATGATCCGCACCACCTTGCCCTCGTAGATCTGGCCCGCTTCCACGTCGGCGGTGATCTGTTCGATGCGGCGGCGGGCCTCGTCGCCGGCGGCCTTGTCCACTGCGGCGATCTTGATCACGCCGTCGTCGCTGATGTCGATGGTGGCGCCGGTCTCCTCGGTGATGGCGCGGATGGTGACGCCGCCCTTGCCGATCACGTCGCGGATCTTCTCGGGATTGATGCGCAGCGTGGTGTAGCGCGGCGCGTATTCGGACAGTTCCTGGCTCGGCTTGCTGATGACCGCGCCCATCCTGCCGAGGATGTGCAGCCGTCCCTCGCGGGCCTGGGCCAGCGCCTGTTCCATGATCTCGCGGGTGATGCCGTCGATCTTGATGTCCATCTGCAGGGCGGTGACCCCGTCGACGGTGCCCGCCACCTTGAAGTCCATGTCGCCCAGATGATCCTCGTCGCCGATGATGTCGGTCAGTACGGCGAAGCGGTCGCCGTCCTTGATCAGGCCCATGGCGATGCCGGCCACCGGCGCCTTGATCGGCACCCCGGCGTCCATCAGCGACAGGCTGGCGCCGCACACCGAGGCCATCGAACTGGAACCGTTCGATTCGGTGATCTCCGACACTACCCGCACCGTGTACGGAAACTGTTCGGGTTTCGGCATCACCGCCTGCACGCCGCGCTTGGCCAGTCGACCATGGCCGATCTCGCGGCGCTTGGGACTGCCCACCTGGCCGATCTCGCCCACCGAATAGGGCGGGAAGTTGTAGTGCAACAGGAACGGCTGGCGGTATTCGCCTTCGATGGCGTCGATGATCTGGGCGTCCCGGTCGGTGCCGAGGGTGGTGACCACCAGCGCCTGGGTCTCGCCGCGGGTGAACAGCGCCGAGCCGTGGGTGCGCGGCAGCACGCCGACCCGGACGGTGATCGGCCGCACGGTGCGGGTGTCCCGGCCGTCGATGCGAGGCTGGCCGGACAGGATGCGCCCGCGCACGACCTGTTTTTCCAGAGTCGAAAAGGCGGTTTCTATCGCCTGCGCGGTCCAGCGTTCCGGTTCCTGGGCGGTCAATCGGGTGACCAGTTGCTCGCGGATCTCGCGCACCCGCTGCTGGCGGGTCAGCTTCTCGGCGATCTGATATGCCTCGGCCAGCGCGGTTCCGACGGCGGCGCGAGTCGCGTTGGCCAGCATCTCATCGCTGGCCGGCGGCTGCCAGTCCCACGGCTGCACGCCCGCTTCCGCCACCAGATCCAGGATGGCGCGGATCGCCACCTGCATCTGCTCGTGGCCGAACACCACCGCGCCGAGCATCACGTCCTCGGACAGTTCCGCGGCTTCGGATTCCACCATCAGCACCGCGCGCTCGGTACCCGCCACCACCAGGTCCAGTTGCGAGGTCTTGATCTCGCCGCGGGGCGGATTGAGCAGGTACTGGCCGTCGCGGTAGCCAACCCGGGCCGCGCCGATGGGGCCGTTAAACGGAACGCCCGACAGCGCCACCGCCGCCGAGGCGCCGAGCAGCGCCGGAATATCCGGATCCACCTGGTTGTTCAGGGACAGCACGGTGGCGATGATCTGCACCTCGTGGGTGAAGCCATCGGGAAACAGGGGGCGCAGGGGCCGGTCCATCAACCGGGCGATCAGGGTTTCGCTCTCGGAAGGGCGACCCTCGCGGCGGAAGAAGCCGCCGGGAATACGACCCGCCGCGTAAGTGCGTTCCTGATAATCCACCCGCAGCGGCAGAAAGTCCCGGCCTTCCTGGGTTTCCCTGGCGGCGACCACGGTCACCAGCACCACGGTATCCGCCATGTTGACCAGCACCGCGCCGCTGCTCTGCCGGGCAATCTCGCCGGTCTCCAGCGTCACGGAATGCTGTCCGTACTGAAATGTCTTTTTGATGGGCGTCACGAAAGCGTCCTGTGCGGCGAAAAATCGGTGGGAATCCTCAGCGGCGCAGGCCAAGGCGGCTGATCAAGTCCTGATAACGTTGCAGATCCTTTTTCTTCAGATAATCCAAAAGCTTGCGACGCTGGTTGACCATCTTCAGCAACCCGCGCCGGGAATGGTGATCCTTTTTGTGATCGCTGAAATGCGATTGCAGGCCGTTGATGCGGGTGGTCAGCAACGCGACCTGGACCTCGGGCGAGCCGGTGTCGGCGGAGCCACGCTGAAAGTCCCGCACGACCTGGGCCTTCTGTTCGGTATTGAGCGGCATCGGGTAAAACTCCAATTCGGATTCGGTCAGTCAATTAAATCAAGCGTGAAATATTAACCCCAGCGGGCCCGATCAACAAGCAAACCTGTTTTCAGGTCGCCAGGTTCAGCGGCCCAGCAGCCGGCGCGGCGCGACCCGGCCATCGTCCAGGATTTCGCCGACACCCAGAAACCGCTGTTCGTCCTGATACAAACGCACCCAGCCCTGGGTGGGTGCGCGCGGCACCAGCACCGGCTGGCCCTGCCGCAGATAGAAGGCCGCGTCGCCCCGCAGGCGCACCGCCGGCCAATCCGCCACGGCGCTGTCCAGGGGCAACAAGCATTCGTCCAGGGCCGCCAGCCCCCGTTCGGCCCGCTCGCGCAGTGTCTCCAGCGTCACCATCCGCGCGGCGTCATACGGTTCCACTGCTGTGCGGCGCAGCGCCGCGACATGCGCGCCGCAGCCCAGCGTTTCGCCGAGATCGGCGGCCAGGACCCGGACGTAGGTCCCCTTGGAACAGCGCAGTTCGCACTCCAGTTCCCCGCCCTCCAGGCGCAGCAGCCGCAATTCGCGCACGGTCACCTCGCGCGGCGCGCGTTCGACCTCGATGCCCCGGCGCGCCAGCTTGTACAATGGTTGGCCGTCGCGCTTCACGGCGGAATACATGGGTGGAATCTGCTGGATCACGCCGGTGAACCGGCGCAACGCGGCTTCGACCTGTTCGCGGCTGAGCGGACCCACCGGCCGGGTGGCGATGATTTCGCCCTCGGCGTCGCCAGTGGCGGTGGTCACGCCCAGCCGGCACGTGAACCGATACGTCTTGTCGGCGTTCAGCAATACCCCGGACAGCTTGGTGGCCTCGCCCAGGCAGAGCGGCAACAGGCCGCTGGCCAGCGGGTCGAGGCTGCCGGTATGGCCGGCTTTTTGCGCCTGATACAGCCGCTTGACCGTCTGTAGCGCCGCGTTCGAGGTCCAGCCGACCGGCTTGTCCAGCAACACGATCCCGCTGACCGGACGGCGCTGACGACCGGTCACACCGCGTCCTCCGGGGGCGCGCCATCCGTCGCCGTCCCGATCCCGTCGTGATGCCGATCCGCATCGGCGGCCACCGCGGCGTCGATCAAGGCCGACAGCCGCGCGCCACGCTCCACCACTTCGTCGTAGCGGAACTCCAGTTTCGGCACGATGCGGATGCGCATTCGCCGGCCCAATTCCCGCCGCAGCAGCGGCGCGGCGCGGTTGAGTTCGGCCACCCGCTCGGTCCGCTCGGCCGGGTCGCCCAGCAGGGTCACGTAAATCCGGGCATACGTCAGATCGCGACTGACCTCGACGCTGGTCATCGAGATCAAGGTCAGTCGCGGATCGCGCAGTTCGTCGCGGATCAGCTCCGCCAGTTCCCGGCGAATCTGTTCGCCGACCCGGCGGGTGCGCGGGAATGCTTTCATCATCGTTCGATTTCGCTCCGCGGTCCGCGTTACAGGGTGCGCTCGACCTGCACCCGCTCGAAGACCTCGATCTGATCGCCTTCCTGGATGTCGTTGTAATTCTTGACGCCCATGCCGCACTCCACGCCGGCGCGCACTTCGCTGACATCGTCCTTGAACCGTCGCAGCGAATCCAGCGCGCCTTCGAAGATCACCACGTTGTTGCGCAACACCCGGATCGGATTGTGGCGGCGCACCACCCCGTCCACCACCATGCAGCCGGCCACCACCCCGAACTTGGGCGAGCGGAATACCCCACGCACCTCGGCCAGCCCGACGATCTCTTCCTTGAACTCGGGCTTGAGCATGCCCACCATCGCCCGTTTCACGTCGTCGATCAACTCGTAGATGACGCTGTAATAGTGCAGCTTGAGCCCTTCCTCCTCGGCCAGTTTCTTGGCGACGCCGTCGGCGCGCACGTTGAAACCGATGATGATGGCCTTGGCGTTGTGGGCCAGGTTCACGTCCGATTCGTTGATGCCGCCGACGCCGCTGGCGATGATCTTGACCCGCACCTCGTCGGTGGACAGCCGGGTCAGCGCATCGACGATGGCTTCGGCGGAACCCTGTACGTCGGCCTTGAGCACCACGTTGAGCACGTTGATCTGTCCGGCCTCGAACTGCCTGGAAATGTCGTCCAGGCTGATCGCCGGTTTCTTGGCCTGCTCCTCGCGAAGCTTGTTTTGCCGGAACAGGGCGATTTCGCGAGCCTTGCGCTCGTCGGCGACCACGATCACTTCATCGCCGGCCCTGGGCGTGCCGGACAGGCCGAGCACCTCGACCGGAATCGAGGGGCCGGCCTCGTTCACGCCCTGGCCGCTTTCGTTCAGCATCGCCCGCACCCGGCCATGTTCGAGGCCGCTCAGGATCACGTCGCCCTTGCGCAGGGTGCCGTTCTGCACCAGCACGGTCGCCACCGGACCGCGGCCCTTGTCCAGCCGCGATTCGATCACCACACCCTTGGCCGGTCCGTCCACCGGCGCCTTCAATTCCAGCACCTCGGCCTGCACCAGGATTTGATCCAGCAACTCGTCCACGCCCATGCCGGACTTGGCGGACACGTAGGCGAACAGGGTGTCGCCGCCCCATTCCTCGGAGATGACCCCCTGCGCGGACAACTCGCTCTTGACCCGTTCCGGATCGGCGCTGGACTTGTCCATCTTGTTGACCGCCACCACCAGCGGCACGCCGGCGGCGCGGGCGTGTTGGATCGCCTCGAGCGTCTGTGGCATCACGCCGTCGTCGGCCGCCACCACCAGCACCACCACGTCGGTGGCCTTGGCGCCGCGCGCGCGCATGGCGGTGAAGGCGGCGTGGCCCGGCGTGTCGAGAAAGGTGATCACGCCTTTCGGGGTGCGGACGTGATAGGCGCCGATGTGCTGAGTGATGCCGCCGGCTTCGCCCGCCGCCACCCGGGTGCGGCGGATGTAGTCGAGCAGGGAGGTCTTGCCGTGATCCACGTGGCCCATGATGGTCACGACCGGCGGGCGTGGCAATGCCTCGCCGCGAGTAGCCTCGGCGGCCAGCTCCTCTTCCAGCGCGTTTTCCTTGAGCATCTTGTAGGAGTGGCCCATTTCCGAGACGGCCAGCGCGGCGGTGTCCTGATCGATGACCTGATTGATGGTCACCATCAAGCCCATCTTCAGGAAGGTCTTGATGACTTCGGTCACCTTGACCGACATCTTCTGAGCCAGGTCGGCGACGCTGATGGTTTCGGGCAGAACCACTTCGCGCACCACCGGCGCGGTGGGCTTGGCGAAACCATGCCGCGGCGCCAGCGCCGGCGCGGGGGATTTGGCTCCCTTGCCTTTCTTGGGCTTGCGGCGGTCGGCCTTGTCCAGAATCTGCTGCAAATCACCGCGTCTCTGCGGCGGAAACCGTTCCTCTTCCTGTTCCTCGCCCCGGCGCGGGATCGGTATCTCGACGATTCCGCCTTCAGCCCGCGCCTTGCCGGCGGCCCGCACCTGTGGCGGCGGTTCAGGACGTTTTTTGCCGGCCCCCTTGGCTTCCACCGGCCCAGGATGCTTCCGCGCCTTGGTCTCCGGGGTAGGTTCACCCGCCTCGGCGCGGCGCTGAACCTGAACCAGCGCCGGTCCCGTGTCGGCAATTCTGCGCGCGGCGATCTCGACCGGTCGGGATACGACCGGCCGTTCCGCCGGTTTGCGACGATTATCCTGCTCCGGTCGCCGGCGAGTCTCCTGCTCCATCTGGGGGTAAGCCTCTTGCTCGGCCCGGCGGCGGGCTTCCTCCTCGGCGGCAGCCTGGCGGCGGGCTTCCTCCTCGGCGGCAGTCTGGCGGCGGGCTTCCTCCTCGGCGGCAGCCTGGCGGCGGGCTTCTTCGTCTTGCTGAAAAGGCGGCGACTCTTCCCGCTGGCGAGGGCTCACCGCCTCAAGCCTTTCCTCGAGCTCCTCCGGATGGCGCTGCTCTTCCACCTCCATCACCGGGAGGGCCGACACCGGAGCCACGAGTTGCACCTCGGGCTCGCGGGGACGGGAGATTTCGTCTTCCACCAGGCTGCGTTTGACATACGTGCGCTTCTTGCGCACCTCGATGCTGACCGTCTTGACCTGTCCGGCCATGCCGCCGGCCATCCTGATCTCGCTATGGGTCTTGCGCTTGAGCGTGATTTTCTTGGGTTCGGCCACGCCCTGGGCCAGCCGGTTGCCATGACTCTTGCGCAGGTGCGTCAACAAGTCCACCTTCTGCTTTTCCGTGATCGTCGCTTCCGCGCCGATGACCGCGATACCGGCTTCGGCGAATTGCTCCAACAAGCGATCCACCGGTATGCCGACCACCGTCGCAAACTGCTTGACCGTTACATCCGCCATTGTCCACCCCCAGGACGAGCCGGTCCTACCGCTCATTCTTCGAAAACCAAGGCGCCCGCGCCGTCATGATCAGTTTCGCGGCCCGCTCATCATCCAGCCCGGCGATTTCGTTGAGATCGTCCACCGACAGTTCGGCCAGATCGTCCATCGTCGTAATCCCGCGGCTCGCCAGCAAAAAGGCCAACTCCTCGTCCATCCCCTCCATCCGCAGCAACTCCTCGGACGGACGGGTATCGTCGAGCCGTTCCTCCGCGGCAATCGCCCGAGTCAACAGCGCATCGCGCGCCCGGCCACGCAGTTCCTCGACGATTTCCTCGTCGAACTCGGCGATCTCCAGCATTTCGTGAACCGGCACGTAGGCTACTTCCTCGAGACCGGCAAATCCTTCGCGCACCAAGATCGCCGCGATCTCATCGTCCACCCCCAGCTGATCGACGAACATCCGTCGCAGGGCTTCGTCTTCCTGACCGCGCCTGGCCTGGGACTGGGCCCTGGTCATCACGTTCAGGGTCCAGCCGGTCAGCCGGCTGGCCAGTTGCACGTTCTGGCCGCCCTTGCCGATGGCCTGCGCCAGTTGCCTTTCGTCGGCGACGATGATATCCATGCTGTGGGTATCCTCGTCGACGATGATGGATTCGACTTCCGCCGGCGACATGGCATTCATGACGAAGCGAATCGGATCGTCGTCCCATTGCACGATGTCGATCCGCTCGCCGGCCAGTTCGTTGGTCACGCTTTGCACCCGCGCGCCGCGCATTCCGACACAGGCGCCCACGGGATCGATGCGCGCGTCCTTGCTCTTGACCGCGATCTTGGCTCGCGAACCGGGATCGCGGGTGGCGCCCTTGATCTCGATGATGCCCTGATTGATTTCCGGCACCTCCAGAGTGAACAGGGCGATCAGAAACTCCGGCGCCACCCGGCTGACGAACAGCTGCGGCCCACGGCTTTCGATGCGCACGTCCTTCAGATAACCGCGCACCCGCTCGCCGATGCGGAACGACTCGCGGGGATTGAGATCCTCGCGGGCGATCTTGGCTTCGACGTTGCCGCCGACATCGAGGATCACGTCGCCACGCTCCAGCCGTTTGACCACGCCGCCGATCAATTCACCCTTGCGGTGCAGGTAGGCATCCACGATCTGGGCGCGCTCGGCGTCCCGGACCTTCTGGACGATTACCTGCTTGGCGGTCTGGGCGGCGATGCGACCGCCGAAATCGGCGTTTTCCAACGGCAGCTCGACATACCCGCCCACCTGGGCGTCCGCCTGGATCCGGCGGGCTTCGGCCAAGGTCATCTGGCGGTCCGGGGTTTCGAGCTGCGCGGCGTCGGCCACCACCTGCCAGCGCCGGAAGGTTTCGTAATTGCCGGTGCGCCGGTTGATCGTCACCCGCACGTCGGGATCGCCCTCGTAGCGCTTTTTCGCCGCGGAGGCCAATGCCACTTCCAGAGCGCCGAAAATGATCTCCTTGCTGACGCCCTTCTCGTTGGAGACGGCATCCACCACCAGCAGAATCTCCTTGTTGCCTTCTTTGCTGTCTTTGCTGTCTTTAACACGCATGTCGTTCTGCCTCCCAGCCGGATCCGCACGCCGTCATCCCGCCTAAAGTTCGGGCACCAGCCGAGCCTTCTCGATTCGCTCCAATGGCACCCGCCATTCCCGTCCCTCGCTATCGACAATCGCCACGTCGCCATCGCGCATTCCGAGCAGCCGTCCCATCAGTTTACGCCGCCCGTCCAGCGGTTCCCGCAACTGGAGCCGCGCCTGCGCGCCGGCAAAACGGTCGAAGTGCCTGGCCTCGAACAGCGGGCGATCCAGCCCAGGCGAGGAGATTTCCAGGGTATACGGCCCGCTGATCGGGTCTTCGACATCCAGCACGCCGCCAAGTTGATGGCTGACCCGCTGGCAGTCGTCCAGCGTGATGCCGCTTTCGCTATCGATATAGACCCGCAGCAGAGGGTTGACGGAGCGGGTATGAAATTCCACGCCGACCAGTTCGTAGCCCATGGTTTCCACCACGGCCGCTAGCACCCTTTTCAGCTTCTGCAGGTCCTGGCGCATTTTGACCACCGGAAACAAAAAATGGGCCCGCGGCCCACTCGTTTATCCACGCTGGTTGACCCCCAGCACAATCTCTAGCACAAGCTCTTGGTATCGCCCGTAACAGGTTACTTGGCCACTGACGGGCTCCTCCCGCCGACTACCCCGATCTTGCCCATGACGGGCAGCCCGGCGCGGCATGGGTTAAAATAAGCACGGGAACCAGCCCCATAAAAAAAGCCCTTGACGGGCTTCCTTGTAAAGATTTGGTAGCGGGGGCAGGATTTGAACCTGCGACCTTCGGGTTATGAGCCCGACGAGCTACCGACCTGCTCCACCCCGCGATATAAATTATGCGAAGAACATATGCACCACATGGTGCCGGGCGCGGGACTTGAACCCGCACGGACCTTGCGTCCCCGGGATTTTAAGTCCCGTGCGTCTACCATTCCGCCAGCCCGGCTGGCACAACCATTATATGAAGATGTAGATTTCTAGTCAAGTGGGGGTTAAGATCAGCTTTTATTTTTTTTCGCCATCGCAATGAGCGAGTTTAGCTCTTTAACTAAAGGTTGCACGTCGCTCCGCGTAGCCCTCTTCTGCAAGATCTCCTCAGGTGTCAGGTTTTTGCCCCAGTAGGCAATGTTAGCGTTTTCATCGATATCTACAGTGCCGCCACCCAAAGAGACCCCAGCAAATGCGCCTTTTGCCAAGGAATAGCTGTATATGGAGTTCGTCGCTGCTCCCGCTCTGCGTCCGACGGGACCTGCTGCAACTGAAACGTCAGCACCCAAGTTTACATGTTCTTTTTTCAGCGCATTCAATCCAGCCTCGTCCATTATAACCAATATCATGCCGGTAGATTGTACGCCTATTTGAAGCCCCAGTGATACTCCACCTATGCTTAAAAAAGATGGGCCGTACCATCGGGTTGTATTAGGCTCCCTTCGAAGTAGCAATCCTTCTCCAAATTCAGCCCCAAATACAAACCCTGCTTTTGTAACGTTGGGGAATATTGCAACGCCTACACAATCGCCTAGCAGGTCTATCAAACCTTCAACATCACTTTGCTTGCTCATTTCTTGTAAAAGCTGAGTTGACAGGGTTATTCTTTGCTGTGGTGTTTTTGCCCAAGCTACTGAGAAGAAAAAGCATACCAAAACTATAGCTAGCAATACCACTGGAATTATAGTATGTTTTATTTTTCTTGCTGTCATCACGGAATAACTCCTCCTAAATTTGTAAAGTTATTCTCCAAAATCATTATACAACGCATTGTCAGCTTTGTCTTCGTAAAAATCACTAATTTGATTTATTATATTAAAACGTCTATAACATTAAAAATCAGAAATTAGCAAAGGCAGATCCCGAATGATCATAGCTATATCAGTAGGATAGGATAATGGCATACTTAGTCTACGTTATAGGAATCAGATCATATATTACCCTCATAAATAGTGATCACAAAATGTGAGCAACGCACTTGACGAAAAACATGTGATTATGATAAACTGGGTTTTGGTTACATCATGAATTCATTTGAATAATTCGTTAGGAGGATTGCACAATGTTGCGTGATTATATGCTCACATTAGATAGCGAATTAGGACTCGACAAAAACGAAAATCCCTTCGAACTTCCCTCTTCCCCTAGGGAAGAGATGAGGAAGTTAATTTCTAGTATTGATCTAAATCGCTATCCGGATCCCTTAGCTTTAAAGCTTAGGAACAAATTGAGCGCGAGATTAAACTATCCGCAAGAATGCATCGTCGTTGGCAATGGCGGCGATGAAATACTTTCTATGTTGTTTACGGCTTACGTAAAACCAGGCGACAAGGTGCTTACAACGTATCCCTGTTTTTCTGAATATAACCGACTGTGCAGGATATTCGGGGCTGAACAACACGTCTTACATCTAGGTTTTCATGAAAATGAGATCACGCTGGATGTTGAGCAGCTTTTAGATGCTGTAGCGAGGATTTCGCCCAAACTAATTTTACTGGACAACCCGCACAATCCTACTGGAATGTTCTTGGATCCAGCTGTATTACTAGAAACTGCAAAGTTATCCCCTTGCCCCTTTGTCATTGATGAAGCTTATGTTGAATTCGCCACCAAGTCGTCTTTGGATGTTTTAGATAAAAACATTCCCTCAAATTTGTGCATTTTGAGGACTCTCTCTAAGGCGTGGGGGCTTGCGGGTTTAAGGGTTGGATATGCTTTATGCTCTGAGGATATCGCTATGAAGCTTCTTGACGTAAAAAGTCCTTTCAACGTCAATGTTGTATCGCAAGAAATTGCTTGTATAATGTTGGAATATGACGAGTGGATGAAGAGCAGAGTTTACAGCATTAGGTTTTTACGTGATAAATTTATAGAAGAAGTAAACGAGCTAGAATCCTTTCATGCCTACCCAAGTCAGGGTAATTTTGTCCTGGTACGCACGGATATTGACAGGGAATACATGAGCACGATTTTGAAGGAGAAGGGCATAAGGTTAAATATGCTCGAGTTGGATGTGAATGGTTTGACCTGGATGCGTATTTCCATTGGAAAAGAAGACGAATTGAATTATGTTATACAGGTTTTTCGTTCCATTGTGCGACAACCAAATGTTGAATTTGTTATAGCTTAAGATATTTTACCCCCTTGACAAATGCACATTTAAAGCTGTAATATTGAAGCTAGCGTTTAAAAGTCGTACAATAAAGCGCGAATTATCAAGATGTGCATTAAAAGGGGGGATAAAAAAAATGACAGAGAAGTGGAAGGATCGTTTGACCGACCAACTTTGCAAAGCTTTCTTGGTCTTGGAAAACATTGATGAAGTTTACAACTTTCTTGAAGACGTCGCAACTATCGGTGAAATAAGGGCACTAGCTCAAAGGCTTGAAGTCGCTCGCTTACTCGAAGAGGGGTATACTTATCCCCAGATAGCACAGCAAACGGGCGCAAGCACGGCAACCATAAGCCGCGTGAAGAAATTTCTTGAGTACGGTGCTGATGGATACAAATTGGTACTAGAGAGGCTCAAGACCTTCGAAGGCGAAACCAGGCCGGAGTAACTTTTCAAGTGTTAAAGGCATTAGCGATATGATAGAAAAGGACGACATTAGTCAAAAGGCTGTCGTCCTTTTCTTGTTTCAAGAAAGTTAAAAGAGCTACATTCTTAGCAACTTCATAATAAAGTTTTCTCGAACCTCCATGGCGCCCGTTGGGCACATTTCATGACAGCAAAGGCATTTGACACAGATTCGTCTGTCGATTTCAGGCAAGGGGTTCATCTTAATGGCGCTCTTGGGGCAAACCTTAACGCAAACGCCACACCTAATGCAGTTAACTTCTTGAAGATGAGGGCTCAAGGCTACCCATCTATGTGCCCAACCCCTCAACCACGTTGGAAGCATTCTCGATGAAGAAGCTCTTTTAGCGAATCCCTTTATTTCCAAATTATCCGGATCTATGCCAATTATGGTTATATCGCTCATTGAAGAAGGTCCTATTCCCCTTTTAGCGGCTAAGTTTATCAAGGGAATGTCTAAGGGATCTTTATATCCCATTGCTTTTGCTGCTACAAAATCAACTGCCAAAGCGTTTTCGGACGCCATTAAAAGGCCTGCAAACCTTGGTTTGCCGTGAGTTGGACCGTTTCCTTCCATTGCGTAAATGCCATCCAAGATATTTATCTTCGGAGGGTTTATTGAGTATAGGTCTATTATTGCATTGCATAACCTATTGATCGACGTGGACAAGTGAGCCTTTTTTCGCGTGTCCGTGTCAGCTATGCCAAAACAGTTTTTCACACAGGCCGTAATTTCCGTTTCAACATGCGTCTTTAATTTAGCTATATTCACCACGAATGGTGCTTCATAATAACGTTTTGATACGGAGAGGTCTTTTAAGACAACATTAGAAGGTCGTTTGAGTGTCACGAAGCCAGCGTCCGATAAGATTGTAGCGACAGCGTTGCCATCGTCTTTTACAGCATCCAACATACCAGTTAGCTTTAAAAGCTCTTCTTTTTTGTCTGCATGAAGATGTCCTGGAGAGTCTGCGACGGTTATTTTCCCCGAAAAGCCACTGTTTCTGACGAGCTTAATTAAAGCCCTCACAACAGAAGGATGAGTTGTGACGGCTTTGTCAGGCGGTTTTGGGGCGAGAAGGTTTGTCTTGAAAAGGAGCTCGTTGGGCATATTGGTCTTAGGCCATCCCCCGATCATCTCTAAAGCGTCGGCCAAAGCATTGTAAACCTCGTCTGCTTCATAGGAAGAACAACGACTTACCGATACCAGAAACTTATCTGTCATTCACTTTTCCTCCCGATGCAAAAAGACATAAATTGTGCTCATTTAAGGGGCATACTTCGCATTTAGGCTTCCTGGCCATGCATATGTTTCTACCGTGAGAAATAAGGTCTAGGTGGGCGGACCAGTATAAATTTTCAGGAACAGTTAATTCCATGATCTCTTGAATTTCACGAGGGCTCCTTTGAGGATGGACCCATCCAATCCTTTTGCATATACGACTTACATGTGTATCGACCTGTCTCTTATACACATCT
>DGFE01000053.1 GCA_002391525.1 Competibacteraceae bacterium UBA3908
AGATGTGTATAAGAGACAGCTCCAGCGGCGGTGTCATGGAGCCGGCGGCCAGCAGCCGCGCTACATCGCTGTTGCGTCCGTCGGCTTCGACGCCCGCCGCGACGGGTTTCATGCCGACGGCGGTTCGGCCAAGTCGGCGCGTGGCGTGCAACAAGGCGCAAGTCACATGGGTTTTACCGACGCCGGTATCGGTGCCGGTGACGAAAAAGGCGTGGCCCATGGTTCAAGGTCCGTGGTGGCTCGGTTCTTTCCTGGCGATCAACCAGACCGCGTCGTAGGTCAGCGGCAATCCCGCCGGTTCCCGCCACCGTTCGTAGCGCGCGGTGATCGTCCGCCACGCGGAACGGCTGAACGGCGTGGGGCGGCGCTGCGCGACCTCGCGCGCCCCGACCGCCTTGACGCTGCCCAGCAGGGTGCGCATGTCGGGATAGTGGCGGCGCACCGGCCGCCGCTCCCAAATCCGCACCTGCCAGCCGCCAGCCCGGCAATCCGCCAACAACCGCTCCGGCGAGGGAATGGTCAATACATGGCTGTAATCATCGACTTCCGCGAAGGCGTGGCGCAGTTCGGGAAAGTTGTCCGTTCCCAGGGTCGCCACCGCCAGCATCCCGCCGGGTCGGAGCACTCGTCCGGCTTCGAGCAGACACCGGCGTGGATCGTTCCACTGCCAGGCCAGACTCGACCAGTACAGATCGAAGCGGCATTCGACGATTGGCAAGGCTTCGATGTCGGCGCAGATCAGCGCCGCGCCGGGACTCCGAATACGGGCGGCGGCCAACATGCCGGGCGCAAAATCGACCAACGCGAGACGGGCTTGCGGCCAGCGTTCCTCCAGCCAGCGCGCGCCATAGCCGGTGCCGCAGCCGGCATCCAGAATGGCGCCGGGAACGGGATCGACGCCATCCCGAATCAGGCAGCCAGCCAGCCGGTCGCACACATCCCGCTGGACATCGGCGGCGGCGTCGTAAGTCGCCGCGGCCTGGTCGAACGCCTGGCGAATCCGCTGCTTGGCCGGCGACGCGGCGGTCGGGCTAGCCCCGCTCATCGTCGACGCAGTCATGGAGCGCCGCGATGAGCGCATCGATCTGGGTTTCGCGATGAGCCGCCGACAGGGAGATGCGCAAGCGGGCCGTGCCCGTCGGCACGGTGGGCGGCCGGATGGCCGGAACCCAAAGCCCTCGCGCGAACAGCCGTTCGGCCAGCCCCACGGCGGCCTCGTTACCGCCGATCAACACGGGTTGAATCGCGGTCCGCGAGGGCGACAAGCGCCACGGCAAACCGTCAAGTCCCGCCCGGAGACGCGCGACGAGGCGTTGCAGATGTTCCCGCCGCTCGTCGCCGGCGGCGATCAATTCCAGGCTGGCGAGCAGGGCGGCGGCGATGACCGGGCTGGAAGCGGTGGTAAAAATGTACGGTCGCGCCCGCTGCATGAGCCATTCGATCACCCGCCGGTCGCCGGCGACGAACGCGCCGGACACGCCGGCGGCCTTGCCCAGCGTCCCCATCAGGATCAGGCGCGGCGACGCCGGCAGCTTGAAGTGCGCGAGGCTGCCCCGACCGTTGGGACCGAGCACGCCGAAGCCGTGGGCGTCGTCGACCACCAGCCAGGCATCGAAACGTTCGGCCAAGGCAAGCAGTTCCGGCAACGGCGCCAGATCGCCGTCCATGCTGAACACCGCGTCGGTGAGGATCAGCTTGCGGCGGGCGCGGCTTTGCGCCAGGCGGCGGGCGAGCGTTTCGACATCGCCATGCGGATAGCGCAGGTGCTCGGCGCGCGTCAGCAGGGCGGCGTCGATCAGCGAGGCGTGATTCAGCCGGTCGGCGAAAATGGCGTCGTGGCGTTCCAGCAGCGCCGGCGCGATGGCCAGATTGGCCATGTAGCCGGTGGTGAAATACAGCGCCCGTTCCCGCCCGACAAACGCGGCCAGCCGTTCTTCCAACTCCCCATGCGGGCGCAGATGACCGCTCACCACATGCGACGCGCCGCTGCCCACGCCCCAGCGACCGGCTGCTTCCCGGACCGCCGCGACGAGGGCGGGATGAGCGGCCAGGCCGAGGTAGTCGTTGCTGCAAAAGGCGACGACGCGCTGGCCTTCGACCACCGCCTCCGGGCCACAGGGCGAATCCAGCGCGCGGCGCCGACGCGACAAACCGGCGGCGGCCAATCGAGTGAGGCCGACCTCCAACTCGTCCCAGATCATGGCAGCGTCGCGTCCAGCGCCGCGACCGCGCGTTCGGCCAGCAGGACGGCCTCCCCATCGTCGAGAATATAGGGCGGCATGAAGTAAACCGTGGTCCCCAGGGGACGGAGCAGCACTTCGCGCCGCAGGGCCTCGCGGTAGAACCGCAACCGAAAATCGGGATCCCGGGTGTCGATATCGACCGCCCAGATCATGCCGCACTGGCGGAAATGCCGGACCCGCGGATGCTTGGCCAACGGCGCCAGCAGCGCGGTGAACCGCTTGGCGAAACGCCGGTTGCGCGCCAGCACCTCGTCCTCGGCGAAAATATCCAGGGTCGCCAGCGCCGCGCGGCAGGCCAGCGGATTGCCGGTGTAGGAATGGGAATGAAGAAAACCGCGCGTCATCGCGTCGTCGTAGAAGGCGGCAAAAACCTCATCCGTGGTCATCACCACCGACAGCGGCAGACAGCCGCCGGTCAGCCCCTTGGACAGACAGAGAAAATCGGGCCGGATGCCGGCCTGTTCGTGGGCGAAGAAGGTGCCGGTGCGACCGAAACCGACCATGATCTCGTCGCAGATCAGGTGGACGCCATAACGGTCGCAGAGGTCGCGGGCCAGCCGCGGATAGTGCGGATCGTGCATGACCATCCCGCCGGCGCCCTGCACCAGCGGTTCGACGATGAAGGCGGCGATGGAGTCGTGGTGCTCGGCCAGCTGCGCCTCCAGCACCGCCGCCGCGCGCTGGGCGACATGGGTGGCTGTTTCGCCCGGTTCCGCAAGGCGGGCGTCCGGCGAGGGCACGGTGGCGGCCTGGCGCAGCAGGGGCGCGTAGGCATCCTTGTACAGGGCGACATCGCCCACCCCCAGCGTGCCCAGCGTTTCGCCGTGATAGCCGCCCGCGAGGCAGAGAAACCGATTCTTGCCGGGCTGGCCATGGTTACGCCAGTAGTGAAACGACATCTTGAGCGCGATTTCCACCGCCGACGAGCCGTCCGAGGCATAGAAACAATGGCCCAGCTCGCCCCGGGTCAGCACCGCCAGCCGCTCCGACAGCTCCACGACCGGGGCGTGGGTGAAGCCGGCCAGCAGGACGTGCTCCAGCCGATCCATCTGGTCCTTGACGGCGGCGTTGATGCGCGGATTGGCGTGGCCGAACAGATTGACCCACCACGAGCTGATGGCGTCCAGGTAACGCCGGCCATCGAAATCGTACAGCCACGCGCCCTGGCCGCGGGCAATCGGCGCCAGCGGCAACGCGCCGGTGTCGTGATGCTTCATCTGGGTGCAGGGATGCCAGACGGCGGCGCGGTCGCGGTCGAGCCAGTCGAGGTTGCTCATGGGTGACGGTCGTTTCAAACGCCGCGCAGGCCCAGTTTCCCGAACAGCGCGTTATCGCGTTCCGTCCCCGGATTGCTCGTGGTCAACAGGTGATCGCCGTAGAAAATCGAGTTGGCGCCGGCCAGGAAACACAGGGCTTGTTCGGCCTCGCTCATCTGTTCCCGTCCGGCGGACAGGCGCACATAGCTGCCCGGCATGGTGACGCGGGCGGCGGCAATGGTGCGGGCGAACTCGAAAATATCCACCGTTTCGGAACCTGCCAGCGGCGTACCGGGAATCGGCACCAGATTGTTGATCGGCACCGATTCCGGCGGCGGATCGAGATTGGCCAGCTTCGCGATCAGTCCGGCGCGATGCCGGCGCGATTCGCCCATGCCGACGATGCCGCCGCTGCACACCTTGAGACCGGCGGCGCGCACGCTTCGCAAGGTGTCGAGCCGATCCTGATAGGTGTGGGTGGTGACGACATCGCCGTAATACTCCGGGGCGGTATCGAGGTTATGGTTGTAATAATCCAGCCCGGCCGCTTTCAACTGTTCGGCCTGGCCGTCCCTGAGAATGCCCAGCGTAACGCAGGTTTCCAGCCCGAGCGCCTTGACGGCGCGCACCATCTCCATGACCGCGGGCAAATCCTTTTCCTTGGGACCGCGCCAGGCGGCGCCCATGCAGAACCGGCCAGCGCCACGCTCCCTGGCCGCCCTGGCCGCCGCCAACACCTCGTCGGTGGTCATCAGGCTCTGCGTCTCCAACCCGGTCTGATAACGCTTGGACTGCGAGCAGTAGCCGCAATCCTCGGAGCAGTTGCCGGTCTTGATCGACAGCAGCGTGGAGCGCTGCACCGCGTTGGGATCGAAATGGGCGCGCAAGGCTTCCTGGGCCCGGAACAGCAGATCGGCGAACGGCAGTTCGAACAGCGCCAGCACCGCTTCGACGGTCCAGACCGGCGCGGAGGGGAGCTGAGGCTGCGCGTGCGGCGCCGCCGGCTGGGCAAGAATCGCTGAAGTATGCATGGACAGGGTTCTCAAGGAATGGTTTGAACGGGTTGTCGCCGCAGCATCGGGAACAGGGCGAACGGTCGGGTGCGATGCGATGCGGGGGTGGCCACCGGCCAGCGCCCACCCCTTGCCGGCGTTAAGTAAGATAGCATCCCCGCTCTGGAAAGCCAGACCCGCCGTCATCCTTGCGCCGCCCCGGTCCGGTGGGTGGATTTTCCCCGCGCCGTCACGGGATCAATGCCGCGTCACGGGCGTTCGCGCCTGTTTCCTCCAAGGCATTCATGATCGGGATGGGCCGCCCGATGTAATACCCCTGGGCGTAGTCGATTCCGTATTCGGCCAGCAGTTCGAGGGTTTTCCGGTCCTCCACCTGTTCGGCGATGGTTTTTTTACCGAACGCCCTGGCGATTTCGCCCATGGCCTTCACCAGAACCTGATCGTCCGCGCGCTCGCCGAGTTTGTTGATGAACGATCCGTCGATCTTGATGAACTTGAACGGCAGCTTCTTCAAGTAGTAAAAGGAGGAAAACCCGGTCCCGAAATCGTCGAGCGCGAACTGACAGCCGATGTCGTTGATGGCTTCCATGAGGCGGCGGGCGGCCATCAGATCCGCCACCGCGGCCGTTTCGGTCATCTCGAAAACCAGTTGCGCGGGATCGAGCCCGGTTTCCTGCAACAGTTGTTTGAGATGGCTCAGCAGATCGGGATTGTTGAAGGCATGGGCGGACAGGTTCACCGTCAGGGTGATCCGCAACCCCCGCTCCCTGGCGAGGGTCTGGTGATGGACGGCTTCGGACATCACCAGCCGGTCGACGGCGTGAATGAGTCCCGACCGTTCCGCGATTTCGATGAACTGCGTCGGCCCGATGATTTCGCCGGCGTCGCCCCGCATCCTGAGCAGCACCTCGTAGTGAGAAATCGTCTGGTCCCGGATGCCGAGGATCGGCTGCGCGTACAACAGGAACCGGTTGTCCTTCAGCGCATGCTCCACCCGTTGTTTCCAGAATACGCGCTCGCGCATCTGCCGTTGACTCTGGTCCTGGCTCGACACCAGATACCAGCCGCCACGCCCGCTGTCCTTGACCCGATACATGGCCAGATCGGCCCGGGCCAACAAATCCTCGATGTTGGCGCCATGTTCGGGAAACAGGGCGATGCCGACGCTGGCCGACAATTTATGGACCCGCTCGTCCACCTGAAATTCGATTTCACCGATGTGGGCGAGTATCTTTCTGGTCACTTGCACCGCTTCGTCGGCCGTGGCCTGTTTCAGGATCACCGCGAATTCGTCGCCTCCCAGCCGGCCGATCACATCGACCTCGCGCAGGATGGAAGGCAGCAGTTCGCCGAGCCTTTGCAGCAGGCGGTCTCCGGCGCGATGACCGCTGGTGTCGTTGATGTACTTGAACTGATCCAGATCGAGAAACAGCAACGCGCCCGCGCGGCGATATCGCCTGGCCGCCGCGACCGCGTCGTTCAACTCCTGGGTAAAGCGGCGCCGGTTGTAGAGCCCGGTCAGCGGATCGTGATCCGCCAGCCACGCGAGTCGCAACTCGGCTCTTTTCCTGGCGGTGATGTCCATGCCCACCGACAGGATCACCGGCGCCCCTTCCGCCTGGCCCCTGAGCCGGGAATGCTGCCAGACGACGTTGAGCGTACCGTGATCCTTGCAATCGAGATCGCACTCTTCCTCGAGGTGTTCCCGCGTGCCCGCGACCAACTCCGCCAGATGCTCGCGAATGCCATTCACATTCTCCCGCCGCGCCAGCAGACTGACGAAAGGGCGCCCTCGCAGTTCCGGCAGGGAATAACCGGTCAGCGCCTGGCCATAGGGGTTGATCATGAGGATTTCATTATTCCGGTTCTGGGTCAGAATGATGGCCTGGGCCGTTTCCAGCACATGGGTGACAAAATTGCGCTGCTGAGTGATCTCGCTCATGCGCTCGGACAAATCCCGCGTCTGCTTGGCCACTTCGACGTTCAGCGCTTCGAGCTGGAACGACAGGGCAATCGCCATGTCGTTCAACACATCCACTTCATCCCTGAAGAAATGCTTGAGTCGCGATTTCGGTATCGTCGCCCGCACCTTGGCAAAAGCGCCTTCGGCCAGCCAGGGCAAGTTGGCCGCCGCGCGCCGCAACCGCGACATGGGCGCCCACAGTATCGCCAGCAGCAGGAGTTCGGACAGCACCAGGCCGACGGCTCCCATGACGATGTTACGCCGGAGCGCGGTGCGGATTTTCGCCATCGCGTCGCTGATATCCGCGATGATCGCCAGGTACGCCTCTTCCCGTTCGTCGAAACCGGCCAGGGGAAACAGCCGCACTTCGTATTCGCGTCCGTTGGCGTCGATCAAAACCGGCTCCGAGCCGCCGTCGGACAACGTTACCCGTTCAGCCGCGGCGCGCAGGATTTCCATGTTGGTTCGCGCGTTGCTCAGCGCCGCCACCTTGGCGCCCCAGGGTCGGAGCCAGCGTTCACCATCGCCACTCGCGGGGTTCATTTCGGCCTGTCCGACGATCAAGCCCAGGTCCGTGCCGGAAACCCGCTGAAAATCGAGCACGACATCCGCCAGGGACACACCCACGACCAACGCGCCGCCGGCGCCCAGCACGGGCGCGATAGCGTATTGCAAACAGGTCTGGGAACAATCGATCAGGCTGTCAGGGCTCTCGGTGGCCATGACCTGCCGGGTTGCCTGCGCCAGGGCCATCCGCCGGTCGGAGTTGGGATCCAGACCGTGCGCGGCCAGGCGTTGACCGGTCGCGGAGATGAACTCGATGTTTTCCACGCCCATATCCAATTCCAGAATCGCCGTCAGCCGCTCGAACGCGGCGATCACCTCCTCCTCCCGGTTGATCCCGGAAACGACCTGGATTCTGAGCAGGGACGCGATGATCGTACTCCACTGCCGCAGCCGCTGGCTCGACTGGTCCAGCAAGCCCTGGACCTGACGAGCATATTGGCTCTGCAGGTCCGCGCGGCGCTGCTCAAACTGGTTGCGTAATTCGAAATAGTTGAACGTCGCGACCGCGCCGATCACCCCCATGAGGACCAGGCTGCTCAGCAGCAGCGCTTTCCACTTGAGGCTCAAGAAAGATCCCGGACGGAGCAGCGGACCCATTCGATAAATTCCTCGGGAAAATCCGGACCATCGAGCAAAAAGAGCCTGTCCCATCACTGATTGCCTTCCGCAACCGTTGGCGCCCCTCCGCCATCGGCGACAGAGAAGCTAAAAACGGAAACCCGCCAAAAGGCAGAACAGGTGCCATCGCTGCTCCAGATCGGCGGGATCGGGATTATCCTGCGGCGGTAGCCAAGCCGTACCGTTGACATAATGGTATTCGGCAGCGATCAGAGAAGACGAGTCGATCGTGTAACGAAGCCCGACAGTCCAGTCCTTGGCGAATTGCGTGTAGGCGGGTCTTCCCGTCGTGGCGTGGTACCGCTTGCCATGCCTGTCCTCTCGGTTGTTATAAAGAACATCGTAGCGCGCAACGGCCTGCCAATTCGCATCGAACCGGTATAGCGCCTGGAGATAATAGCTTTCGCTGATCAGGTCCAGGTTGAGTCGGTCGTCGAAACCGCTCTCCTTGATCGGTCGAATCGCGTATTCGGCGGTAAGACTCCATTTTTCCGAGTTGTATTGCGCCGAAAAAATCACCGGCGTAAATATATCCTTTCCTGGGCCCAGATTTTGCGATGACGGCGGTCCCGGATCGTATCGGGTGTCGACTCGCGCGGAACTGATGGCGATCCGATATTTGCCACCGTCCAACTCATAACCCAACCGACCGATGTACGAGAGTTCGGAATAAGTATCGCCGGGATAATCGACTCCCAGGATTGCGAGTTCGGTATCCAGATTGTCGCCTCTCGGGATTCCCGCGCCAAACTCGAGGGATAGATGGCCCCAGTCACCACGATATTCACCATAAACCAGACCACCGTCCGCAGACAGCGACAAGGCGCGGGTGCGGTCCGGATAAATGGATTGGGGCAACAGGATCGTCGGCCGGGTGAACACCACGTCGCGGGTATCGTTATACAAGCCGAGGGGGTTCTTGAAACGCCCGAGCCGCACTCCGAGCCGATAACCCAGCGTCGACAGAATCGTATAGTCGAGCAAGCCAAAATCCAGTTCGACATCGTGCTCGTGTCCCGCTCCGGCGCGCCGGAACAAAGCCTGGACCGCCAGCCGCAGATCGGAAATCGGCATCCAGGAGGCATTCAAGCCGGCTTCCGTGAAGTCGAAGCTCCCTGCGGCACTGCTGGCGCCAAAGACATTGTTGTCGGACGTCAGGGAATACCCCTGACTCAAAAACCCATGGACCTGAAAGTCGTCGAACAGTTCCACGGCGGCGGCGGTTTTGGGCCAGTGCCCCCACAGCACGGCAAATACCAATGCGACCGAAACCTGCCTGAGCGCCACGGTGGGAGAGGCCGGGTATTGCGCGCCGACCAGGCCGCGAATTCGAAGAATGGGTGCGTTCCGGCGCGATTCCCAACCCGTCGAGGCAAAAAAACCGCTCTTCCCGCTATAATAAAATGGGATGGTTTTTTTCAGATACTGACTATTTGAAAGTAACAACCTTGACAGTCTCATCGATCATGGAGTCGCTTAAATAACCTATGGCTCCGGGCGTGGCGCTGACTCTTGCCCGCATTTGTTGCTCGGACACGACCTTGACCGGTTCCTCTCCCGTCCCCGAAAACACCAGGCGGTCCCACGCATTACGCAACTGATAGGGAAAAACGCGAAGGATGTATTTTGAGAAGGCGACATGCAGGGGATGTTCGTCGGGCAAAACAAAAACCTTGATCAGCGAACCATCCTCCCACTTTCTCAAACGCATTCCAAATATGGCGCTCAACGCGCTTTGCGAGAGAAAGGTCTCGGGACTGGCCGCCGAATTGACGATCACGACGGGAAAGTTTTCCGCGGGTATCGCGCCGGTAAAACAAAGCGCGATAACACCCAGCAGGCGTCTTAGTGCGCGCGTAACAAATCCCCCTCTCATTGCAGAGACGACATCGAAACCGATGCGTCAAAGCGCCAGCGGACGCCCCGGGCGCGGAAACAGCGCGCCATTATCGGTGAGCAGCGCCCATACTTGCGGATGGGTTCGATAAATATTCTCGATGATATCCGGGACGTACCCCAGATAGCTTCGGCAAGGACCATAATAATCCACAACCGGGCTGATGGGCGTGAAATCGATTCCGAACGTCCGCAACAGCCTCGCGCATACCGGCTCCATCCCGCCGTACCAGTAGCTCAAACCCTGCTCGACGCTCATCCGCACGATGGCCACGAACAAACCGAGAATGGCATGGGGAAACGTTCGGCGCGGAACACCCCGGCGTCGGTCGGGACCTTGCCAGCGGGCGTTGGCGGTACGCCGTCCTTTATCCCCGGCCGAAGATTGGGAATCCTCCGTCAAACCATGGGGTCGTCGATCCTCTCCCTTGCGCGCCCGGAATTCCGGCGCGAGGATCAATCGCGAAATCTCCCCAAGGTGGGCGCGCGGGAGATTTTCGAAGGCTATGGCGTCCGTGTAAAACGCATCGCCGGCGAATTTTTCGATGGGGAATTTTGTTTCGCGCCGATCCGGGGCGGGCAGGATGATCCTGACTGTCCCAGCGACGATACCCCTGGGTTTGTGCATGAGCAGGCAATGCATGGACCGCTCGTCATACCGGTCGCGCTCCAGCCCTTCCGGGTAATTTTCGGCATGGAAGCCGGGAATGAGCCCTTCCCGGCAGTAGACCTCGTAGCGCAGCCGATAGCATTGCAGCCGCTTTTCCGGTGTGTCCGCGGGCACTACCTCGAAGTAGTGGTTGAACAGGTCAACAAGGTCACTCTGCGTATCCAAGAGAAGTTCGCCCCTTTACATTGCGCTCGATGAGCGGGAATCAACCGCGCTCGATCCTCCACGCCGGACCGAGACCGGACTCAAGGCATCGATCCGGTCCCTACTCCCGACACTCGATTTTCAACACAAAATCGCGGGCCTCGGCGGCGATGTCGGCGGCGGCGCGCGCGCCGCCGGGCGCGCGGCTGCGATACTCCACCCCGGCCGCTTCCAGAAACCCGCGCGCCAGCGCGGCCTTGATGGCGAAATTCACGTTCTGCGGAACGTCTCCCGTCATTTCATGGACGCGGACGGCGTTCAGCTTGGCGCTGACCACCCCAACCACCGCGCCGGCGCCGTCCAGCAGCGGTCCGCCGCTGTTGCCGACCTGGGTCGGGGCGGTGAATTGCAGGGACCGGGTATCGTCGCCGGGACCGATCAGCGAACTGACGTTGCCGGTGGTCACTTGCGGCCCCGAGCCGAGCAGACCGCCCAATGGATAACCGACCACGATCACCGTCTCGCCCAGCCGCGCCTGCGGTCCGTCGCGGAACGCCGCCACGCCGTTCAACGGCGCATGGGCCCGCAACAGCGCCAGGTCGTTGGTGGGATCGGCGAACACCAGTTCCAGCACGCAACGGTGACGGGGCGAACGGGCCTGAATTTCGCGGGCGTCTTCAATGACGTGGTGGTTGGTCAGCACGTAACCGTCGGGATGGACGCAGAAACCGGTCCCGCTGAACGTGGCGCCGCCCGGTCCGGTCTCGCGTCGCGGATTCGGCCCGCCGGTGGAACGCTCCGGGACCGGTTCCGGCGGGCGCAGGCCGAAATGCGCCGCCAGCGCCGGCAACCCCGCCGCGAAGCCCTGGCCGACGGCGCGGAACTTCCAGAGCCCCTGATGGCGGTACAGTTCCGCCAGGATCATGGCCGTCTCGCCGCGACTGGCCAGCGGCAGGGGAAACAGCAGCAGCGGCTGGCCTGCGGCGTCCGCCAGCCAAACGCGGATCGCGGCGAACACCCCGAAGGTGATCCCGCGCGGCAGACCCGGCTTCACCGCCAGCACGACGGCGATCCGGGCGACCGCCGCCGGCACCGCGTCCAGATCGATCCGGAACTCGTCCGGCGGTCCGGCGAACGCCACCGATCCATCGCGGGAACGCGGTTGCTCGGCGCTCACCAGATCGGCGGGGTCGCGAATTTGGCCATCGGCGCCCAGCAACACCGCGCCCGTTTGCAGCCGGGCGGCGAATTCCTCGACGGGTTCGCCGTTCACCCCGATCACGACCCGACCGCCGCCGGTCGGGCGATTCTGTCCAGGTTGAAGTTCCTGCATGACCCCGCTCCCGCCCCCGCCGGTTCCAGGGCTCAGTCGACCGGCAACAATTCGGAAAAATCGGCAATCGCCGGGAATTCGCCCGGCGGCTTGGACGGATGGGTGGAATCCGGTCGCAGCACCGACACCAGATGGGCGATTCCATACCGCCGCGCCGTGCGCAAAATCGTTGGATTGTCGTCCACCAGCAAGGTCGCGCGCGGATCGAACGGCTCCTGCTCGCGCAGGCGCGGCCAGAATTCCGCCTGCTCCTTCACCAGTCCCAGCTCGTGCGCGCAGACGATGGCGTCGAAATGCCCGGTCAGCCGGGTCTTTTCCATCTTCAGCGCCAAACTGCGCGGATGGGCGTTGGTCACCAGCGCCACCCGCTTGCCGGCGGCGCGCAGGGCGTCCAGAAACTCCAGCGCATGGGGATGGACGGCGATCAAATGCTCGATTTCGCGCTTGAGGGTCACGATGTCCAGCGCCAGTTCCCGGGTCCAGTAATCCAGACAATACCAGGCCAAAGTCCCCTCCACCGCCCGGGTGCGGGCCGCCACCTCGGCGCGGGCCTGTTCGAGCGGCAGGCCATGCCGGTCGGCGTAACGCGCCGGGACCAGTTCCCGCCAGAACTGATTGTCGAAACGCAAATCCAGCAAGGTGCCGTCCATATCGAGCAGGACGGTCCGAATCCGCGGCCAGGGCAACCGCATGGTCATGGCTGAAGCTCCGCCGGCGCTCGGCTTGGCTGTGGTCAAACTCGTGTAGAATTAAAGCAGACTGTCAGGGTTTGCGCAGAATCCCGTTTCCCGCTCGCGCGGAGAGGCGTTCCGCATGGAACGCGGGGGGTTCCGACCGCGGCTCATTCGCGCCTCATCACCCGACCCGCGAGGTTT
>DGFE01000241.1:0-21080 GCA_002391525.1 Competibacteraceae bacterium UBA3908
CTCACCCCCGGCCCCTCTCCCGAAGGGCGAGGGGAGCAGTTTGTCAGGCGAATGCGGCGGGCGCGCGCTGGTGCCAGTCGGTGACTTGCTGGTAGCGATGCGCCACGTTCAGCAACCGGTCCTCGGCGAAATAGTCGCCGATGAGTTGCAAACCCACCGGGCGCTGACCGACGAAACCCACCGGCAACGACAGCCCCGGCAACCCGGCCAGATTCACCGCGATGGTGTAGATGTCCGACAGGTACATGGTGATCGGGTCATCCACCTTCTCGCCGATATTGAAAGCCACGGTCGGCGAGGTCGGTCCCGCGATCACGTCCACCTGCGCGAAGGCGCGGCGGAAATCGTCGCTGATCAACCGCCGGATTTGCTGCGCTTTCAGATAATAGGCGTCGTAATAACCGGCGGACAGCGCGAAGGTGCCGACCAGGATGCGGCGGGTGACCTCGGCTCCGAAACCCTCGGCGCGCGAGCGGATGTACAGGTCCAGCAAGTTCCTCGGGCTCTCGCAGCGGTGGCCGTAGCGCACCCCGTCGAACCGGGCCAGGTTGGAGGAACACTCCGCCGGCGCGATCACGTAATAGGCCGGAATCGCCAACTGGCTGTTGGGCAGGCTGACATCGACCGTTTCCGCGCCCAGTTTCCGGTATTCGGCGATGGCGGCCTCGACCACGCGGGCGACCGCGCCGTCCAGTCCCTCGCCGAAATATTCCTTCGGCAGACCGATTTTCAGTCCGGCCAGCGGCTGGCCGAGCGCGACGACGTAGTCGGGTACGGGACGATCCACGCTGGTGGAATCGCGCGGATCGAAACCGGCCATCGCCCCCAGCAGCAGCGCGCAATCCTCGGCGGTGCGCGCCATCGGACCACCCTGATCGAGGCTGGAGGCATAGGCGATCATGCCCCAGCGCGACACCCGGCCGTAGGTCGGCTTGATGCCGGTGATGCCGCACAGCGCCGCCGGCTGACGGATCGAGCCGCCGGTATCGGTGCCGGTGGCGCCGGGTGTCAGTCGCGCGGCCACGGCGGCGGCGGACCCGCCCGAGGAACCGCCCGGCACCGCGTCCAGATCCCAGGGATTGCGAACCGGACCATAGAAACTGGTCTCGTTGGACGAACCCATGGCGAACTCGTCCATGTTGGTCTTGCCCAGCATCACCGCGCCGGCAGCGTTCAACTTCTCGACCACCGTGGCGTCGTAGGGCGCGAGGAAGCGGTCCAGCATCCGCGAGCCGCAGGAGGTGCGCACGCCGTTGGTGCAGAAAATGTCTTTTTGGGCGATGGGCACGCCGGTCAGCGGTCCCGCCTGACCCTGGCGACGGCGCTCATCGGCGGACCGGGCCTGTGCCAGCGCGGATTCGGCGGTGACGGTGATAAAGGCGTTCAGTCCGGGGTCGAACCGTTCGATCCGGGCCAGAAAGGCGCAGGTCAGTTCCTCGCTGCTGAACTCGCCAGCGGCAAGGCCGGCACTGAGCTGGGCAATCGTTTTCTCGTACATGGCGGTAGATGGAGAGTTTATTCGATGACCTTGGGAACCAGATACAAACCGGCCTCGACGCGGGGAGCGATGGCCTGAAAATGCTCGCGCTGGTTGGCCTCGGTCACCTCGTCGGCGCGCAGGCGCTGCGCCATGTCCAGCGGATGGGCCATCGGGACGACGCCGGTGGTGTCCACGGCGTTCATCTGTTCGACCAGTTCGAGGATGGCCGACAGGTTGTGGGCATAGGCCGGCGCATCTTCGTCGCGGATGGCCAGCCGCGCCAGATGGGCGATTTTGGCGACTTCAGCGGGTCCCAGGGACATCGTGAGAATTCTCCTCGCAACGGAATCGGACGCGCAACCCTACCATATTTTGCCGGCTTGCTCCTAACCCCCCTGCTTGCTAGCATTAGCCGCTTTTGGATAACCAAGTGGTTTCAACAACATGTTCAAATGGTTGCGCGGCAAGTTCTCCAACGATCTGTCGATTGATCTGGGAACCGCTAACACGTTGATTTACGTGAGAGGGGGCGGCATTGTTCTCAATGAACCCTCCGTGGTCGCCATCAATCAGGATCCGGTTCGGGGCATCCGCACGATCTCGGCGGTGGGCACGGACGCCAAGCGAATGCTGGGCCGCACGCCCAACAACCTCTCGACGATCCGGCCGATGAAGGATGGCGTCATCGCCGACTTCACCGTCACCGAGAAAATGCTCCAGCACTTCATCCGCAAGGTCCACGCCCGCAAGTTCTTCAACCCTAGTCCGCGCGTCCTGATCAGCGTGCCCTGCGGTTCCACCCAGGTCGAGCGGCGGGCGATCCGCGAATCGGCGATGGGCGCCGGCGCGCGGGTGGTGTATCTGATTCCCGAACCGATGGCGGCGGCCATCGGCGCCGGCATCCCGGTCGAGGAAGCGCGCGGGGCGATGGTGCTGGATATCGGCGGCGGCACCTCGGAAGTGGCGGTCATCTCGCTCAACGGCATCGTCTACGCCGGCGCGGTGCGCATCGGCGGCGACCGCTTCGACGAGGCCATCATCAACTACGTGCGGCGCAACTTCGGGGTGCTGATCGGCGAGCCCACCGCCGAGAAGATCAAGCACGAGATCGGCAGCGCCTATCCCACCAGCGAGGTGCGCGAGATCGAGATCAAGGGCCGCAACCTGGCCGAGGGCGTGCCGCGCAGCTTCACGCTCAACAGCAACGAAATCCTGGAAGCCCTGCAGGAACCCCTGTCGGGCATCATCAGCGCGGTGAAGATGGCGCTGGAGGCGACTCCGCCGGAGCTGGCCGCCGATGTGGCCGAGCGCGGCATCGTGTTGACCGGCGGCGGTGCGCTGATGCGGGACATCGACAGGCTGATCATGGAGGAGACCGGCCTGAACGTGGTCGTCGCCGACGATCCGCTGACCTGCGTGGCCCGCGGCGGCGGGCGGGTGCTGGAGTTGATCGCCAAGGACGAACGCGCCATCGAAGCCTTCGCCATCGAATGACCGTTGACCGCGCTCAAATCCAGCAGGCGTATCCAGTCCTTGTTCGCGGTCAATCCGTCGGCGATCTTGCGGCTTGGTCTGTGGATGGCGCTGTCCATCGTCACGATGACGGTGGATCATCGCTATCACTACTTGGATGGGGTGCGCGACGTGCTGGCTACCGCCTTCTATCCCTTGCATTATCTGGTGCGACTGCCGACCGATACCAGGAATTGGCTGACCGAAAATCTGGCCACCCGCGGCGCGTTGCTGGAAGAAAACGCCCGCCTGCGCGAGAAACAGATCTTTCTCAACGCCCAGTTGCAGAAACTGACGACCCTGGAAGCGGAGAACCGCCGCTTGCGTTCCCTGCTGGAGTCGGCGGTCAATACCCCGGAGCGGGTGCTGATCGCCGAGATGCTGGCGGTGGATTTCGACCCGTATCGGCATTACATTCTGCTCAATCGTGGCCGCCGGCATGGCGTTTATGTCGGTCAGCCGGCGCTTGACCAGCACGGTATCATCGGCCAGATCGTCCGGGCCGATCCCTTCACGTCCACGGCGATTCTGATCACCGACTCCAATCACGCCCTGCCGATCCAGATCAACCGCACCGGGGTGCGCACCCTGGCGCTTGGCACCGGTAATTTCCAGGAACTGGAACTGCCGCATATCCCCAACAACGAAGACGTGAAGGTCGGCGATCTGCTGGTCACCTCCGGCTTGGGCGGACGGTTTCCGCGCGGTTATCCGGTGGGTACGGTGACTCGGGTGGAGTTCGATCCCGGCAGCCCGTTCGCCCGCATCATCGCCAAGCCGGTCGCGCAACTGGATCGGATCCGGGAAGTGATGCTGTTGGAGCAGGGAGCCACCGAGTCGGAACCGGCCGCGCCCGCCGCGCCCGCCGCGCCGCAACAGCCATGACGACGGCGCCACGGGCCGGCGGCTGGGTCATCGCGCTCAGCTTTCTGGTGGCGTTCCTGTTGGCCGGCGTGCCGTTGCCGGATTCGCTGGACCGCTTCCGTCCCGATTGGGTGGCGATGGTGCTGATCTATTGGGGCATGGCGCTGCCGCATCGGGTGGGGATCGGGGTCGGCTGGCTGGTCGGGTTGCTGCTGGACGTGGGGCGCGGCGCGTTGTTGGGCCAGCACGCGCTGGCGCTGGCGGCGGTGGCGTATCTGACCGGCCAGACCTACCGGCGCATCCGGGTGGTTCCGCCCTGGCAGCAGGCGTTCAGCATCCTGGTGTTGCTGTTGGTCGAACAGGTCCTGGTGTTCTGGATCAGCGGAGTCATCGGCTATCCGCCGCGCGACTGGTGGTATCTGGCGCCGGCGGTGGGTGGTATGGTGTGCTGGCCTTTGCTGTTCGTGATCCTGCGCGACGTGCGCCGGTATTTCCAGGTGACCTGATCTGGGTGGGCTGACCATGAAATCGTGGCGTTCGTTGGCCAAGCCGCCGGTGGACAAGCTGCTGGTCCGGGAAAAGGACAACACCGCCGAGAGCGAGCTGTTTTTCCGGCGCGTCCTGTTCGCGCTGTTCGCGGTGTTCCTGGGGTTGCTCGCGGTGGCGGGCCGGCTGGTCTATCTCCAGGTGCTCAACCACGAGCGCTTCAACACCCTATCCGACGGCAACCGGGTCCGCCTGCAGCCGCTGCCGCCGACCCGCGGTTTCATCTACGACCGCAACGGTGTGCTGCTGGCCGATAATCTCGCCTCCTACCATCTGGAAGTCACGCCGGAGCAGGCCAGGGATTTGGACGCCACCCTGGCGGAACTGCGTCAGCGCATCGAATTGTCCGACGCCGACATCGAACGCTTTCGCAAGCTGGCACGCCGCACTCCGCCTTATGCCGGCGTGCCGCTGCGCTTCCAGTTGACCAGCGATGAAATCGCCCGGCTGGCCATCGATCTGTATCGGTTGCCGGGCGTGGACATCAAGGCCGACCTGACCCGCCGCTATCCATTGAAGTCGCTGGCCGTTCACGTCGTCGGTTACGTCGGCCGCATCGATGAAGACGAGCTGCGCCGGCTCGATCCCGGTCAGTACAGCGGCAGCACGCATATCGGCAAGACCGGGGTGGAGCGCTCCCTCGAGGACCTGCTGCGTGGGCGCGCCGGTTACCAGCAGGTCGAAACCAACGCCGAGGGCCGGCCGCTGCGGGTGTTGAGCCGTACCCCGCCGGTGCCGGGCAAGCACATCTATCTCAGCATCGACCTTCGCTTGCAGGCGGTCGCCGAGAAAGCCCTGGAAGGCCACAACGGCGCCATCGTCGCCCTCGATCCCCGTACCGGCGAAGTGTTGGCCTTGGCCAGCCAGCCGATTTACGACCCCAACCCGTTCGTCAACGGCATCGATTTCGCCTCTTATCGCGCACTCAATACCTCCAAGGACCGGCCGCTGCTCAATCGCGCCCTGCGCGGCGTTTACCCGCCCGGTTCCACCATCAAGCCGTTGATGGCGCTGGCGGGGCTGGAATACGGAGTCGTCAACCGCCACAGCGGCGTGTTCTGCCCGGGATTTTACCGGTTGCCGGGCGGAGGCCGTAAGTTCCGCGACTGGAAGCGCGGCGGGCACGGCAGCGTGAGCATGGATCGGGCCATCGCGCAGTCTTGCGACGTGTACTTCTACAGTCTGGCCCTGAATCTGGGCATCGACCGCGTTCACGAGTTCCTGGACAAGTTCAGCATGGGACGGCCAACCGGCATCGATCTGCCCGGCGAGAAGGGCGGCTTGCTGCCGTCCCGGGCGTGGAAGAAAAAGGTCCACAAGCAAGACTGGTTTGGCGGCGATAGCCTCAGCGCCGGCATCGGTCAGGGCTTTTTCCTGGCGACGCCGCTCCAGTTGGCGCACGCGACCACGATCATTGCCCGGCGGGGCGAGGTTTTTCAGCCGCGGGTGCTGCGCGCCACCGAGGATCCCGGCACTCGGGTCAAGACTCCGGAGAAACCTCGGCGGTTGCCGCCGGTCGCGGTCAAGAATCCCCGCTTCTGGGACGCGATCATCGCCGGTATGGTCCACGTGGTCGAGGGCGGCACCGCGCACAAGATCAGAAGCCCCAAATATCGAATCGCCGGCAAGACCGGCACCGCCCAGGTGTTCACCCTGGGTCAGAACCAGCGCTACGATGCCAGACGGTTGGCGAAGCATCTGCTGGATCATGCCCTGTTCATCGCCTTCGCCCCGGTGGAGGAGCCGCGCATCGCCGTGGCGGTGATCGCCGAGCACGGCGGCGGCGGCAGCGCCACCGCCGCGCCGCTGGCCCGCAAGGTCATGGATGCCTATCTGCTCGACAAGTACGACGATGCCATCACCGCCGGCATCGAAGCCGCGCAGGACGCCCAGCCGCATGGTTCGGAATGACAACCCCAGGTTTCTGAAACTCATCCATCTGGATTTGCCGCTGTTGCTGGGATTGCTGGCGGTGGCGGGGTTGGGACTGATCGTGCTGTACAGCGCCGGGCAACGCAATCTGGATTTGGTCGTCGGCCAGGCGATGCGCCTGGGATTGGGATTCGTCATCATGCTGGCGCTGGCGCAGCTGCCGCCTCATTACTTCCGGCTCTGGTCGCCGTGGATTTATCTGGCCGGCATTCTGTTACTGCTGGCGGTCATGGTGGCCGGCGACATCTCCAAGGGCGCGCAGCGCTGGCTGGACCTGGGCGTGGTACGGTTCCAGCCTTCGGAGATCATGAAACTGGCCGTGCCGATGATGATGGCGTGGTTCTTCGCCGCGAAACCCCTGCCGCCGCGCTGGCCGCACTTGCTGGGCGGGGCGTTGATCACCGCGATTCCCTTTGTCCTGATCGCCGAACAGCCGGATCTGGGGACGGCGCTGGTGGTCGGTTGCGCCGGCGCGTTCGCGCTGTTCCTGGCCGGACTGAGCTGGATCGTCCTGCTCGGGCTGGCCGGCGCGCTGGGGGCGGTAATCCCCCTGTTCTGGACCTTCGTCATGCACGATTACCAACGCCAGCGGGTACTGACCTTTCTCGACCCGGAAAGCGATCCGCTAGGGACGGGTTATCACATCATCCAGTCCAAGATCGCCATCGGCTCGGGCGGCGTCTACGGCAAGGGCTGGCTGAACGGCACGCAGTCGCATCTGGATTTTCTGCCGGAAGGCTCGACCGATTTCATCTTCGCCGCCTTCTCCGAGGAGTTCGGATTGATCGGCGGCTGTCTCTTGCTGGCACTGTACTTTTTCGTCGTTGCCCGCGGCCTGTACATGGCTACCCGCGCCCCGGATACCTACGGCCGGTTGCTGGCCGGCAGTCTGACCTTGATTTTTTTCATCTATGCTTTCGTGAATTCCGGGATGGTCTCCGGCCTGCTGCCGGTGGTGGGATTGCCGCTGCCGCTGTTCAGCTATGGGGGAACCTCCCTGGTGACGATCATGGCCGGCTTCGGTATGCTGATGAGCGTCTATTCGCATCGTCGGCCCCTGGCGCGGTAATCGCCATCCCATCGCCAATAACGAGACTTGCGCGTGAAGAGCCCGTATAGCCCCTCTCTGTTGCTCGGCGTCGCCCTGCTGCTGAGCGCTTGCACGCCACCGCCGCCGGTGGTCCGCCGTCCCATGGAGGTCCCGGTGGTTCCGGCGCCGGACTCCACTCCAGCACCCGCGCCGGACCTGGCGACCGGGCCAGTCGACGCCGGCCAGCCGCTGGCCAGCCGGCCCGACGTACAGGCCTTCATCCGCGAGATGGCGGCCCGGCACGGCTTCAACGCCGACCGGTTGCGGGCGACGTTTGGCCGCGCCCATGCCCAGCCCAGCATCATCGCCGCCATGTCCAGACCCGCCGAGGCCAAGCCCTGGCACGCCTACCGGACGATCTTCGTCAATCCCAGGCGCATCCAGGGCGGCGTGGCGTTCTGGCAGGCCAACGCGGCGGCGCTGGCGCGGGCCGAGCGGATCTATGGCGTGCCGCCGGAATACGTGGTCGCCATCATCGGTGTCGAGACCCAGTACGGCGGCAACATGGGCAAGTACCGGGTGCTGGAGGCGCTGTCCACCCTGGCGTTCGACTATCCCCGGCGTGCGGCCTATTTCCGCAAGGAACTGGAGAACTTCCTGCTGCTGACCCGCGCGGAGGGTATCGACCCGCTGGCGCCGCGCGGCTCCTACGCCGGAGCGATGGGGCTGGGCCAGTTCATGCCGGGCAGCTTCCGCTCCTACGCGGTGGACTTCGACGGCGACGGTCACCGTGATCTCTGGCGCAATCCCCGTGACGCCATCGGCAGCGTCGCCAACTATTTCAAGAAAAATGGCTGGCGGACGGGAGAGCCGGTCGCCACGCCCGCGCGCGTCGGCGGCGCGGCTTACCCGGCCCTGGTCAGCCGCCAGGTGAGTCAACCCCGCTACAGCGTCGCCAGTCTGCGCGCCCGGGGCGTCCTGCCCCAGGGGCCGGTCAGCGACGCGCAGTCCGCGTTGTTGCTGGAATTGCAGGGACGCGAGGGTCCCGAATACTGGCTGGGTTTCGATAATTTTTACGTGATCACCCGCTACAATCGCAGTCAGTTGTACGCGATGGCAGTACATCAGCTCGGTCAGGCAATCCGTGAATACCACGCGCGGCCCTATGCCGGGGTCGCCATGCCCGCCGCCCTGGCTGGCGTCGACTGAGTCATCCTGAAAATCCACAAGAACCGCACCGCTCGCTCATGCCGACGGCGTGGCCAGCGGTGGAAGGGAGGGTATTTTTATGGCGAAATCTTCCTGGAGCCATGCCTTGGTCTGGGCCTCGCTGGCGGGCACGCTGGTCGGTTGCAGCACCGTCCCCGACAGCGCCGCGCCAGTCCGCCCACCGGTCCTCAATCCGCTGGCGAACGCCGATACCGGCAACGACGAACCGGTTCCCCGGGCCGAACCCCCCAGCCGCAGCGGCAATCCCGATACCTATGTGGTGTTTGGCCGGCGTTACCGGGTCAAGGAGACCAGCGCGGGCTACCGCGAGGAAGGCATCGCCTCCTGGTATGGCCGGGATTTTCATGGCCGCAAGACCTCCAGCGGCCCGCCCTATGACATGTTCGACCTGACCGCCGCGCACAAGAGCCTGCCGCTTCCGACCTACGTGCGGGTGACCAACCTGGAGAATGGCCGCAACGTCGTGGTCAAGGTCAATGATCGCGGGCCATTCGTGGGCCGACGCCTCATCGATCTGTCCTATGCCGCCGCCGGCCGGTTGGACATGCTGGAGCAGGGAACCGCTCGAGTGGAGGTGGTTGCGCTGGAGCCCTACCAGTATTTGCCGGAGTTGGCGGCTCGTCGCGCCGCGGCGCAGGAACGGCTGGCCAGTCACCGCGCCCTCGGGCCGGAACCAAGAACCGCGCTGGCCAGCATCGAATTCGCCCGCGGGAAACCGGTCAGGGCGGTGGCGAACAGGACGCCGCCGGTGCGGTTGGCGACCGTGGAACGGAACGGCTCGCGCAGCCGGGCGCCGCTGCGACTGGCGGCGGCGGACGTGGAGCGTTACGCGCCGAAATCCTCGCCACGGTCAGCGGATGGTCCGAAGCCGACGGTCCGGGATGACAACCAGAACCGGAAAAGTACCAATATCCGCCTGGTGTCCGCGCCGCCGGCGTCCAGGGCCAGGGGAGCGCTGGAAGGACCCCGTATGCCGGCCGCGACTGGCGGCAACCAGCAGGGCAAGTCCGATCCGGCCGGACGCGGCGATGCCCGTTCATCGCGGAATCGTCCGGCCAGTCCGGCCCGGCGCGATTCGCGGGCGGAGTCTGGCCCGGCCCGGCCAATGGGCGTGCGACTGGTCAGCCTGAAGCTTAACCGTTCGCGCGGGACCGCCGACTGAGTTTCAGCCCATACCCGGTCGATAGCTGTAAAACCATCGCCTTGCCGCCGCCAGCGGCAAGGCGGTTTGTTTTTGGACCGGGCTTCTGGCTAGAATCGCCCACTGTTTGAGTTTGCAACCCCGGAAGACAGCCGCGACATGCCGTACTCGAATGTAGTCCGCATCCTGTTTTTGCCGCTCCTCACCCTCGCTCTGCTGACGCCGAGCTGGACCACCGCCCAGGCTCAGGCGATACCGCCGCCGCCGCAAGTGCCGGTGCGCGCCTATGTGCTGATGGATTACCAGAGCGGCAATCTATTGGCCAATGTGAAAGGTGACGAGCGGATGGAACCGGCCAGCATCACCAAGCTAATGACCGCTTATGTCATCTACAAGGCGCTGAAATCCGCAAAGATTCGCCTGAATGACCAGGTGACCATCAGCGAGAAGGCCTGGCGGACGCCGGGTTCCAAGATGTTCATCAAGGTCGGTTCCCAGGTGTCGGTGGAAGATCTGCTGATGGGCATGGTGGTGCAGTCCGGCAACGACGCCACCGTGGCGCTGGCCGAGCATGTGGCCGGCTCCGAGGAAACCTTCGCCAAGCTGATGAATCAGGAGGCGGAGCGACTGGGGTTGAAGAACAGCCATTTCACCAACGCGCCGGGACTGCCCGATCCCAATCACTACATGTCCGCCCGCGACATCGCCGTCCTGACTCAGGCGCTGATCCAGGATTTTCCCGATCAGTATGCCCGCTATTCGATCCGCAGTTTCAAGTACAACAACATCGAGCAACAGAACCGCAACCGGTTGTTGCTGACCGATTCCTCCGTGGACGGCGTCAAGACCGGGCATACCGAGTCGGCGGGTTATTGCCTGGTGTCGTCGGCCAGGCGCAACGATACCCGGCTGATCGGCGTGGTGCTGGGGGCCGACAAGGAAAGGGATCGGTTTCAGGCCAGCCAGGCGTTGCTGAACTATGGCTTCAGCTTCTTCGAGAGCCGCAAGCTCTATGACGCCAATACGCCCATCGTCACGGCCCGCATCTGGAAGGGCCAGGAAAACGAGTTGCCGCTGGGTGTGACCCATGCGCTGTACGTGACCGTGCCCAAGGGACAGGCGCCGCAGGTCAGCACCACGACCACCGTCCAGCCGAAGATCGTCGCGCCGGCTCGGAAGGATCAGCCGTTTGGCGACATCGTGGTCAAGCTGGGCGATCAGGAGGTCAGCAAGACGTCGCTGGTCGCGCTGCAAGAGGTGCCGGAAAGCGGTTGGTTCGGACGAATGATCGATTCGATCCTGATGTTCTTCTATTTCCTGTTCAATTGAACCGGGTCGGCAGGTGTCCGGCGTGAGCGACGAGCCACTGTTGCAATTCCCCTGCGACTTTCCCATCAAGATCATGGGGGTCGGCGATGCCGGGTTCCAACTGCTGGCCGTGGAACTGGTGCGCCGGCACGCGCCCGATCTGGACGAAACACGGGTGCGGGTGCGGGACAGCCGCGCCGGTCGCTACCGGTCGGTGACGGTGGTGGTGCGTGCCCGCGACCGTGCGCAACTGGACGCCATTTACCGGGAACTCAGCGCTCATCCGCGGATTGCGCTGGTGCTGTGAGTCCGGCTGCGACCGTGCCCGCTCCGCGTACCGCTCCGTTGCTGTTCCGCCGGCTGGGACGGCGTGAGTATGGACCGGTGTTCGCCGCCATGCAGGCGTTCACCGAGGGTCGCGATGCCGCGACGCTGGATGAACTCTGGTGGGTCGAGCATCCGCCGGTGTTCACCCAGGGCCTGGCCGGCAAGGCCGAGCACCTGCTGGCGCCGGGCGACATTCCGGTCGTCCAGGTGGATCGCGGCGGGCAGGTGACTTATCACGGTCCCGGCCAGCTCGTGGTGTATTGCCTGCTGGACGTACGCCGGCTGGGACTGGGCGTGCGGGCGCTGGTGACGGCCCTGGAGCAGGCGGTGATCGAACTGTTGGCCGCCCACGCCATCGCCGCCCAGACTCGACCCGCCGCGCCCGGCGTTTATGTGGCCGACGCCAAGGTGGCCTCGCTCGGCCTGCGCCTCCGCCAGGGCCGTTCCTATCACGGCCTGAGCCTCAATCTGGACATGGACCTGGAGCCGTTCACCCGCATCAACCCGTGCGGTTATCCCGGTCTGCGGGTGACCCAATTGCGGGATCTCGGCGTCGAACTGACCCTGGATGCCGCTGCCGGAGAGTTGTTGCCACGCCTCGGCCACAAATTGGGTTACGTCAGCTTCGGCACCGTTACGGGATTGCCCTGATTTTCGGCGGCTGAGTCCTTTGCGGGATTTGTCGGGAAATCTGCGGCATAATCCCGAGTCCAAATCCAGGTTATTCGCGCCCTCACCCAGGAACACCTTATGTCCGAACGTACCACGCCTCACGATGTCGCCGTCGCTCCCGCCGAATCCGTCGCGACCAGGCCCGCGCCTTTGCAGAGCGGGAAACTGCGTGGCGCCGAGAAAGTCGCCCGCATTCCGGTCAAGATCGCGCCGACCGATCCAAAGCAACGCCTGCGCAAACCGGTCTGGATTCGCGCCCCGTTTCCCGGCACGCCGGAAGTCATGCGACTGAAGCGGATTCTGCGGGATAACCGCCTGCACACGGTTTGCGAGGAGGCCGGTTGTCCCAATCTCGGCGAATGCTTCGGCCACGGCACCGCCACTTTCATGATCATGGGCGACATCTGCACTCGCCGCTGTCCGTTCTGCGACGTGGGCCATGGCCGGCCCCAGCCGCTCGACCCCGCCGAACCGGAGAATCTGGCGCGCACGGTGGCGGCGATGGGCCTGAACTACGTGGTGATCACCTCGGTGGATCGCGACGATCTGCGCGACGGGGGCGCGACGCATTTCGCCGCCTGCATTCGGGCGACGCGCGCCCAGTGCCCGGGCATCGTCATCGAGATCCTGACCCCGGATTTCCGGGGCCGGATGGACGTGGCGCTGGACGTGCTGGAGCGGGAGCCGCCGGACGTGTTCAACCACAATCTGGAAACCGTACCGCGCCTGTACCGTCAGGCCCGGCCCGGCGCCGATTACCGATACTCGCTGGACTTGCTCAAGCGGTTCAAGGCGCGCCAGCCGCGCATCCCGACCAAGTCGGGGCTGATGCTGGGACTGGGCGAAACGCGGGCGGAGATCGAGGACGTCATGCGCGATCTGCGCGCTCACGACGTGGAGATGTTGACGCTTGGCCAGTATTTGCAACCCAGCATCCATCATCTGCCGGTGGAACGCTACGCGCCGCCGGAGGAGTTCGAGCAGTTGCGCGAATTCGGCGAGACACTGGGCTTCACTCATGTCGCCTCCGCGCCGCTGGTCCGTTCGTCCTATCACGCCGATGTGCAGGCCAGGGGTGCCGGGGTCGGATGAGCCACGGGTTTGCAGCCCTTGGCCGCCTGATCGATTCCCGGTCGGCGCTGGCGAGGAGTCGACATGATATGAAAGCGGAATCGTGGCGGACCCCGGCGGTAATCCTCTGGTGCGGCGCGCTGATCCTGGCGGTTTCGCTGGGCATCCGCCATGTTCGGAACCGCGCGCATCCACTCTGGAGTTTCACGGCATGAAGAGAACCAGCGACAGAACCAGGAAAGACGCCTCGGAGCACAAGAGCGACGGCCAGGGTACGACGCCCTCGCCCACGCACTATGTGGCCGTCGGCGCCTCGGCGGGCGGCTTGGAGGCTATCGAATCCTTCTTCAGCCACATGCCGCCCGACAGCGGCCTGGGCTTCATCGTGATCCAGCATCTCTCGCCGGACTACAAGAGCCTGATGGTCGAATTGCTCTCCAAGAAGACCCTCATGCCGGTCCATCGGGCGGAGGATGGGATGCTGGTGTTGCCCAACCACGTTTACCTGATCCCGCCGAAGAAAAACCTGACCATCTTCCACGGCAAGCTGTTGCTCAGCGAACAGGACCACAGCAAGGGCGTCAATCTGCCGATTGACGTTTTTCTGCGGTCGCTGGCCGAGGATCAGAGCGAAAAGGCCGTGGCCATCATTCTGTCCGGTACCGGCAGCGACGGCACGCGGGGGGTGCGCGCCATCAAGGAGTATGGCGGCATGGTCATGGTCCAGGACGAGGAAAGCGCCAAATTCGACGGGATGCCGCGGGCGGCCATCGCCACGGGCCTGGCCGACTTCGTGCTCCCGCCCGACAAGATGCCCGGGCAGTTGCTCTCCTTCGCCAAGCACCCCTACATCACCAAGGTCGAACGTTCCGAGACCCTGCTGAGCGACGAGCAGGGCCTGACCCGCGTCTTCGCCATCCTGCGGGAGAAGTGCAAAGTCGATTTCACCTTCTACAAACCCAGCACCGTCACCCGGCGCATCGAGCGCCGGATGACCATCAACCAGACCGACGACATCAAGGACTATGTCGCCTTTCTGGCGAACAACTCCAGCGAAGTGATGGCGCTCTACCGGGAGCTGCTGATCGGCGTTACCAGCTTCTTTCGCGATCAGGAAGCCTTTGATCGCCTGGCGCAGCACGGATTGCCGGAGATTTTCAAAAACGTCAATGTCGGCGCCGGCGGCCGGGAAATCCGCTTCTGGGTGGCGGGTTGCTCCACCGGAGAGGAAGCCTACAGCCTGGCCATTCTGGCCCGCGAAAGCATGGAAGCGCTGGGCATCTCCCACGACGTGAAAATCTTCGCCACCGACATCGACCGCGACGCCATCCACTTCGCCGCCAACGGCTCCTTTCCCGAAAGCATCGCCGCCGACGTTTCGCCCCGGCTGCTGGCCAAGTATTTCTACAAGAAGGAGGAGAATTTCCAGATCGCGCGCAACATCCGGGAAATGGTGGTGTTCGCCCAGCACAATCTGATCCGGGATCCGCCCTTCACCAACATCGCCCTGATCAGTTGCCGCAACCTGCTGATCTACCTGCAACCGATCTTGCAACGCAAGGTTTTGGAGTTCTTCAATTTTTCCCTCAACCCCGGCGGTATTCTGCTGTTGGGCACCAGCGAGACCACCGGCGACATGACCGACTATTTCGAATCCCTGGATCCGAAATGGAAGCTCTACCGCTCCAGGGGCCGCCTCAAGCCGCTGTCCGACGCGGCTCATCTGCTGTCCGTCACCGATACCCGCTCGCGCGAGCTCCGGGGACAATTCGCCAGCGCCCGTCGAACCTTGCGCCTCAGCGAGGAGGAGCGGGTGCTGGAGCGCTTTCTGGACGTGGTCACTCAGGACTACATTCCCCTGGCGATCATCGTCAACTCGCAACTGGAGGTCCTGCATGTCCTGGGGGACGCCGGCGGCTATTTCAGACTGCCTTCGGGCAAGGTGGTCAACGATATTTCCAGGATGGCGGCCCGGGAACTGGCCATTCCCCTGACGACCGGCATTCAGAAGGTGTTCCGCCAGCGGCAGGAACTGCGCTTCTCCAATATCCGGCTGCCCCAGGACAGCGGCGTGCGGATGGTGGATTTGCGAATCCGGCCCTTGCCCGAGAAAAAGGGGCAGGAACCCCTGGTGGCGGTTTTCGTCGACGAGGTGAAAAAGATCGGAGCGGTCGAAGCGGATTCCGCCGCGCAAGCCTACGACCTGTCCAAGGCCGCCGAAGAGCGGTTGCGGGATCTCGAGCAGGATCTGCAATTCACCCGCGAGAATCTGCAGGCCACTATCGAGGAACTGGAAACGGCCAACGAGGAACTGCAAGCCACCAACGAAGAATTGCTGGCCAGCAACGAGGAACTCCAGTCCACCAACGAGGAGCTCCAGTCCACCAACGAGGAACTGTTCACCGTCAACACCGAGTATCAGAGCAAGATCATCGAACTGACGGAACTGAACAACGACGTGGAAAATCTGCTGAGCGCCACCCAGATCGGCCATCTCCTGCTCGACGAAAACCTGGAGGTCCGCCGTTTTTCACCCAGGATCGCCGAGATTTTCAAGCTGCTGGACAGCGACGTGGGTCGGCCCATCACCCACATTTCCCACTATCTGGTTGACTGCGATCCCATTCGGCTGGTTCGGCAAGTGCAAGCCACCAACCAACCCCTGGAACAGGAAGTCCGCGCCCAGAACGGACGCTGGCACCTGATGCGGGTGGTGCCCTACGTCGTGGGACCCAGGACGTACTCCGGCACGATGCTGTCGTTCATCGACATAACCCGTTTCAAGGAAATGCAGCTGGCGCTGGCCGAACAGGAAGCCGCCCTCAGGGAAACCGCCCGCCTGGCCGGGGTGGGCAGTTGGCACTATATCCCGGCCACCGGCGAGCATCGCTGGTCCGAGGAAGCCTTCCGCATTCACGAGATCGAGCCCGACCGGCAGCCGCCAGTCGAAGAGGGAATCAACTTTTACGTGCCGGAACACCGCCCGGTCATCGCCGCGGCCTTCCATCGCGCCTGTCAGGAAGGGGCGCCTTACGACCTCACCCTGGAGATGATCACGGCCCAGGGTAACCGACGCCGGGTGCGGACCATCGGTTGGCCGGTCATGCGGGACGGGGAGGTGGTCAAGGTGTCGGGCGCCTTGCAGGACATCACCGGAACCCGGCTGGAAGACGCCGCCTGGCCGGGCGAAGCGCGGCGCCCCGACCCGCGACGGCCAGCGCAACCCGCCGGAGAAGAGCCATGAGCGCGGAGACGGACCACCGCCCACCTTCGTTGCGCGAAAAGGCGGAGGCCATGCTGGCCCGGTCTCACCGCGAGCGGGTCGATCTCGCTCCGGTCGAAGTCGGGCGCATCATTCACGATCTGTCGGTGTACCAATTGGAACTGGAGATTCAGAACGAGGAGTTGCGCAATACCCAGAGCCAATTGGCGCGTACCCGGGATCGCTACGCCCGGCTCTACCATCAGGCGCCGGTGGGTTATCTGAGCCTGGACGCCAACGGGATCATCCAACAGGCCAACCAAACCTTCGCCGACATGGTGGGTCGTTCGTGCGCCGATCTGGTTGGACAGGCGCTCACCGGCTTCATGGCCGGTTCGGACCGCGGGGTTTTTCTCGGTCGCTTCAAATCCTTTTTCAACAGTCCCGAAGGCAAGCGCATCGATGTCGCGCTGCGCGGGAACGGCGCCCGCCGTCTTACCGTCAGGCTGACCGCGCGCCGAGAGGTGGACGCGCCCGGTCCACTGCAGCCGGATCCATTCAAACCGCTGCTGCTGGTGATCGGCGAGGACATCACCGAGCGCAAGCAGGCGGAAGAAGAACTGCAACGGCTTTCCCTGGTCGCCGCGCATACCACCAACGCCGTTTTCATCACCGATGCCGAGCGGCGCATCGAATGGGTCAATCGAGCCTTTACCCGGCTGACCGGTTTCGACTTGGCCGCGGTGCGGGGCAAGACCCCCTGCGAACTGCTCCAGGGCGCCGAGACCGACCCGGCCACCGTGACCGCGATTCGCGCGGCGCTGGACGCCGGCCAGGGTTACGAGGGCGAAATCCTCAGCTACCATCAGGATGGTTGTACCTACTGGGTTCAGTTGTTCATCGACCCGGTGCGCGACGCCGATGGCCGCGTCACGCGGTTTATCGGCGTCCAGACCGACATCACCGCGCGCCGGCAAGCGCGGCTGGAGCTCCAGGAGAAGAACGCCGAGCTGGAGCGGTTCATTTATCTGATTTCGCACGATCTCAAGAGTCCCCTGGTGACGATCAAGGCTTTTCTGGGCTATCTGGAACAGGACCTGGCCCGGTCCGATGCCGGACGGATCGCGCAGGATATGGATTACATGCGCGCCGCCGCCGACAAGATGGGCCAGTTGCTCGAAGAACTGCTGAACCTGTCGCGCGTCGGACGGATGGCGAATCCGCCGACCCGGGTCGGGTTTCGGGAGTTGGTGGACGAGGCGCTGCGGCTGACGGCGGGCGGCATCGCCAGGCGCGGCGTGGAGGTGGTGACCGGCGAGGCGACCGCCACCCTGGTGGGCGACCGGTCCCGGCTGCTGGTCATCTGGCAGAATCTGGTGGAGAACAGCGTCAAGTACATGGGCGAACAGGCGTCGCCGCGGATCGAGATCGGCGTGGAGCGGCGCGGGTGGGAACTGGTTTTTTTCGTGCGCGACAACGGCATGGGCATCGAACCGCGCTATCAGGAGAAGGTGTTCGGGCTGTTCGAGAAACTCGACCCGGGAAGCGAGGGCACGGGCCTGGGGTTGGCGCTGGTCAAGCGGATCGTGGAACTGTACCGGGGACAAATCTGGCTGGAATCGGCGGGCGCCGGACAGGGCACCTGCGTTCGGTTCACCTTGCCCGAGGCGGTCGAGGACCGGAGCGAGGCGCAGCCATGAACGGCGAGTCCCCGGTCGTGTTGCTGGTGGAAGACGAGCCGGCGCACGCCGAGATCGTGCGTCGCAATTTCGCGGACTTTCATCCCGCCAGCCGGCTGATGCATGTCGCCGACGGCCAGGCCGCCCTGGACTATCTGTACCGGCGGGCGGACTACCACGATCCGGCGCGCTCCCCCCGTCCGACCCTGATCCTGCTTGACCTGCGCCTGCCCAGGGTGGATGGCCTGGAAGTGCTGAAAACCATCAAGACGGATCCCGGGCTGCGCCGGATCCCGGTCGTGATCCTGACCACCTCGGCGGCTGAGACGGACCGGGTCAGGGCCTACGACAGCCATGCCAACAGCTACCTGGTCAAACCGATAGATTTCCCCCGGTTCGTCGCCCTGCTGGAAGCCCTTGGCTGCTACTGGTTGACGTGGAACGAAAACCCGGCGTGATGGCCTGCGTGGAGGAGCTTGCCTTGGATGCCAACCGCTTGCGGATGCTGATCGTGGAAGATGAAGCGGCCCACGCCGAGGCGATTCGCCGCGCCTTCGACACCGCCGGCGTGGCGGCTGAAATCCAGGTGGCGGATACGCTGCGCGAATACCGCGCGCAAGTGACCGCCAGCCCGCCGGACATCGCTCTGGTGGATTTGAACCTGCCGGATGGCCGCGCCGTGGAAATCCTGAGTTCACCCCCGGAGACCGGCGCTTTTCCCGTGCTGATCATGACCAGCTACGGTAACGAGCAAATCGCGGTGGAGGCATTGAAATCCGGCGCGCTGGATTACGTGGTCAAGTCCGCCGGGGCGTTCGCCGCCATGCCGCGCGTGGTGGCCCGCGCCTTGCGCGAGTGGAACCTGTTGCGAGAACACCAGCAGGCGGAGCGGGCGTTGCGCCAGTCGGAACTGCGGTTTCGCACCGTGGCGCGTCTGAGTTCGGATTTCGCCTATTCCTGCGTGCGGACCGGCGCGGGCGACTGCGTCGTCGATTGGATCACCGATGCGTTTTATGCCCTGACCGGCTTTACCGAGGCCGAGCTGCGCGAGCACGGGAACTGGTTGTTCGTGGCGCATCCCGAAGACCGGGCGGTGGCCGGAGAGCCGTTACGCCGGTTACAGCCCGGCGAGGCGGACGCCAGGGAATTTCGGATCGTCACCCGGGATGGGCGCATCCGCTGGTTCGCCAACCGCATGGAGTGCGAAACGGAACCGGAAACCCTGGGCGGCTTGCGGTTTTTCGGCGCCGTGCGGGATGTCAGCGAGCGCCGGCGAGCGGAGGACGAGATGCGTCGGTCGAACGCCGATCTGGAACGGCGGGTGCGTCAGCGCACCGCGCAGCTGCAGACGCTCAACAAGGAACTGGAAGCGTTCGCCTACTCGATTGCCCACGATCTCAAGGCTCCGTTGCGCGGTATCGACGGTTACAGCCGGCTGTTGCTGGAGGGCTACGCCAGTCGGCTGGATGCCGATGGGCGCGCCTTTCTGACCCACATCCGGCAGGGTGTGTCGCGGATGGGCATGCTGATCGAGGATCTGCTGGCCTACTCGCGGCTGGAGCGGCGGGCGTTGCAAAGCGGGCCGGTGGAACTGGAGAATCTGGCGCGGTCGGTCGTGGCCGAGCGCGCCGCCGAGATTCAGGCCCGTGGGATCGAACTGCGGCTGGAGCTCCCCGCGCTCACCGTGCGCGCCGCCGATCCGGATGGACTGGGGCAAGCACTGCGCAACCTGCTGGACAACGCCCTCAAGTTCAGCCGCGACGGATCCACGTCAACGGTCGAGATCGGCGGGCGACCCGAGCAGGACCGCATCGTGCTGTGGGTGAAGGACAACGGCATCGGTTTCGACATGCGCTTTCATGACCGGATCTTCGAGATTTTTCAGCGCCTGCACCGGGCCGAGGATTATCCGGGCACCGGGATTGGGCTGGCCATCGTGCGCAAGGCGGTGCAACGCCTGGGCGGACGCGTGTGGGCGGAAAGCGCGCCGGGCGCCGGGGCCACGTTTTACCTGGAATTGCCGACATGAAATCCACCGCGCCGGCCAGCGGGAACCGCGTTCTTCACGGTGCCCTCCGGACCGGCGGCGGATTCTGCGCAGTCGGGGCGGGGAATTTCGTCAAGCTCATCAGGGCGGCGGCCCGATTCGGAAACCGTTGCCATCGGCGGCATGAAACACCCGCCGCCGGAGCCTGGTCATGAATCCGGCCCTGCGCGTACTCTACCTCGAGGACGATTTGCTCGACGCGGATTTGATCCGGCGCGCCCTGGCGCGCCTGGCGCCGCACTGCGTGCTGGAACACGTCTCGACCCTCGACAGCGCCCGGTACCGGCTGACCGGGGCGCCGGCTTATGATCTGGTGCTCTCGGAACTGCGCCTGCCGGACGGCAACGGCCTCGATTTGCTGACCCACGTTCGCGAGCGCGGTCTGTCGCTGGCGGTCATCATCCTGACCGGTTCCGGCGACCAGGAGGCGGTGGTGGCCGCTCTCAAGGCCGGCGCCGACGATTATCTGGTCAAGAGCGGGGATTATCTGGAGCGGTTGCCGCAGGTCATGGCCGCCGCCCTGGCGCGCTTTCACGCCGAGCGCGCCCGTAAGGCCCGCCCGTTGCGGGTACTGTACGCCGAGCACAATCCTTTCGATATCGATCTGACCCAGCGCCATCTGGCGCAACACGCCGGGCACATTCGACTGGAGGTGGTGCATGGCGTGACCGAGGTGCTGGACCGCCTGCCGGACGCGCGGCGCGAAGCGCTGCCTTATGACGTGCTGCTGCTCGACTATCGCCTGCCTGGGTTCGATGCGCTGGAAGCGGTCAAGACGCTGCGGGACGAACGCGCCCTGGACCTGCCGGTGGTGCTGGTCACCGGCCACGGCAGCGAGGAGGTCGCCGCCCGCGCCCTGCGCCTGGGCGTGGCCGACTATCTGGTCAAGCATCCCGGTTATCTGTTCGAGCTGCCCGCCACCTTGGAGAAAGCGCATCACCAGGCCGAATTCATGCGCCAACAGGCCGTCCTGGTCGAATCCGAGGCGCGGTTCCGGCATTTGATGGAGAACATGCCGACCCTCGCGGTCCAGGGTTAC
>DGFE01000241.1:21346-21644 GCA_002391525.1 Competibacteraceae bacterium UBA3908
GTGGAGCGCAACCTCGCGCGGGCGAAATGACGCTGGTGCGCAAAGATGGCGAGCCGGTCACGGTTTACTCCAGCCGGGTGATGCAGACCAACATCCGGGGCGAGCCGGAACTGTTCCGGGTGGATGTGGACCTGACCGCGTTCAAACGGACCGAGGAACGCCTGCGCTTGCTGGCCGCCGCCTTCGAGAGCACCCGCGATGGCGTGGTGATCACCGACCTCGGATCGCGCATTCTCGCCGTCAACCGGGCCTACGGCGAGATTACCGGTTACAGCGAATCGGAGGTGCTGGGCAGGAA
>DGFE01000241.1:21935-27403 GCA_002391525.1 Competibacteraceae bacterium UBA3908
AACGGTGAAATTTATCCCCAGTGGCTGACCGTCAGCGTGGTGCGTAACGTTCAGGGCGAAGCCACCCACTATGTGGGCGTGCTCACCGACATCAGCCAGATCAAGCGCGCCGAGGAGCGCCTGGAGCATCTGGCTCACCACGACCCGCTGACCGATCTGCCCAACCGCCTGCTGGCGCAGTCGCGCCTGGCCCACGCCCTGGAGCAGGCTCAGCGGCGCGGCCGCCGGGTGGGTATCCTGTTCATCGACCTGGATCGGTTCAAGACGGTCAACGAAAGCCTGGGCCATCCGGTCGGAGATGAGTTGCTGCAGGCCATCGCCCGGCGCTTGCGCCAGCGACTGGCCGAGGAAAACACTCTGGCCCGGCTCGGCGGCGACGAATTCCTGGTGGTGCTGGAGGACCTGCGACGGCCGGAGGAAGTCGCCGCGATGGCCCGAACCATCATCGAGTTGCTGGCGCATCCTTTCACCCTGCCCAGTGGCCCGGAGGTGTATATCAACGCCAGCATCGGCCTGAGCCTCTATCCGGACGACGGTCGTTCCGCCACCGAACTGATCCAGCATGCCGACGCCGCCGTCCATCAAGCCAAGACACAGGGCCGGAACACCTACCGGTTCTATACGGAAGCGCTGACCCGAGCGGCTCACGAGCGACTGGCGTTGGAGAACAAACTGCGCCGGGCGCTGGAGCGGGACGAATTCGTGCTGCACTACCAGCCGCTGGTTTCGGTGCGGGAAGGCCGCGTGGTCGGCGTGGAGGCGCTGGTGCGCTGGCAGCCGCCCGGCGAGGCGCTGGTGCCCCCGGCCCGCTTCATTCCGCTGGCGGAGGAGACGGGGTTGATCGTGTCCCTGGGCAACTGGGTGCTGCGTGCCGCCTGCGCCCAGGCCAGGATTTGGCTGGACGCCGGGCTGCCCCTGCTGCTGGCGGTAAACCTGTCGGTCCGCCAGTTTCAGCGGCAGGATATTCCCGAGTGCGTGCGGATGGTGCTGATGGATACCGGATTGCCCGCCGTGCATCTGGAACTGGAGATCACCGAGAGCACCTTGATGGAGCAGGGCCGGCAGGCGGTGGCCACCTTGACGGCACTCAAGGAACTGGGCGTGCGACTGGCCATCGACGACTTCGGCACCGGCTATTCGTCGCTGGCCTATCTCAAGCGGTTTCCCATCGACACGCTGAAGATCGACCAAGGCTTCGTGCGCGACATCCCTCACGACCCCGGCGACATGGAGATCGCCGCCACCATCATCGCCATGGCGCGCAACCTGCGGCTGGACGTGCTGGCCGAGGGTGTGGAAACCGTGGAGCAACTGGATTTCCTGCGCGAGCAGGGCTGCGATGCCTGTCAGGGGTTCCTGGTTGGCCGTCCCCTGCCGGCGGAGAGGATGACCGCCCTGCTGGCCAAGCCGTCGGCGCCGAGCGGTTTCGCCGCGTGATCCCGGCCGGTGGGGAGCGGCAACGCCGCCAGCGGGCAGGCATGGTCCCCGCCCGCGACGACGGGATGCTCAGAACAACTTGAAAACGTAACCCAGCAAGGCGGCGCCCGATCCCAGCAGGGCGAGGATGCCGACCACCAACGCCAGGTTGAGGCGCGCGGACAGAGGACCGCCCGCCTGGGCGGCGATGTTGGGCGCGGCCTGTTGAATCGACCGTTCGGCGGTTTCCCGGGCGATGGTTTCGATCACCGGCTGGATGCCGGACCGGACCATTTGAATGATCTGTTGCTTGAATTCCGGGGTGCCCGTGATCAGCGTCAGCGTTTCCTTGCTCTGCTGGCTGACCTGGACTTCGATCTGCTTGAGCAATTCGTCCCGATTGATCTCCAGTCCGCGGGCGATGTTGCGTTGCGAAACGCCTTCGCTGACCTCGCGGGCCGCCTGTTCGGCCACGGCGCGGGCGCTTTCCTGCGCGGCGCTGCGCGCCGTGCGTTCGGCGGTGCCGCGCGCGATTTCCGTGGCGACTTGCTTGGCGGCCTCCTGCGCGGCGCGCACTGCCGCGTGCGCCGCCCGCCGACCCAGGTCCTCGGAAACGCCACGGGCGGTCTGCATGGCGATTTCCCGGGTCAGGTTGGGCACCAGGTCCTGAATGATCTCCCGGGCGGTCTTTTCGGCCGCCGCCCAGGCGACGCGCTCGGCAATCTGTTCGACTTCGGAAGCGCCCGCCGTGAGCGGCGCGGCGGGGCGGGTTTCGGGAACTGGCGGGGTGGGAACAGGGGGAGCCACCGGCGCTTTTTCGACCACGACGGGCGTGGGGATCGACGGTAGCGGCGGCGTCGCCGGTTCCTCCATCGAGATGACCGCGGTGCCTTCGCTGACCGTGCGCAGGACGGTGTCGAGCTGGTCCGGGGTGTAGGGCTTGGAGAGAAAGCCGACCGCGCCGCTTTCCTTTGCGTCTCGCTTGTCCTCATCGGTGGCGTTGGCGGAGCACATGATGATGGGCGGCGAATTCTGAAGGTCTTGCCCGGTGATGGCCCGGCTGGTCTCGAAACCATCCATGCCGGGCATCATGACATCCATGAAAATGATGTCGGGCTTCCGGGTGTCCAGATATTTGATGCAATCCTCGCCCGATCCGACCCAATCGACTTCGACACCGCGTTCGAGCAGCAGCTTGCGCAAGGTCAAGTGGGCGACTTTGGAATCATCCACCACCAGTGCCTTTTTGATGTTCATGCAAACCTCCGAGGGCATCCTAATCATTAGTTAATTGAACGCGATGCGTTTATTGAACGATCCCAGGGCCTTGGTCGTGCTCGGGCACGCGAAAAATTGTCTCGCAATTGCGAGTGATCCACACTATAGTTATAAAGTAGTTGTGATCCGCTCTGAACTTAAAACGATAACTGTCTTGATTTTGGTCGATCCCCCTGTTGGTCGACCCCCCCGAACCAAACCCCCTCAGGAGGAATCATCCCATGAAGAGAACCCTGCTCGCGCTCATTGCTCCCCCGGCGGCCGTCGCCCGTTATGGCTGCGTGTCCTGCACCGCCGCGCCCATCGGCGTGTTCTGGCTGGCCAGCCTGGCCAGCATCGGTTATGGCCTCGCCAACGCCCTGGGCAGCTTTGTGGTGGCGGGCGTCCTGTTTTGGCTGATCGCCACCGTTTGGGCGCGCCTGGCGATCCGAGGTGTCGAAAGCGATTTGCTGCAACGTGAAGATAGCACGCAAGCGCATCAGGCGATACCGCGGCTCGACGAGCCCGATCCGTTCAGCCAGCTTCGGACTCATTCCTGAGGAAACCGCTGGGCGGCAGCGGAGCGCGGGAGGCCGCAAGCCTTCGCCGTTCGGTTCAGGGCCGTTCATCCGCCGTCTCTTTCGCCCGCGGCAGCAGATCCTCGCGGCTGACGCCCAGATAGAGGGCGCTGGCGCTGGCGATGTAAATGGAGGAGTAGGTGCCGACCACGATGCCGACGATCATGGCGATGGAGAAGCCATGCATCACGGCGCCGCCGAAGAAATACAGCACGATCACCGACAGCAGGGTCACGAAACTGGTCATGATGGTGCGCGACAGCGTCTCGTTGATCGACAGGTTCATGATCTCCTGCGCCGAGCCCTTGCGCCGCTTGCGGAAGTTCTCGCGGATGCGGTCCAGCACCACCACGGTGTCGTTGACCGAATAGCCGATCACCGCCAGCACCGCCGCCAGCACCGTCAGATCGAATTCGAGCTGAAACAGCGAAAACCAGCCGACGGTGAAGATTACGTCGTGAACGGTGGCGGCGATGGTGCCGACCGCCAGCCGCCATTCAAAGCGGAACATCACGTAGACCAGAATGCCCGCGAGCGCGCCCAGCGCCGCCAGCCCGCCCTGTTCGACCAGTTCCTGGCCGACTTGCGGGCCGACGAATTCCGCCCGCGCCAGCGTGGCTCCGGCGCCGCCCTCGGCGCCCTGCAGCGCGTGCAGCACGTCATTGCTCAGGGTGGCGGCGTTGCTCTGTCTATCGCGGGGTGGGATGCGGATCAGCACGTCGCGCGAGGTGCCGAAATGCTGGGTCTGGGCGTCGCCGAAGCCGGCCGTGGCCAGGGTTTCGCGGACCTTGGGGATTTCCACCGGTTCCGGGTATTGCACCTCGATCACCGTGCCGCCGGTGAAATCCAGCCCCAGATTCATGCCCCGAACCAGCAACGAGCCGACCGCGATCAGCAGCACGGCGACGGACCAGGCCATCGCCAGCTTGCGCCAGCGCAAAAAATCGATGTTGGTGTTGTACAGACTGAATCGCCACATAACCCGTATCCCGCCGCCGCTCAGACGGTCAGCTTTTGCAGCTTGCGGCCGCCGTAAATGAGATTGACCAGCGCCCGCGAGCCGGTGACCGCCGTGAACATGGAGGTCAGGATGCCGATGCTGAGCGTGACCGCGAAGCCCTTGATCGGGCCGGTGCCGAAGCCGAACAGCATGATCGCCGCGATCAGGGTGGTCAGGTTGGAGTCGAGGATGGTGTCGAAGGCCCGGTCGAAGCCGGCGTGGATCGCCGCCTGGGGCGTGTTGCCGTTGCGCAATTCCTCGCGGATGCGCTCGTAGATCAGCACGTTGGCGTCCACCGCCATGCCCATGGTCAGCACGATGCCGGCGATGCCCGGCAGGGTCAGGGTGGCTTGCAGCATCGACAGCGCGGCGACGATCAACACCACGTTGGCGGTCAGCGCGGCGGTGGCGATCAGGCCGAACCATTTGTAGCGCAGCGTCATGAAGGCGGCGATGACCAGCAGGGAGATGGCGGCGGCCCGGAAACCCTGGGCGATGTTTTCCTTGCCGGCGCTGGGGCCGACCGTGCGCTCCTCGATGATCTCGATGGGGCTGGCCAGCGCGCCGGCCCGCAGCAGCAGGGCCAGGTCGCGGGCCTCGCGGGTGCTGTCCAGACCGGTGATCTGGAAGTTCCGACCCAGGCGGTCGCGGATGGTGGCGACGTTGATGACTTCCTCAACGGTGTAGGCGGTCTTCTTGAGCTCGCCGTCCACCCGCTTGGTTTCGGTCTTGTTTTCGATGAACACCACCCCCATGCGCTTGCCGATGTTGTTCTTGGTGGCGTCTTCCATGCGTTTGGCGCCCTTGCCATCCAGGGTGACGAACACCGCCGGCCCGCCGCTCTGCTGGTCGAGTCCGGATTTGGCGTCCACGATGGAGTCGCCGGTCAGCATCACCCGCTTCTGCAACAGCACCGGACGCCCTTCACGGTCCTTGTACAGGCGCGAGTTGAGCGGGATGCGGCCGGTGGTGGCGGCCTGATTCCAGTCGTTTTCCTCGTCGGCCAGGCGAAATTCGAGGGTGGCGGTGGCGCCGAGGATTTCCTTGGCGCGGGCGGTGTCCTGCACGCCGGGGAGTTGCACCACGATGCGGTCGCTGCCCTGCTGCTGGATGATCGGTTCGGCCACGCCCAGTTCGTTGACCCGGTTGCGCAGGGTGGTGATGTTCTGTTGCAGGGCGAAGTCGCGCTTTTCCTTGATGTCCGGCTCGCCACATCT
>DGFE01000218.1 GCA_002391525.1 Competibacteraceae bacterium UBA3908
GCGCCAGTCAGCGGAGTGATTATCGGGAGTATTCCTCATGGCATTGATTCCCATAAGGTTCGAGTATCTGACCGGGTTGCGGCAACCCTTTCTGGTCAACGCCCGGCTGACGGGCAACTGGAACGCCCAGGGCTTGCGGTCCGAGCAGTGGGCCACCGTGCCGATGGAAGCGTTCACCGCCGAGGATGGCTGTCCCGCCTTCCGGGCCACGGTCAATCTCGACGACAGCCAGATCGGCCAGGCTTTCCGCTGGGGCGTGAATGTCGACACCCCGCAACGGCCCAACGTGTGGGGTATTCCCACCGAGGTCAGCGATGCCGCCGTGACCGAGCGTTATCGCAGTTTCACGCTGCGCGCCGCCAACCAGACCGAACGGTATTACCTGACCCATTGCCGCCGGCTGGGCGCGAACAAGCTGTTTGTCGCGGGTCAGGCCGAACCGGCGATCCGCTTCGCGGCGTGGGCGCCGAACGCCCGGAACGTGGAAGTGGTGCGCGGCGAGCCAGCCGGCGGCTACATCTTCAACGACGGGCGCGGCGTGACGGCGACCATCCCGATGCGCGAAGTCGAGGACGGCATCTGGGCGACCGCGGTGGCCGATGCGCCCGCACTGGCCAGCTTCGCCGGCTTCGACCATACCCCCTACATGTTCCGCGTCACCCGGGAGGATGGTTCGATTGCCTATCGCACCGACATCTATTCCCGGTGCCAGATCGGCAGCGGCGGCAACAACCCGGACAACCCCGAACCGGGCGAAGCACCGTGGGACGGCACGCGCCAGGATCTGGACGGCGCGAAGAGCTGCTCGGTGGTGATCGACCCCGAACAGGTCGTACGGCCGTTCCGCCAGGTGGACGCCAACGGCAATCCGATCTGGCCGGAAACGGATTGGGTCGGCGAGGACCAATTCTGGCGGGACGAGTTCGACCCCAACCTCCCGCTGCCGACCCGCATCGACGACCTGGTGATTTACGAACTCCATATCGACGGGCTGGGCGCGGGTCGGAGCCCGCGCGGCACGCTGGCCGACGCCATCGACCTGCTCGATTACCTGGCCGATCTCGGAGTGAACTGCGTCGAATTGATGCCCACTTCGGAATTCGAGGGCTGGACCAGTTGGGGTTACGGCACCTCGCACTATCTGGCCATCGAATACGCCGGCGGCGGGCGCGACCAGTTCAAGCATTTCGTCCGCGAATGCCACCGGCGCGGCATCGCCGTGCTGCTGGACGTGGTGTACAACCACTACACCCACGACGGCGAGCGCGCGCAGTGGGCTTACGATTCCACCACGCCGGAAAACAACGTTTATTACTGGTACGAGGGCCGGGCGAGCGACTACCCCAACGCCACTCCACCCGGCCACGGCGGCTACATCGACAACATGTCGACCGGCTACGCGCCGCGCTATTGGGACGAAACCGTGCGCAAGCTGTTCATCAGCAGCGCGGCGATGCTGGTGAGCGAATTTCATCTGGACGGTTTCCGGGTCGATCAGACCACCTCCATTCATTCCTACGCGGTGATCCACGCCAACGGCGCCGCCGCCAACACCGCCCGGATTTTCGGCGCCAAGTTCCTGCGCGAGTGGACCCGCACCCTCAAGCTCATCAAACCGAACGTGTTGCTGACCGCCGAGGATCATTCCGGCTGGGCGGCGGTCACGCAATCGAGCGAGCAGGGGGGCCTCGGTTTCGACGCCACCTGGTACGCGGATTTCTACCATCACCTGATCGGCGACGCCCAGAACGACGCCAGCCGCGCCCGACTGCTCAAATTCGCCGGCTATGGCGACAACCGGGAACTGCGCATGTCCTGGTTCGCCGGCGCCCTGACGGAAAGCGCCACCGCCAAGGTCGTCTATCACGAATCGCACGACGAGGCGGGTAATTCCTATTACCTGGAGAACGGCCAAGAGGTGCATTCGGCGCGGACCATCGTGGTCGCGGTGAACGGCGCGTCGCTGAGCGATGCCACTATCCGGCGCTATGCCGAGGCCCGCGTCCATTTCGCCGCCGGCATGACCCTGCTGGGGCCGGGCATCCCGATGTTCTTCATGGGCGAGGAAGTCGGCGCGTCCGAGCCGTACCGTTACGACGATTTCATCGAGCACCGGGAAAACTTCCCGGCCCTGCGGCAGGGCGCGGGCGCGAATCTGTTCCGCTTGTATCAGGAGTTGATCCGGCTGCGGCTGGCGCACCCCGCCCTGCGTTCGCGCAACATCGACGTGCTCCACACCCACGACGCCAATCGCGTTCTCGCCTTCCGGCGCTGGGAGGCGGGCGATGAATTGCTGGTGATCGCCAGCCTCAGCAACAGCGCGTTCACCGACGGGTATCGGATTCAGAGTTCGCGCATCGCGGACGGGCGCTGGCGGGAAATTTTCAACAGCGACACCACCGGTTATGGCGGCAGCGGGTTGGTCGACGCCGATCCGATCCCTTCCGCTGGCGGCGTGTTTTCCGCCCGGCTGCCGGCCAACAGCGTGCTGGTGTTTCAACGGCAGTAGGTTCCCCCTCGACAGAACAGCGGTTCAGGAGTTGAAGCGATGGCGACCAATCGAACCATGATGCAATATTTTTATTGGGATTATCCCGCCGACGGGATGTTGTGGAACGAGTTGACCCGCAACGCCGCCGATCTCGCCGCCGCCGGCATCACCGCGCTGTGGCTGCCGCCGCCCTGCAAGGCCGAACGCGGGATTCAGGATGTCGGCTACGGCATCTACGATCTGTTCGATCTGGGCGAATTCAATCAGAAGGGCGCGGTTCGCACCAAGTACGGTACCCGCCAGGAGCTCGAGGCCGCCGTCCAGGCCGCGCACGCCGCCGGTCTCCAGATTTATCTCGACGTGGTGGTCAACCACAAGGCCGGCGCGGACGGCACCGAGGTGGTCATGGGCACGCCGGTGTCCCACGACAACCGCAACATCGAAATCGGCCCGCCACGCGAAATCGAGGTCTGGACCCATTTCAACTTTCCGGGCCGCGCCGGGGCCTATTCCGACTTCGTATGGCACTGGCAGCACTTCGACGCGGTGGATTACGACCAGCGCACCGGTACGGTGGGCACCATCTACAAATTGCGGGACAAGCAGTTTGAAACCCCGGTGGACCCGGAGCGCGGCAATTTCGATTACCTGCTGTTCGCCGATCTGGACATGAGCAGCGACGAGGTTCGGGCGGAGCTGAATCGCTGGGGCGACTGGATCGTGCAAACTCTGGGCATCGACGGGTTTCGTTTCGACGCCGCCAAGCATATCCGCTTCTTTTTCTTCAACGACTGGCTGGATCAGGTGCGCGCCACCGCCGGGCGCGATCTGTTCGCCGTCGGCGAGTACTGGACGCCGGATTCGGGCACGCTCGGCTGGTTCATCGAGCAGACGGGGCGGCGCATGTCGGTGTTCGACTTCCGCCTGCATTTCAACCTGCGCGATGCCTCGCGCGGGGGCGGCTCGTTCGACATGACCCGGATTTTCGACGGCACGATGGTCCGGCAGGACCCGGCGCTGGCGGTCACCTTCGTGGACAACCACGATTCCTATCGCAGCGACGCCGTCGAGGACTGGTTCAAGCCGCTGGCCTACGCCCTGATTCTGCTGCGGGAAGGCGGTCAGCCCTGTCTGTTCTATCCCGATTATTACGGCGCGCCGGGACGCCAGGGGCATCGACAGGTGCTCGACCGCCTGTTGCAGGTACGGCGGGATCACGCCTACGGCCCGCAAAACGATTACTTCGATCATCCCGATGTCGTCGGCTGGACCCGGCTGGGCGACGCCGACCATCCGCGCGCCATCGCGGTGGTGCTGAGCGACGGGCCGGGCGGATCGAAACGGATGAACGTCGATCGCCCGAACCGGACGTTCGCGGACGCGACCGGCAATGTCGGCGGCGCGGTTACCACCGGCGATGACGGTTGGGGGGAGTTTCGCTGCAACGGCGGCTCCGTGTCGGTATGGGTCGAGCAGTAAAGGAGACGAACCGTGAGTCAGGCGAATTTACTCGAACAGAACAAGGCCATCGTGCGACGTGCCATCGAGGAGGGTTGGAATCCGGCCAACCTCGCGGTGATCGACGAGTTGTACGCCGCCGATTTTATCTTTCATCAGGAAAGCGGCGAGGTCGCGCGCGGTCTGGACTTTTTCAAGACCTGGATCGCCACGATCCATGGCGCTTTTCCCGACATTCGCTACCGGATCGAGGCGATGTACGCGGAAGGGGACAAGGTGGCCACCCGCTACACCGTGCGGGGCACGCACCAGGGCGACTTTCGGGGGTTGCCGGCGACGGGCAGGTCCTTCGATCTGACCGGGCATCTCATTCATCGCGTCGTGGATGGCAAAAAAACGGAAGGCTGGGGCATCTGGGACACGCTGGGGCTGATGATTCAGCTTGGCGTTATTCCGCCGGTCCGCCTGGGCGGCGGCGCGCCACCCCCGGATACCGCGGCGAACATCGCCGCCACCCGGCGTTTGTTCGAGGCGCTGAGCAGCCGCGATCCCGAAGCACTGCCGACCGCCATCGACGAGTTGATGATTCCCGAATTCGTCACTCACGGCGACGCGCTGTTTCCGCTGGTGTATGGCCGGGACGCGCTCCGGCAGGCGATTCCCCGGTTCAAGGCCGCTTTCCCGGACGCCACCGCGACGATCCAGCAGGTTTTCGCGGAAGGAAACAAGGTCATGGTCCACGTGCTGGTCAACGGCACCCAGGAGGGCGAATGGATGGGCGTGCCGGCGACCCAGCGGCGGATGAGCTGGACGGCCAGCTCCATCATTCGCTTCAACAGCGCCGGCAAGATGGTGGAGCGCTGGGTCATCGAAGACGAACTGGGGGTGTTGCAGCAGCTTGGCCGGGTTCCGCGTTTCCAGGGCCAGGGCGGATGACGCCTCGCTGCCCGCCAGAATGAGGAGAGGAAGCAATGGCATCGGTTGAAGAGAGAAACAAAGCCAGCATCGTTCGTTTCTACGACGAAATCATCAACCAGGGCAACGTCGCCGTCGTCGACGAATTGATGGAGCCCAACTTCGTGCATTACGGCGAGACTCTGTTTCCGCGGATCGAGGGCAGCGAAGCCATCAAGGCGGGCGTGCTGGGCGTGAAGAACGCCTATCCCGACGGCCATACCGTGGTGGAAGACATGGTCGCCGAAGGCGATACGGTGGTGTGCCTGCTGTCCTGGCGCGGCACGCATCGAGGTCCGTTCATGGGCATTCCGCCGACCGGCAGGGTTTCAACGTGGCGGGGTATTTCCACCTATCGCTTCAACGCGGAAGGCAGGATCATCGAGCGGTGGGCCAACATGGATGTCATCGGTCAATTGCAGGATCTCGGCGTGGTGCCGGAGATAAGGCTGGGATAACGGGCGGTGGCTTGCAATCAAAACCGTCGCGAACCGTCAAGACGCCTGATGCCGAAATATCCGTTTCCGATTCCGTAGCGAATCGCCAGTGTTCGATAGTGAGGATCATTATGTCCACCGAAGAGAGCAAGGCTTTTGTTCGTCGATATATCACCGAAATACTCAACAGGCGCGACATCGATGCGCTGCTGCAATGTTTCAGCGAGGACAGCGTTGACCATTCCGCTCCGCCCGGAGTGCCTGCCGGGCTGGCGGGAATCGAGCAATGGTTCAGGATGTTTTTTACCGGGTTTCCCGATGCCGAAGCGGAAATTCATGACATGGTTGCCGAGGGAGACCTCGTTTGGCATCGAGGTTTGTTCCGGGCAACCAATTCTGGTGAATTTTTAGGAAGGCCACCCACGGGAAATCGCATCACCGTACCCGTCATGGAGATGAACCGCATTAAGGACAACAAGATCATGGAACATTGGGGCGGTATCGACATGTATATGTCTGTCTCT
>DGFE01000222.1:0-20393 GCA_002391525.1 Competibacteraceae bacterium UBA3908
CGGCTGGCGGCGGATTTCCTGAAGATCCGCGCCACGGCCGCGCCCTGACGAATCCGCGCCGATCTCCCTCTCAGCAACCACGACTGTTAGCGAACGCGCCATGTCCGACCCGACCGCCGTCGACGCGCCCGCGACCCTGGGCGACCATCTGCGCAACCTGCCGCAATATCTGTTGCCACAGCGCGTGTTGACCCGGCTGACGTATCGACTGGCGCGGGTGCGGACGCCCTGGTTCAAGGATGCACTGATCCGGGGCTTCGCCCGGCGCTTCCGGGTCGATCTGAGCGAGGCGCTGGACCCGGATCCGCGCGCCTACCGGGATTTCAACGCCTTTTTCACCCGGTCGCTCAAGCCGGAAGCCCGTCCGGTGGCGCCCGGCGACCGGGTGGTGTGCTGTCCGGTGGATGGGACGGTCAGCCGGATCGGGCTGGCCGATGCCGATACGCTGGTGCAGGCCAAGGGGCGGAGTTTTTCGTTGACGGCGCTGTTGGGCGGCGATCCCGAACGGGCGCGACCGTTTCGGAACGGCGCCTTCGCCACCCTCTATCTGTCGCCGCGCGATTACCACCGCATTCACATGCCGCTGGCTGGCCGATTGCGGGAAATGATTCACGTGCCGGGCAAACTGTTCAGCGTCTCGCCCCTGACCACACGGCTGGTGTCGGACCTGTTCGCCCGCAACGAGCGGGTGGCGGCGCTGTTCGACACGCCGGCGGGGCCGATGGCGCTGGTGCTGGTCGGCGCGATCAACGTCGCGTCTATCGAGACGGTGTGGGCCGGGACGATCACCCCGCCGCTCGGCAAGATCATCCGGCAGTGGAGCTATCCACCGAACGGCGAGGGTGTGGTGCGGCTCGACAAGGGCGCGGAGCTGGGCCGTTTCAACATGGGCTCTACGGTGATCCTCCTGTTCGGCCCGGGAGCGGTATGCTGGGAGCCCGGGTTGCAAGCGGGGATGGCGGTGAGGATGGGACGGTGGCTGGGACAGACAACAGCATGAAAATCGTTTGAAAGTCCTACGGTCAGCTTCCATATTCTGCCGTCGATCAGGAAAAACCACGATTCCCGTACTACAAGATACTTAATTAAATTATGACATTATAATCATATAATTATTGTGGCAATTTCTGGTCGATGTAGTACACGGGTTGATTTCTGGAAATCGCCCACATGTAGCGAGAACTTTGTCTATAAACTATCAAAGTGACAAAGTTTCGAGCGATTTACAATCGTAGCTTAGTGCCGTTAGGGAGAGTGCCATGAAGCCATACCCATGCCTCAGTTTCAAACTTGGCTGGATCGTCCTTGCGCTGAGTTTCCTCGCGTCGGCGAATGGTTTCGCCCAATCCTGCCCGGCGGGAACATCGCCGGTTTATCGTTTCGCCAACCTCAATGCCGGCGTTCATTTCTACACCATCTACGAGTCGGAAAGAGACGCCGTCATCAACAATCCGGGTTTTAGATACGAAGGAATAGGTTTCTGTGCGTACAAACAGACTGACGGCGGTGGTGGCGGTGGTGGCGGTGGCGGTGCGCCAGCGTCAGGCGTCTGGTTCGGTTCCATCATCCAGTTCTACGTGGCCGCCGGCGGAACACAGATCACCTCGAGCGGGAGTTCCCTGCGCGCTCCCAACGGTTCGCCGGTGGCATTGATTCTGGGCGAAGTCCCCGTTACCGGTTGTGCTTACTCCGCGGTGAATCTCTACTTGACGGGGAGCACCACCATAAGCCAGATGCGATTTTCGACGGGCACATCCAGCGGTACTCGGATCGATGGCGGTTTTTCGAGTCAAACCACGGCCAGCGGTACCTACGATCTGATCGAATCGACGGGTTCCGGAGGTACGTGCCGGGGCTCCGGCAGTTGGTCCGCCACGGCGACAGGCCGAATGAGCGCTGGTTTTCCCGCAAAGTCCGCAAAGACTCCATCGCGGATCATCGACCTGTTCGATCCGCAAACCGGAGAGTACCTGGGTGTGATGGAAGCCTACGACTGAGCGAAGCGACGGCATAAGTCGGAAAGGGACTGATGAAAAGCGCTTCGATCAAGCCTGATCGAGCGGAAACGCGATGACCTCGTCAAGTGCGGCCTTCCCCGCCGCCAGCATCACCAGCCGGTCGAAACCCAGCGCCACGCCGGCGCAGGCGGGCAGACCGGCTGCCAACGCGGCCAGCAAATGTTCGTCCACCGGCATGACGGGCAGTCCCAGCGCCCGCCGCGCCGCGTTTTCCCCCTCGAACCGGCGACGCTGTTCGTCCGCGTCGCCCAGTTCGTGAAAACCGTTGGCCAGTTCGACGTCGCCCACGTACAACTCGAAGCGTTCGCCCACCGGCGGATCAGCGGGCCGCAGCCGCGCCAGCGCCGCCTGCGAGACCGGATAGTCGTACACGAAGGTCAGCCGTCCTCGTTCCAGGCGTGGTTCGATCCAATGCGTCAGCAACAAATCCAGCCAGGGGTCGGCCTCGTCCGCCGGCATCCGCGGCGGAATCGGAAGCTCGAATCGCTTCGCGCACGCCGCCAATTCCGCCACGCCGGCCCGATGGGGATCCAGATCCAGATGGCGTTGGAATAGCTCGCGGTAGCTCAACCGCTCCGGTTCGGCCAGCGCCAGCCGCCCGGCCAGCAACGCCGTCACCAGTTCCGCCACCTCGTCCATCAGCCGATGATGGTCGAAACCGACCCGATACCACTCCAGCAGGGTGAATTCGGGATTGTGGCGGCGGCCCGCCTCGCCGTCGCGGAACACCCGCGCGATCTGGTAGATGCAGCCGCTGCCCGCCGCCAGCAGTCGCTTCATCGGGAATTCCGGCGAAGTGTGCAGGTACAGCGTCCGACCGTGTCGCGGTCCCGGCCCCGAATAGACCGTGCTGAAACTGGCCAGATGGGGATCGGTGATCGCCGCCGCCGACAGCGCCGGTGTCTCCACCTCCAGCACCCCGCGCGCCGCGAAGAAGGCCCGGACGCGCGCCAGCAGTTCGGCCCGCAGGCGCAGGGTGGCCAGCTCGGCGCCGGGTCGCCAGGAAGAAGAGCTCACGGATTGATCGCGACGCCTTATTCCTTGACGCGGGAAACGTACTCGCCGGTGCGGGTGTCCACCTTGATGACCTCGCCGCTCTGCACGAACAGCGGCACCCGGACCACCGCCCCGGTTTCCAGGGTGGCCGGCTTGCCACCGCCGCCCGAGGTATCGCCGCGCAGGCCGGGATCGGTCTCCACGATGGTCATGATCACGAAGTTGGGCGGCGCCACGCTCAAGGGAACGCCGTTCCACAGCGTCACCTGACAGATCGCCTCTTCCTTCAGCCACTTGGCGGCATCGCCCACGGCGGCGGCATCGGCGGTTAGTTGCTCGTAGCTCTGCTGATCCATGAAATGCCAGTATTCGCCGTCGTTGTAGAGGTATTGCAACTCCACATCGACCACGTCGGCGCCTTCCACGGTATCGCCCGACTTGAAGGTGCGTTCGATCACCCGCCCGGTCTTCAGGTTGCGCACCTTGACCCGGTTGAACGCCTGGCCCTTGCCGGGTTTGACGAACTCGTTCTCGACGATGGCGTAGGGATCGCCATCCAGCATGATCTTCAGTCCGCTCTTGAATTCGTTGGTACTATACGTTGCCATGCGGCGTCCGCCTTCGATTAAAGTGGTTAGGCTGAAAAGCGAAATATGATAACGGTAAAGGCGATTTCGCGTCAGGCTCCGCGCTGGCAACGGGAACTGGCGCGGGCGATCAGCGATCCAGCCGAGTTATTGCGGGAACTGGAGCTCGATCCCGCTCTGTTGCCAGCCGCGCGGCTGGCGGCGGCCCGGTTTCCGCTGCGGGCGCCGCGCGGTTTCGTGGCGCGGATGCGCAAGGGCGATCCGCACGACCCGCTATTGCGGCAGGTATTGCCGCTGGCGGCGGAATTGGCGCCGGCGCCGGGTTTCGTGACCGACCCGGTGGGCGACGGGGCCGCGCAGGCGGCGCCGGGCGTGCTGCACAAATACCACGGCCGAGCGCTGCTGATCGTCACCGGCGCCTGCGCGGTGCATTGCCGCTACTGCTTCCGTCGGGAGTTCCCCTATGCCGAGGCCCATGCCGGCGTGGGTCAGTGGCGGTCGGCGCTGGCCTATCTGGCCGGTGACGCCAGTATCCGCGAGGTGATTCTGAGCGGCGGCGATCCGCTGTCCCTGTCCGACCAACGATTGGGGTTGCTGTTGGCGGAACTGGACCGCGTTCCCCATCTAAAGCGGCTGCGCATCCACAGCCGGCAACCCATCGTTCTGCCCGAACGGGTCGACGACGGCTTGTTGGATTTGTTCGCCCGGACCCGGCTGCAATCGGTGCTGGTGGTTCACGCCAACCACCCGCGGGAGATCGACGACACCGTGCGCGCGGCGCTGGCGCGGCTGGCGAATGCCGGCGTGACCCTGTTGAACCAGTCGGTGCTGCTGCGCGGAGTCAACGACGCGGCGGCGACGCTGGCGGAGCTGAGCGAGGTTTTGTTCGCCGGCCGCGTCCTGCCCTACTATCTGCACCTGCTCGACCGGGTCTGCGGCGCGGCCCATTTCGAGGTGAACGAAAGCGAGGCATCGGCTATCATGGAACAACTCCGTCAGCGGCTGCCAGGCTATCTGGTGCCCCGGTTGGTGCGGGAACAGCCAGGGCAACCAGCCAAGATCCCGGTAGGGTGAGCGTTGCCGTTAGAGCCCGTTAGAGCCCGCTTTCGACCGGGAACCTGGCCATCATCAGCAGAGGTATGGGAACGCGTGTCTGATCCTTCCGTCATCAATCTGCTTATCGTGGATCGCTCGATACCCGATATCGAACATATCGCGAAGACCCTCCGTAATGATGGTTATCAACTCGACCTGATCCAGACCGAGCAGGCCGACGAAGCCCGCAACGCGATTGATTACAACATACTGGATTTGATCCTGCTGCGGCTGGCCGACGATCTGCCCACCATCGCCGAAGTGCGACTGATGGTCGCCGAAGCGGGTCAGGACATTCCGATCATCGTCGTGGTGGACGACGACTACCGCCAGCGGCACAAGCCAGCCGGTCTGCTGGAGCAGGGCGCGGACGACTACTTCTACCTGGACGACGCCGATCATCTGGTGGCGGTGGTGCGCAAGGAGTTGCGCCATCTGCAGGCGCGCAAGCGCGGCCAGTCCTTCGAGACCCGCTTCAAGGAGAGCGAGAACCGCGCCCAGGCACTGCTGGAAAACATCCAGGAGGCCATCGCCTACATTCACGAAGGCGTCCATGCCTATGCCAATCCGGCTTACCTGCACCTGTTCGGTTACGAGCGCAAGGAGGAGCTGGCCAACATCCAGCTGGTCCACATGGTGCCGCCGACTTACCGGGATGCGCTGAAAAGCGTGTTGCGTCGCAGTATTCGTTCCGGCAAGGCGGTCGAACCGGTCGAACTGGTCGGGGTGCGCAGCAACGGGTCAACCTTCCCGATTCTGCTGGAATGCGCGCCGACCCGGATGAACGACGAGCCCTGTACCCAGATCATCGTGCGGGATGCCGCTCAGGAGAAGGGCGCCTACAACCAGCAACTCGAGGATTTGCTCAAGTTCGACGATACCACCGGGCTGTACAGCCGGCGGTTCTTCCTCGAAACCCTGGAGATCGACCACGACGGCAGCGTGCTGTACATCCTGTTCACGGATTACGCCGCCATTCGTTACGCCATGGGGTTCGAAGCCGTCGAGCAATTCGTGCTCGAAGCCGCCGGCCTGGTCAAGGGAATGCTGTCGCTCGAAGACGTGGCCGCTCATTTCGCCAGCGGGGTGTTCACCCTTTATGTGCCCGTCAATTCAGCGACCGATCCGGTGGCGGTGGCCAATCGCATCCGCGAGGTGATCGCCGCGCACACCTTTCGCGTCGGCGGCAAGCTGTTCACGACAACCTGTTGCATCGGGATTTGCAAGGCCACGGACGGACACGAAAGCGCCATTCAGATTCTGTCGCACGCCGACCGCGCCTGCGAAATGGCCCGCCAGAAGGGCGGCAATCAGGTCGAGGTTTACACTCCCCCCAGGAAGGAACGAAAGGGCGCCATCGACCCGCAGGACGAAGCCGTCATCCGCCTGATTCGAACCGCCCTGACCACGGGGCGCCTGAGTTTGAACTATCAGCCCATCGTCAGCTTCGAAACCGCCGAGGAGGCGCGCTACAAGGTTTATCTGCAAATCCTGGACGAAACCGGCAAGCCGCAGGCCCTTGACAAGCTGGGCGCGGTGGCGGTGCGCTACGGCGCGATGGGCGCTCTGGACAAATGGACCCTCATCCGGGGGTTGTCGGTGCTCATGGAAATGCGGCAAACCGGCGTCAGCCCCCCGATCCTGTTTGTCCGCCTTTCGCGCAATTCGCTAACCGACAGGGACTTCTTCGACTGGCTCAACAAACGATTGCAGGACAGCCAGCTGCCGGGCCATAACCTGGTGCTGGAGATCAAGGAAGACAACGCCGAGGAATGCTTCGAGGAAACCCGGCACCTGCGCGGCCGGTTGCGGGAACTGGGCTGCGGCATGGCGCTGTCCCATTTTGGTGGCAAGGCGCACTCCGACCGCCTGCTCAAGGAGCTGGTGCCCGATTACATCAAGCTGGACGGCAGCCTGATCGAGCGGCTGGCCAAGGCCAAGGACGAACACAGCCGCCGGTCGATGGCGACGCTGGCTCACCAGGCGCAGGAACTGAAAACCCGGGTCGTGGCCGCCGGGGTCTCGACGGCGCCGCAGATGGCGAGCATCTGGCAGTTCGGGGTCACGCTGGTGCAGGGCAACATGGTCGCGGAAGCCGGACCCAAGCTGGATTTCGACTTCAAGCAATACGCCAGTTGAAATCCGCGCTCGCCCGAACGGCGCGGCGGCGGTTCGCCGCGCCGTTCACTCCATGACGCCCACCCCCTCGATTACGCCTGCTGGCGCAACGCGGCGATCCGCTCCTCCAGCGGCGGATGGGTCATCAACAGCTTGCGCAGGCCGTCGCCCAGACCGCCGTTGATGCCGAACGCCGCCATCTGCGAGGGCAGTTGCGAGGGTTCGTGCAACTGCCGCAGCCGTTCCAGCGCCGCGATCATCTTGCCGCGGCCCGCCAGCCGGGCGCCGCCGGCGTCGGCGCGGAACTCGCGCTGGCGGCTGAACCACATCACGATCAGCGAGGCCAGGAAGCCGAACAGGATTTCCATGACCATGCTGGTAACGTAATAGCCGATGCCAGGGCCGCGATACTCCTGATTGCGGGAAGACAGGGCCTGATCCACCAGAAAACCCACCACTCGCGCCAAGGCGATCACGAAGGTGTTCAACACGCCCTGCAACAAGCTCAGCGTCACCATGTCGCCGTTGGCGACGTGACTGACCTCGTGGCCGAGCACCGCTTCCACCTCCGCGGCGTCCATCTGCTCCAGCAGGCCGGTACTGACCGCGACCAGCGCTGCGTTGCGGTTGGCGCCGGTGGCGAAGGCGTTCGGTTCCGGCGAGTGGTACAAGGCGACTTCCGGCATCCCGATCCCGGCGGCTTGCGCCTGACGGCGCACCGTTTCGACCAGCCAGCGCTCGGTCTGGGTGCGCGGCTGCTCGATGACCTGCGCCCCTACCGACATCTTGGCGATCCATTTCGACATCAGCAGCGAGATGAAAGAGCCGCCCATGCCGAAGAGGGCGGCGAAAATCAGCAGACTGGGGAAGTTGATCCCGGACTGATACAGAAAGCGATCCACGCCCAGCAACCGGGCGACGATGCCGAGCAGCAGCACGACCCCCAGGTTGGTGGCGACGAACAGTAAGATACGTTTCATGACAAGGCTCCGTTGAGACGGCGGTTTTGGCAAATCTATGGGCGCACCGCTGGAAATTTCAAGCGCGCCGCCGCCGGTTCGGACCGGGACGCGGTCGCTTCGTTCAGCGGGCGGGCCGGCGGGTGATGAACATGGCGTCACCGTAACTGAAGAACCGGTAACGGTGTTCGACCGCGTGGCGATAGGCGTTCAGGATTCCGGCATGGCCGGCGAAAGCCGCCACCAGCATCAGCAGAGTGGATTCCGGCAGATGAAAATTGGTGATCAGCGCGTCCACGCAGCGAAAACGGTAACCGGGGTAGATGAAGATACGGGTGTCGCCGCGCCAGGGCCAGGGAAGGCCGGCAGCGTCGGCGACGGTTTCCAGCGCCCGCACCGCCGTGGTGCCGACCGCGACGATCCGCCCGCCACGGGCCTGGGCCGCCCGGATCCGGTCGCACGCTTCGGCGTCGACCTCGATCCGTTCGGCGTGCATGACGTGTTCCGCGATGCGCTCGACCCGCGGTGGTTGAAAGGTGCCGGCCCCGACGTGCAGAGTGATGAAGGTTCGCTCCACGCCCAGAGCGGCGATCCGGTCGAGCAGGGCCCGATCGAAATGCAGGCCGGCGGTGGGCGCGGCCACCGCGCCGGGCTGACGGGCGTAGACGGTCTGATAGCGCTCGCGATCCGCGGCGGTCGGTTCGCGGGCGATGTAGGGCGGCAGGGGGATCCGCCCGTGCCGCTCCAACAGCGTCAGCAGCGGCTCGTCGCTTTCGACGCGGATTTCGTACAACTCGCCGCGCCGGCCCAGCACGGTAGCGGTGAAGCCGGCGTCCAGCAACAACTCGCCGCCGGGTTTGGGCGATTTGCTGGCGTGCAGGTGAACCAGCGCCCGCCGCTCGTCCAGCAGCCGTTCGACCAGCAGTTCGATCCGCCCGCCGCTGGCCTTGCGTCCGTACAGTCGCGCCGGAATCACCCGGGTGTCGTTGAACACCAGCAGATCGCCGGGACGCAGCAGTTCCGGCAGCTCGCAAAACCGCCGGTCGCCGAGCGCGCCGGTGGCGCCGTCCAGGGTCAGCAGCCGGCTGTCCCCGCGTTGGGCCGGCGGATATTGGGCGATCAGTTCCGGCGGCAGGTCGAAGTGAAAATCCTGCCGTCGCAGCGAACAGTCGTTGTGAAACCCCGGCTTCCGGGTAAACTCTGAATCAGTCATTCCGTGCCATCATGTGGATATTGAAATGTATAAAATTTTTTTGATTGCCGCTGTCCTGTATTCCGCCAGTACCTTAGCCGCCGATCCCGAGCCGGCGTCCGTCCCCGCCAAACAGCCGGATCTCGCCAAGCTGCAAGCGGCCCTGAACGGCGAAAAACCCGACAGCGTCGCGCCCGCCGTCATTCCGGGACTTTACGAGGTGGTGCTCGGCGGTCAGGTGCTTTATTTGAGCGAGGATGGCCGCTACGTGGTTCAGGGCGACATTCTGGATCTGGGTTCCCGCGACAATCTGACCGAGAATCGCCGCGGCGAAATGCGCGGCAAGGCCATCGAGGCGGTCGGCGAAAACAACATGGTGATTTTCGCTCCAGAGGGATCGGTCAAGCATACGGTCACCGTGTTCACCGACATCGACTGCGGCTACTGTCGCAAGATGCACAGCCAGATGACCGCCTACAACAAGGAGGGCATCAAGATACGCTACCTGTGGTTCCCGCGCGAGGGCATCGGTTCCGAGTCGTTCAACAAGGCGGTGGCGGTCTGGTGCGCCGACAATCGGCAGGACGCGATGACCAAGGCCAAGCGCGGCGAGAACGTCGAGCGCAAGACGTGCGACAATCCGGTACAGGCGCAATACGAACTGGGCCAGAAGCTTGGAGTGCGTGGTACGCCCAGCCTGATCCTGGAATCCGGCGAGATGATTCCCGGTTACGTGCCGCCCACGCAACTGGCGCAACTGCTGGCGGAGAGCAAGGCCAAACCGGCGGCGCAACCCTGAGCGGGGAAGCGGGCTCATCGGCCACCAAGCACATACAGCGACAAAAATGAAGTGAGCGACCACGCCATGTTCTTCGATCAGAAAATCCATCCATTCAATTTCGATTACCCCAATCGATTGGCAGTCGACGGCGATGCCGTCGAATTGACCGGCTCTGGCGTTCGATTGCGGATCACCTGCGCGGCCGTCGCCGATGGCTGTCTGCGGTTGAGCTTCGCGAATGCCCACGTCGCCGATCCGCGACAGCACTCGGATGCGGTGCTGCCGGACTATCGAACCGGGCAAGCCGTGACGCCACGGCGAACCGGGGAAGCGGTGGCGTTCGCGACGACCGCCGGTCGGGTCGACCTGGAGGCCGCCCGCTTGCGGTTGGAGCTGGCCGGGGTCTCGCTGGCGACCGTCGCCGACGGCATCGGCGGCTGCGGCGAAAATCTGTTGCTGAACTTCGCCCTGACCGGCGTGGACGGCTGCTACGGTTTCGGCGAGCGCACCCGGCGCCTCAACAAGCTCGGCGACAGCGCCGACTTCCTGACCGTGGATGTGGTGGCTGTGTTTCGCCACACCTACGCCCGCGACGATTACGATCCTTCCTACGTCGCCATTCCGCTGGCCATTCTCAAGATTGGCGAACGGTTTCTGGGGCTGTTCTTCGACAACCCCGGTCGGGTGGTGATGGACGCCGGCAAGAGTCAGCCGGGACAGTTTTGGTATCAGGCGTTCGGCGGCAACACCGATATTTATTGCCTGGCCGGTCCCACCCTGCCGGAGGTGGTCCGGCGCTACGCCGCGCTGACCGGACAGGCGCCGCTGCCGCCGCTGTGGGCGCTGGGCTATCATCAATGCCGCTGGGGCTATCAGCGGGAGGCGGAATTCCGGGAACTGGCCGCGCAATTCGCCGCCGTCGACATTCCGGTCAGCGCCTTGTGGTACGACATCGACTACATGGACGGCTACCGGCTGTTCACCTGGGACCGGGCGGATTTTCCCGATCCCGCCGGGCTGAACCGCGAACTCAAGACCGCCGGCATCCGCACGGTGACCATCGTCGATCCCGGCGTCAAGCACGAACCGGGTTACGCGGTCTATGACAGTGGCCGGGAACAGGGCGTGTTTTGCCGGACCGCCAGCGGTCGCGATTACGTCGGCAAGGTCTGGCCGGGCGACACGGTGTTTCCCGACTTTACCCTGGAAACCGTCCGCGACTGGTGGGCCGGCTGGCTGGCGGAGTTCCTGCGCGACAGCGCGGTGGACGGCGCGTGGCTGGACATGAACGACCCCGCCACCGGCTACAGCCGCACCGAGGAAATGCGTTTCCAGCACGGCGCGATCCCGCACGACCGCTATCACAACCAGTACGCGCATTTCATGGCCATGGCCAGCCGGCAAGCCTGCGATCAACTCGATCCCGACGGGCGGCCCTTCCTGCTGACCCGCAGCGCCTGCGCCGGGACCCAGCGCTACATCGCGGTGTGGACCGGCGACAACGCCAGCAACTGGAAGCATCTGCGGATGGCGTTGCCGTGCTCGCTCAATCTGAGCCTGTCCGGGGTGGCGTTCAACGGCCCCGACGTGGGCGGTTTCATGGACGATACCACCGTCGAATTGCTGGTACGCTGGCATCAGGCCGGCTTTCTGTTCCCGTTCTTCCGCAATCACTCCATGCTGCATTCCAGGCAACAGGAGCCGTGGCAATTCGGACCGGAACCGCTGGCCGCCATGCGTGGCGTCATCCGTACCCGCTACCGGTTGCTGACGTATCTGTACCAGTGTTTCTTTGCCCACTGGCGAGACGGCGATCCGGTGATCCGCCCGTTGCTCTATCACTATTCCGGCCCGGAATACGTCGATCTGGACGATCAATATCTGGTCGGCGACGCGCTGCTGGTCGCGCCGATCCTGTACGGCGACGGCGAGGGGTCGGAGATCGTCCGCGCCGGCGTGAAAATGCAGGAGCGGCCGGTACGCCTGCCGCCGGGTTGGTGGTTCGACCTGAACCGGGGCGAGTGGGTGGAAGGCGGCCGGGTGGTGATGTACGCCGCCGCTTTGGACGAACTGCCGCTGTTCGTCCGCGACGGCGCGGCGCTGCCCTACTACAACGGACCGCTGCGCAACGGTTTCATGGACTTGAGCGCCGTCGAGCTGCATCTGTTCTGTCGCGAGCGGCCCGTGGCGTATGACTATTGCGTGGATGACCGGGAAACCCGGCGCTATCAGAATGGCGGCTACGGCATTGCCCGGGTCACGGCGGAGATCGAAGGTCAACGCTTACGGGTGGCGATTGTCGAGACCGGCGCTTATCCGCGGGATACGGTGACCTTCACCCCGGTGCTTTACGGTCGCCCGGAGATACAAGAACTGGAACTGACCGTCAACGGCCGGGTCGAGACTCGACCGTTGGGGGCCGATCAGCGCGAATGGCTGTGTCGGATGCTGCCGGCGCTGACCTGAATCCTCCATGACCTCGACCCACCGCCGGTGGCATGGTTCAATCCCGCAGCCGGAACACAATCGGCACTTGCGCTACGATCGCTGGATCTCGCCGTTGCGGCGGGTGAAAGCGCCAGCGCGATACCGTCCGCCGCGCCTCTTCGTCCAGCAGCTCGTTACCGCTGCTTCGCGCGACGCTGACCATTTCCACCCTGCCCGCGGCGTTGACCGTCAACCGTAAGAGCACCCGTCCCTCGATACCGCGCTGGCGAGCCTGCGGCGGATAACGCGGCAGCGGATTGCCGGGCAGCGGCCGCAAACCGGTTTCGATAGGCGCCGCCGCTGACGAAGCGGATGCGACGGCTGTCGTGTTGCCGGAACCGCCGACCGGGGTTCTCCCATCGTCCCCGACCGGGATTTTTCCGCCACCGGTGGTTGCGACGGACCAATCCGGCGCGGATGGCGCGGCCATCGCCAACGCCGGGCGGATGCGTTCCGGGCGGGGAGTCGGCTCTGTGCCGGCTGCTTTTGCCACGACGCGCGGTGGTTGGGCCGGCTTGGCCGGTTTCGGCGCGGGCCGGGGGCGCGATTGAATGGCGGCTTCCTGGCGCTTGAGCGCCGCCGGCTTGCTTTTGGGCTTTGGCGCGGACCGGATTGATTCCGGCACGGGAGCGAAATCGGGTGGCGCGGTGGGTTCGGATGGTGGCGCGGATTCGGACGCAACGGGTTCGGCGGATCCCGGTGACCGAAACGCCGGATCGACCCGTATTGGAGCGGCCAGGGTCACCCGCATGACGGTGGACGGACTGAAAACCGGTCGCCAGGCGACGGGTAAACAGGCGAAACCGAGATGCGCCAACACCGACAACAGCGCCGCGACCGCCAGCCGGGCCGTTTCGGTATCGCGTCGCGCACCGTCGGCGTTCATGGCGATTCGTCCCGTTTCGCCGTTTGCCGCCGCCACGGCAGCACGTAGCGCTGGCCCTCGTGCTCGCCGCGCAGCGCCGTCACCCGGTACGCACCGGCCAGATGATGGGCCGACAACACGGATTCGGCGGATCCTCGCGCGACGAGTACGCCCTCCCGCAGCAGCAACAGTTCATCGCAGAACCGCGCGGCCAGGGTCAGATCGTGCAGTACGACGATCACCGCCGCGCCACCATCGGCATAGTCGCGCAGCAACTCCATCACCCGCAGTTGGTGGTACGGGTCGAGCGAAGCCACCGGCTCGTCGGCCAGCACCAGCGGCGCTTCCACCGCCAGCACCCGCGCCAGCAGGGTTCGCGCCCGCTCGCCGCCCGACAAGGTGTCGAACGGCCGCTCGGCCAGTTCCGCGATACCGGCGCGTTGCAGGGCTGACTCGACCGCCAGTCGGTCGGTGGCGGCGGGCGGTTGCCAGGGCGCCAGATGCGGCAGCCGTCCCAGTTCGACCAGGCGGCGCACGGTCAGCGGCCAGTGAACGGTTTGGCCTTGGGGCAGATAGGCCAGGGCGCGCGCCTTTTCCCGCCGGCTCAGGCTCGCCAGCGACCGTCCCTGAAACCGCACGCTGCCGTGAAACGGCCGCAACCCGGCCAGTGCCGCCAGCAGGGTAGTCTTGCCCGCGCCGTTCGGGCCGAGCAGCGCCAACAACTGGCCTGCGGCGGCGCGCAGCGAAACTCCGTGCACCACCCTCCGCCCGGCCAGGGCGACACCGATGCGGTCGGCTTCCAGCAGGATCATGACAGCGTCCGCCGGGCGCGGAGCAGCAGGTGGACGAAGAACGGCACGCCCAGCAGCGCGGTGACCACCCCCAGCATCAATTCCTGCCGGGTCGGAAGCAACCGCACCGCCAGATCAGCCGCCGCCAGCAGCGCCGCGCCGGCCAGCGCGCCGGGCAACAGCACCCGGCCGGGCTGATAGCCGAGCCAGGGTCGCAGCAGATGCGGCGCGATCAGGCCGACGAAGCCGACGGACCCCGTCACCGCCGTGGCCGCGCCCACCGTTAGCGCCGTACCGCCGATGACCCGCGTCCGCAGCCAGCCCAGCCCGACGCCCAAGCTGCGAGCGGCGTCCTCACCCAGGGTCAGCGCGTCCAGTTCCCGTCCGGCGCTCAGCAGCAGCGCCCAGCCGACCGCCATGAACGGCGCGGCCAGCGCGACATCGGACAAGCCCCGGTCGCGCAGCGAACCGAGCAGCCATAACACCATCTCGCTCAAGGCCAGCGGGTTAGGGGCCAGATTCAAGGCCAGCGAAGTCAGCGCCACCGCCAGACTCGATACCGCCACCCCCGCCAAAATCAGGGACAACGGACTCGAATCGCGGGCCGCCAGCAGCGCCAGGATCAGGGTAGCCAGCAACGCGCCGAGCAGCGCGCAAACCGGCAACGCCCAGGTCGCGATCTGCGCCAGCCCGAAATACAGGGCCAGCACCGCGCCCAGTCCGGCGCTGGCCGAAACGCCGAGAATTCCCGGTTCGGCCAGGGGGTTGCGCAGCAGCCCTTGCAGGGCGGCGCCGCTCAGACCCAGCGAAGCGCCGACCAGGAGGCTCAGCAGCACGCGCGGCAAGCGGATTTCCAGCACGATTACCGCCAGCCGTTCATCACCGCCGACCAGATTCGCCAGCGTTTGCCACGGACTCATCGGCAGGCTTCCCAGCAGCAGTCCAGCGACGGTCAACCCCGCCAGCAGCGCCGCCAGCGCGGCATTGATGCGCCGGTAACGCCGGATATCGTCAGCCGGCGCCGGGATCATCGTCCGCCCGCCATCGCCGGCAGGCGCTCGGCGATGTATTCGGCGGCCTCGGCCAGAAACCAGCCGCTGCACAGCCAGTAACGGTCCGGCACGGCGATTGCCGGCAACCGTTCCAGCAGACGGCGGAACACCGGATGCCGGGCGAACGCCATGCGCAAGGTGTCGCCGCCCTGATCGAAAAACCCCATGACGATCAGCTCCGGCGCGGCGAGCGCCAGTTGCTCCAGCTTGAAGGTTCCCCAGCCGTTCAGACCCAGTTCCGCCGCCAGATTGCGCGTGCCCGCCGCCTGTAATACGGCGTCGATGAAGGTGTCGCCGCCGGCGCTGCCGCCGTCGGGGAGAAAATAGGCGGCCAGCGGCGGGCGAGCGGCATGGCGGCGAGCGGCCAGCCGTTCCAGCCGCGCCCGCATCTCGGCCACCCGCGCCTCGCCCTGTTCGGGACGCCCGAGTTCGGCGGCGATGGCGCGCGTGGTCGCGGCGATATCGTCCCAATTTTCGGGTAGCGGGATTTGAATCACCCGAATGCCGAAACGTCCCAACCGTTCCGTGGTCCGCAACGGCATCCAGCGGTCGGTCAGCACCACTTCGGCCCGCAACGTCACCAGTTCCTCGCCGCCGCCGCGCGTGGTCGGATAACGGGCGGCGGTGGCGAACAACGAGTGGCGCGGATCGGCGGCCTCGGCGGAAACGGCGACGATTTGCGCGGGATCGGCCAGCCCCAGCAGATATTGATCGGCGCAGGGGGTCAGCGAGGCCGCGCGGGGCAACGCCAGCGTCAGCGCCGGCGGCAACACCAGCGTCAGCGCCATCAGGCGCGTCAGCCACGCATTCCCGCCCATCGCCGCCACGCTTTCAGAACTGGTAGCGGGCGCCGAGATAAATCCCGCGCTCGACGCCGCCGTAACCGAGCACGGCTTCGTAGCGTTCGTCGAACAGGTTTTCGATCCGCCCGTACACCTGCCAGCGGTCGTCCACCTGATAGCGGGCGGCCAGATTGACCAGGGTGTAGCCATCGAGCTTCACGGGGTAGGCGGCGAAAGTCTCCGGATCGAAGGCGGTATCGGTGACGGAACCGCTATGGCGCGCCGCCAGATCGAGGTTGACGCGGTCGCTGGCGCGGTAGTTCAGGTTGAGACTGACGAGGTGGCGCGGTCGGCGCGGCAGGTCCCGATCCTGGGAATCCTGGGCGTCGGTGTAGGTATAGGCCAGGGTTCCGCTCAAATCCGGGGTCAACTCGGCGCTGGCGCTGACTTCGACGCCACGGGCGCGGCTTTCGCCCGGCAGGTTGACCACGGTACGCCCGGCGCCGACGATGATGTTGTCGATGCGATTGTCGAAGCCGGTGACATCCAGCCGCAGCCGCCGGTCGAACAACACCTGTTCCCAACCGATGTCGAAGCCGCGACTTTCTTCCGGTCGCAAATCGGGATTGCCCTGGAAATCGCCGGAGAAACCGAACAGTTCGGTCAGGGTCGGGTTTTTGACCGCCGTGCCGTAGCTGGCGTGCAGGCGGGCGCCGAGATCCGGCCACAGGTAGGCGGTGGTCAGTCGGTAGGTATCGGCGTCGTCGAAGCGGTCGTTGAAATCGTGGCGCGCGCCGGCGGTCAGGAACAACCGCTCCTCCAGACCGAATCCATAATGAAGGGCGACGCCGGTGTTGCGGATCGAATTGCTGGCGAAATAGGTGTTGCGCGCCTCATCCTGCTTGTCCTTGACCAGAAACGTCAGCGTGTGCTCCGTGCCGAGGGCGCTCAGGAAATAATTGCTCTGGTAGTCGATCTGGTTGGAATGGCTGGTGCTGTCGAAGGTTTCGACCCCGGCGTTTTCGGTTTTGCTGTCCAGATCGTAGCGGGCGGCGCCGAGCAGATGCTCCCAGGCGCCGCCGAACAGGCTCAGCCGGCCTTGCAGGCGCAGCAGGTTTTGCCGGTTGTCGGCCCGGTCGTCGCTGTCGAGCACCGGACGCCGGTCGCCGCCCACGAAAGCGTCGAAATCCGAACGATTGTGAGTGTAACGTTCGATCAGGCTCAATTCCAGGTCGTCGCGGGGGTGGACGCTGCCCTTGAACTGGAGGGAACCGATAGTGGTTCCATCGTCCTCGCCGTTGCCGCGCCAATCGCTGCCGGCGGACCAGCCGTCGGTGTCGAACCAGGCGCCGCTCAACAGGGCGTCGTAGCGCTCGCCGCGTCCGCCCACGCTGCCGGCGGCCTGCCAGGTAGCGAAGCTGCCCGCTTCGAGGCGGGCGCTGGCCTGCAACGGCCGCTCGGCGCGGCGGGTGACGATGTTGATCACGCCGCCGATGGCGGAACTGCCCCACAGCACGCTCTGCGGACCGCGCAGCACCTCGATGCGTTCGACCTCCAAATCCAGCAGGCTGTTGAAATCGAAGGCGCCGCCGTCGGGATGGTTGACTTCCACCCCATCGACCAGCACCAGGGTTTGATTGGATTCGGCGCCGCGCAAGTAAACTTCGGTGAGGGCGCCGGGGCCGCCGCTGCGGCTGACCGCCGCGCCGGGCACGTCGCGCAGGGCGTCGGCCACTACCCAAATCTGCCGCTGTTCCAGGTCTTGCCCGGTGACGACGGTGATCGCGCTGCCGGACTGTTCGGCGGGAATCGGCACGCGGGTGGCGGTGACCACCAGTTCCGGCAGTTCTTCCTGGGCCGGCGCGACATCGCCGAAACCGGCCAGCAGGCCGAGCGCGACGAACGGTTGGATGAAGCGATAGGCGGTAATACGACGGGCATTCATGGCGACCGCGTTTCCAGATGCTGATTTTATTGTCGAGCGGGCCGCATTGGGGCCGGCTCACCGTCCGCTGGAACACGCGCGCTCGCCGGTCGGTCGAACCGGCTTGGAAAGAGGAGGCGGAAAAGTGCCGGGAAGGCACGGTCCGCCGCTGGCGAACGCTCGGTTTCCCGCATCGCCAAAACGGAGGACCGTCCCGTCGAAAAATCCCGTTCGACGGCCAGGCGACGCTTGGGACGGCAGGTCTCCTGGCTGGCGGGTCTGCGCCGGGCGTTCGGCCTTCCCAGTTGCCCAGTGGCCTTGTACGAACGCCGGCTCGCCGCTCACAGTTGCGGGGACAGCCGCGGATTCGACCGGTCGATCCGGTGTTGCCGCGTTCCCTTTTAATCCCGCTGGGGGAACCGTCTTGACGGATAGAGTAACGGGATAGGCGCGAGTTTGGCAATCCGCGCTTCGGGTTCAGCCGCGCGCCTCGGCCTTGGCCCGCTCCCACAGCGCATCCATCTCCGCCAGCGTCGATTCCGCCGGGGTGCGTCCCTGCTCCGCCAGCCAGGCTTCGATCCGCCGGAACCGCCGCTCGAACTTGGCGTTGGTCCCGCGCAGCGCCGCTTCCGGGTCGAGCTGGAGATGACGGGCCAGATTGGCGACGGCGAACAGCACGTCGCCCAGTTCGTCGGCCAACCGCTCCGGCGGCGCGGCACTGGCGATTTCGTGGTGGATTTCGGCGATTTCCTCCTGAATCTTGGCCAGGATCGGTTCCACCGCGCCCCAGTCGAAGCCGACCTTGCTGGCTTTCTTTTGCAGCTTGACCGCTCGCGTCAGCGCCGGCAGCGCCAGCGGTATCCCGTCCAGCACGCCGGCGAGCGATTCGGTTTTTTCGGCGGCCTTGATCCGTTCCCAGGCGGCGGTCTGCTCGGCGGCGTCGGCATATTTTTCATCGCCGAACACGTGCGGATGACGGCGGGTCATCTTCTCGACGATGCCGCGCGCCACGTCGGCGAAATCGAAGCGGCGCTCCTCGCGGGCGATTTGGGCGTAGAACACCACCTGAAACAGCAAATCGCCCAGTTCGTCCCGGAGTTCCGCCCAGTCCTGGCGGGCGATGGCGTCGGCCACCTCGTAAGCTTCCTCGATGGTATGGGGCACGATGGTGGCGCAGGTCTGCTGCCGGTCCCACGGACAGCCGTGGTCGGGATCGCGCAACCGCGCCATCACGTCCAGCAGGTCTTGCATTTCGCGCATGATGGTTTTTCTCAGCGTCCGCCGCGCCGCTTGCCGGCGCCGCAGGGACTGCCCTGGGTGAAGGTCCGCGCTGGCCGGCGGTCCGGTGCGGCTGGCTTGGAGAAATCCCTCCTGTTTCCCACCTTTTTCAAAGAGGGAATGAAGGGTTTGGAACTGTCGCTTTGCGGTGGCAGGCCGGTATGCCGGGTCAGGAAGGTTTGTGGTCCATGCTTGCGGCCGGTGCGGGCGCCTTCGCCGCCGAATCCGGTGCCGGGCGGCTGCCAGAGCGGAATCAGATGCCGCTTGCCGTTGCCGATTAAATCCGCGCGGCCCATGCGTCGGAGCGCCTCGCGCAGCAGCGGCCAGTTTTCGGGATCGTGGTAGCGTAGAAACGCCTTGTGCAACCGGCGCTGTTTCAAGCCCTTGGGCGAGGTGACGATTTCGCCTCGGTCGCGGTGGATGCCATGCAGCGGATTGCGACCGCTGTGGTACATGGCGGTGGCCAGCGCCATCGGGCTGGGCAGGAACGCCTGCACCTGATCGGCGCGGAAACCATTGCGTTTCAACCATAGCGCGAGATTCAGCATGTCCTCGTCGCTGGTGCCGGGATGGGCGGCGATGAAGTAGGGGATCAGGTATTGCTCCTTGCCGGCTTCCTTCGAGTACTTCTCGAACAGTTCCTTGAACTTGTCGTAGGCGCCGATGCCCGGCTTCATCATCCTGGCGAGTGGGCCGGTTTCGGTGTGCTCGGGAGCGATCTTGAGATAGCCGCCGACGTGATGCGTCACCAGTTCGCGCACGTAGGCGGGATCGCGAAGCGCCAGATCGTAACGCACGCCGGAGGCGATCAGGATTTTCTTGACGCCCGGCAGTTCCCGCGCCTTGCGGTATAGCCGAACCAGCGACGAATGATCGGTGTTCAGGTTGGAACAGATGTCCGGGTAGACGCAGGACAACTTGCGGCAACTCCGTTCGATCTCCCGCGATTTGCAGGCCAGGCGGTACATGTTGGCGGTGGGTCCACCGAGGTCGGAAATGACCCCGGTGAAGCCCGGCGTCCGGTCGCGGATGTCTTCGATCTCGCGCAGAATCGAAGCTTCCGAACGGGACTGGATGATGCGGCCCTCGTGTTCGGTGATCGAACAGAAGGTGCAGCCGCCGAAGCAGCCGCGCATGATGTTGACCGAAAAGCGGATCATCTCGTAGGCGGGAATGCGCGCGCCGCCGTAGCTCGGGTGCGGGACGCGGGCGTAGGGTAAGCCGAACACGGCGTCGAGTTCCGGCGTGGTGAGCGGAATCGGCGGCGGATTCAGCCACAGGTCGCGGTCGCCGTGGCGCTGGACCAGGGCGCGGGCATTGCCGGGATTGGTCTCCAGATGCAGCAGCCGCGAGGCATGGGCGTACAGCACCGGATCGTTCCTGACCTGTTCGTAACCCGGCAGGCGGATGACGGTTTTGGCGCGGGGGTGGAAATCCGCCCTCATCCCCGGCCCCTCTCCCGGAGGGC
>DGFE01000222.1:20743-25840 GCA_002391525.1 Competibacteraceae bacterium UBA3908
CTCCCGGAGGGCGAGGGGAGGATAAGCCCCTCTCCCATCGGGAGAGGGGTTTGGGGTGAGGGGGGGTCGGCGCCACCGCATACGGATCGGGATGCGGTTCCACCGGACCGGGCCGGTCGAGTTCGGTCGAGTCGATTTCCAGCCAATCCTCCGGCAAACCCTTGCTGACGAAAGCGGTGCCGCGAACGTCGCGGATGGTTTTGGGATGCTCGCCGACGGCGGCGCGGTGGGCGATCTCGACGATGGCGCGTTCGGCGTTGCCGTATAACAACAGATCGGCCCTGGCGTCCAGCAGGATCGAGCGGCGCACCTGGTCCGACCAGTAGTCGTAATGCGCGATGCGGCGCAGGCTGGCCTCGATGCCGCCGATGACGATGGGCGCGTCGGAGTATGCCTCGCGGCAGCGCTGGCTGTAGACGATCACCGCTCGATCCGGCCGTTTGCCGCCCTCGTCGTTGGGCGTGTAGGCGTCGTTGTGGCGCAGCCGCCGGTCCGACGTGTAGCGGTTGACCATCGAGTCCATGTTGCCCGCCGTGACCCCGAAGAACAGGTTCGGTCTACCCAGCGCCCGAAACGGTTCGGCGGAGGTCCAGTCGGGTTGGGCGATGATGCCGACCCGGAAGCCTTGCGCCTCCAGCAGCCGACCGATGATCGCCATGCCGAAGCTGGGATGATCGACGTAGGCATCGCCGGTGACGAGGATGATGTCGCAGGAATCCCAGCCGAGCGCGCCCATTTCGGCGCGCGACATCGGCAGGAAGGGCGCGACGCCGAAGCGGGCGGCCCAGTAGGGGCGATGGGAGAACAACGGGGGAGCGGCGGGCATGAACATCCAGGCGGCTGAAGGCGATAGCGAAAAAGCTGATTTTAATCGGGTAACGTTGCGCCCGGACGGATGATCTTCAAAATTTCCCTGGCCTGCGAATCGATCTCGTCACGGAGTGAAGCGAGCGATTCCGGCGGCAGATCCAGCAACCGGGCGAATGACGCGAGGTGCTCGGGAGTCTGTTCGGTCTGCGCGCCGGCCGATGCGCCGTCGGTGCCGGTTTGCATATGGTTGGCGATCTGGACGGCGACATGGAGAATCGTGGCTTCCCGCCGGCAGTCCGTGGCCTTGCCGGGTTCCAGGTGATAGGCAATCGCCGGGTGCAGATGTTCCAGCAGTCGCCAGGACTTGAGCAATTCGGCGCTCAGCTCGGCATAGGTAAATCCGAAAACCTGACGTTCGGCGGCGACGCGGGCCCGTTCGTCGTCGCCGGCCCGTTCCAGCACTTCGCGATAGCGTTCCGGGTATTGGCTGTAAAAGATCAGCTTGCCGACCCCGTGCAGCAGTCCGGCGATGAAGAAGCGCTCGCCTTCGCGCAGACGCTGGCGCTGGGCCAGTCCGCGCGCCGCGATGCCGCACCTGACGCTGTGCAGCCAGAACCGATCCATGTTCACCCGTTCCGGCGGCAAGCCCTGAAACAGTTCGACGGCGACCGTGCCCATCATCAGGTCGCGCAGTTCCCGTTGCCCGAGCAGGATGATGGCGTGCGAGACGGTTTCCACCCGGCGACGAGGACCGTAGTAAGCGCTGTTGACCAATCGTAGCAACCGCGTCGCCAACCCTGGATCGGAAAGAACCGCCTGCGCCAGATCCGCCGTTCGAGTGTTGGGCTCGCCGATCAGTCGATTGACCCGGATAACCACGTCAGGCAGGGAGAAAAGGGTATGAATGCTGCGCACCAGGGATTTCGGAGTCATGAATCGCTCAAGTCCTGATCTGGTTGCTCACGGCGCTGACGAAGCTGCTGGCAGCCGCGGGGTCGGAAATCTTGGCGGCCAGCTCCCGCAGGAGCCTATCCAGTTCGTCCCGGCCTTGCAGTGCGACGATTCGGCCATGCTGCTGCTTGACGATGATGTTGGCGACCGGCCCCAGACGTTGCGCGAGTTGCGCCCTGATGATTTCTTCCAGTTTCTCCGCTGGAGGCAACCCGACCCCTCCGGCGCCACGCCGAGAGATCGGCTCAATGACGGGGCTCGGCGCCGAAGGCGCGACTCTTAAGCCACGGAGCAACTGATCGGTACCGGGTAAATCAGGATCGGCGGATGGCTTTACCTGTCCCGCGACGAATATCGCATAGTTCCATTGCGCGATGCCCCCGATGGTGGCAAGGGCCGTCTGGCCCGTCTGGTTGGCAAACTCCAGGTTGACGACGTTGCCATTGGCAATGAAGATTTTACCGTTGCTACGGCCATTCGAGATCAACAATGCTCCGTTTTTGCCCTCCAGACAAATCTTGGTGATCTCATCGGCAAGGTCGCTTAAGGAAATCATGATTGTCCCTCAATGCCCGATTTGGGAATGAACGCTCACTTTCGCATCGTGAGCGCCGGCAATGCCTTTTCAGATCTAGCGCGCGGAGACGGGTAAGCCAACAGCCTTGCGCAAGCCATCGTAGGCTTTATCGGACAGGTTCTCGAATCTGGCTACCTTGAGGGCCTTGAGCACCGGATCGCCCGGTTTGAGTTTCAGGAGGGCGGTTTGCAGCGCGCGCCTGGTTTCCGTGGGCATGGAGCGGTGAGCGGACAAGGCCCAGTTCGGTATTGCCGCGGTCTCCGCGAGCATCCGGATTTGCGAAGGAGGGACATAAGCATCGGCCGAATGCAGGGCCGCTTCACGAATGAAACCCGCATCCACATCTCCGAGATACACCGCCAGGATCACGTTTTCATGCTTGTTGTCCGGCACTTCGACGAGCTGCATATCCTTGGTGGTATCCACGCCGTTCTCCAGCAGGGTAAGCCGCTGGGACCAATAGCCGCCACCGCCGGAAAAACTGGGGATGGCTACTTTCTTCCCCTTCAGATCGGCGAGATTACGGATTGCGCTGTCCTGACGCGTGATGATGACGCCGCGGAGCTGGCCACCCTCTTTTTCATCGGCGGCCGTCGCCAGCACTTCTTGGGCCTGAGAGTTTTTAGTGTAGATCACCGGACTGGTGTACCCAATAGAAATATCGCCGCTCTTCAAACGGCCTTCATATTCCGGGAAGTCCTTGGCGACCACCGGTTCCACTTTAATATTCAATTCCTTTGAGAGATATTCCGCCAGGGGCTTGATGCTGTTGAAGATTTCTTCGGGTGAATAGAGTGGTTGCATGGACAGGGTATAAGTTTCCGCGGCTTGGACGCATCCCAAGCCAAAACTGAACAAAGCGATCAGGCAGACAGCGATACGTTTCATAATCATCAACTCCATATTCGCGCCAATACTGTTCGACTGTTATTTCAAACGGGTGCTCGCCAAGTTAACTCATCTGTTCCGCAAGGTATTTGATGGACGCATGCATCCGCTGGAACGCCTGTCCCAACTGCCAGATTTCGCCACCACCCTGGATTTCGACCGGCTGATCGAGGTTACCCAGGGAAATCTGTTCGGCTTACCTGGTGAGCCGTTGAATCGGTCGCGAAATGGTGCGGGCGACGAAGACGATGGCCAAGGCGCCAAGCACCGTCATGATTCCCAGCAGCAAGGCCAGAGGGATGAAGGTTTCGCGTACCGCATCCCGCGCTTCTTGAGTAAACAGGCCGATATGAACCAGCGCGCCGGTCTGCCCGAGTGGGAGAGCGACATCGTAAACCTCCCGGCCGCCGAAGCCGATAATCCTGGCGCTGCTGTCCTGGCCACTCGCTACCTGATTCTGGCGGACAGCCTCCACGGGGAACCCGTTCTGCTTGTAGGCGCTGACGAATTGGCTGTCGAGGCGTTTTTCGTCGCCCAGCAGACCCGCGATGGGTACTTGCCGGTTGTTGATAACCGTCGCGTAAGCCACATTGGGAAGTTTGGCGGTCGCTTCGGCGATCTTGTTGACGCGCAAATAATTGCGCACCAGCGTCGGCTCAAGCACCGAGGACGCGAACGATTGAGCAATCGAATAAGTCCGTAGATCGATTTGCTTGATTACCAAGGGCGGCACATAGCGTTGGTAAACGAATACCAGCAATCCGGCAAGTATTAACGTGAACAGCAAAAAGGTGAGAATGAGTTTTGTACCGATAGTTAAACCCGGTACTTTTTGAGGCGAGGTTTCAGCCATAATCAACTCCTGGTTCTGATGCGCGATTTGTTTTTCGATAGGCCTCCAAGTTCCCTGGATCGACTTGTACCAGGGCACAATCTCACATCAAGCCTGGGCGGAGAGTCCAGGCTTATTTGATTGAAATCATGCGCTGTGTTCTACCATCCACGACCCGGATCGCGAAAAATTCGTAGGATACTGCTGCTGATCGGGTGCTTGCCACCACCGATCACGACCAGACACAGGGTCCACAATCGACTTCTTTTCCGTTTACTATGGCAATACAACGACACATCCCATTTCTCAGTCTCGGCGATCCACCATTGGGGCATGTCCACGCCGATGGGTATATTGTGGAATGAATGGTATTACGCTCATTTCCGGCCAGTCGAGCGTCACGAACAATACCCGAGGATAGATTGGGTAAACGACTCATGTTTCTATGCTCCTCTGGTTCGTCTCAGTGTGGGGTTTGTCCAGCAAAACTTACCGACAATCAGGGGTCAGCTATCGCAAGAACCAGGAGCGGACCCTGCCAACCATCACGGGAACGGTGTCGCTCACATCGACGGTCAACAGATATACCTTCCTGGCCTGTTCAAACACCTTGCTGGGATTGAAAAATGTAAGCTTTACGTCCCAGCAGTCGGCTTCGGGGCGACAGACCGGACTGCGCTCTACCCCGATGGTATCGAGTTCCATCCCCTTCGTAATGGCGTCCTCAACGACATCCGCTGCCAGGAGCGCGTTGGTGGCCGCGTAGTTGATGGCCCGCTCTTGAGAGGTGATGCCCAGGTTGCGGAGATCCTCGTAGATGCGAAGCAGCAGGTTCGCAACGCTTTCCTTATACTGATCGTTAGTGTCTTTTTCCTTACAGATGGCTTCGACCAAACTCTTGGTATTCCAACTGTACATGCCCCGCAGGTCTGGCAAGATGCTGGGAACGATTTGGCCGGTGAACAGTTTCACCTTTCCGACAAGGTGGCCGGGGATCGATACCCGTTCAACCTCGCCTTTGATTTGTTCACCGAGAAAC
>DGFE01000070.1 GCA_002391525.1 Competibacteraceae bacterium UBA3908
TCCATCGTCGGTCCCAGCTTGAGGCCGATGGGATTGGCGATGCCGCGGGCGAATTCGACATGCGCGCCGTTCAGTTGCCGGGTGCGTTCGCCGATCCACAGAAAATGCGCGGAGCCGTCGTACCAGTCGCCGGTTTGCGGTTCGCGCCGGGTCAGCGCCTGCTCGTAACCCAGCAGCAGCGCTTCGTGCGACGTGTAGAATCGCACCTGCCGTATTTGGGGATCGGTGGCGGCGTCCAGCCCGCAGGCGCGCATGAACGCCAGCGTCTCGCTGATGCGGTTGGCGAGATCACGGTAACGTTCGCCCTGGGGACTGGCGCGCAGGAAATCGAGGTTCCACTGCTGGACCCGGTGCAAATCGGCGAAACCGCCTTGCGCCAGCGCTCGCAGCAGGTTCAAGGTCGCCGCCGACTGGGCGTAGGCGCGCAACTGCCGGCGCGGATCGGGCCGGCGGGCGTCCGGGGTGAAGTCGAGATCGTTGACGATGTCGCCTCGATAGCTGGACAGGGTCACGCCGGCGCGGGTTTCGGTCGGCGCGCTGCGCGGTTTGGCGAATTGTCCGGCCATTCGCCCGACCTTGACCACCGGACAGGCGGCGGCGAAGGTCAGGATGACCGCCATTTGCAGCAACACCCGGAAGGTGTCGGTAATGGCGCGCTCGTTGAAATCGGCGAAGCTCTCGGCGCAGTCGCCGCCCTGAAGCAGAAATGCCCGGCCGGCGGCGACTTCGGCCAGTTGTTGGCGCAGGGCGCGGACTTCGCCGGCGAATACCAGCGGGAGCGAGGCCGCCAGGCGTTCCTCGACTGCGGCCAGCACCGGAGCGTCGTCGTAGTCCGGCAGTTGCGCCGCCGGGCGCCGCCGCCAACTGTCCGGTGTCCAGGGGGCTTGGATAGATTGCGGGTGTTGGGACATCAGGGTATCCGAAAGTTGCGTATGATGCGGTGGGGAAGCGAGGGCGTGTCCCCGTCCGGCCAAACCCAGAATAACCGATCATCCTCTTCTGGAACCGGGCGATGGCCGAGCTGGGCGCCAGTCGCGCCAGCCAGTTTTTGCGCTTGATGCCGGCCTTCGGCACGGTACTGTCCATGCTTTTTCTGGGCGAACGGCTGTATGGGTTCCATGCGGTCGGCATTGCGCTGATTGCGTTGGGGATTCGGCTGGCGACGGTTCATGGGCGCCGGGCCGGCTGAGGATTAGCGTGGCAAGATGAAGTACAGCGCCACCGGCACCGCGACCAGACTGCCGAGATTGCCGATCAACACGAGGGTGGCGACTTGTTCCGGTTCCTGGTCGTAGCGTTCGGCGATCAGATAATTCAGCACCGCCGGCGGCAGCGCGGCGAATAACAGCAGTTGGTCGTCCTGCATGGGCGATAAACTGAGCCAGGGCCGCACCAGCAGCGCCGCGATCACCCCCGACAGCGGACAGAGCAGCGCTCCCCACAGGCCGATCCGCCAGTCGCCGATCCCGACCTCGTGAAACCGTACCCCCAAGGCGAACAGCATCAGCGGAATCGAACTCTGACCCACCAGCTTCAGGGTATCGAGCACTGGCTCCGGTGGCAACCAGCCGGCCAGATTGCAGGCCAGTCCCGCCAGCAGCCCCAGAACCATGGGCATCCGCAACAGTTCCCGGGGGCGGATGCGGTGGTCCATGATGTACAACCCAACCGTGAAGTGCAGCACCACCCCGATGATGAACAACAGCACCGCCGTTTGCAGCGCGGGCTCGCCGAAGGTGAACAGCGCCAGTGGGATGCCCATGTTGCCGTAGTTGGTGAACATCATCGGCGGCAGAAAAGTCTTGGGTTGGACCTTCAGCAGCGGAATCACCGGCAACAGCAGCAGACCGGAACCGAGTATGACCACCACCCCGCCGATGGACAGATCCAGAAACTCCTGGGCGGTGAACGGCTGGTTGGTCAGCGCCCAGAACACCAGCGCCGGGGTGAACACGTCCATGTTGGCCTGGTTGAGGTCCGTGAGATCGGGTTGTTTCCAACGGGCGTACAGCCAGCCGATGCCGGCCACGGCGAACACCGGGAAAATGATCCCGGCAATGCGCGACAGCACGCTTCAGTCCGCCAGCAGCCAGTCGCGCACCACCGCGATCTGATCGTCGGCCATCAGCGCCGGCGCGTGGCCCATGCCGGGGAATTCGATCAGTTTCGCCTTGGGACCGCGCTCGGTCATGGCGATGGCGTCGGCATGATTCAGCACGTCGGAATACACCCCGCGCAGCACCAGGGTCGGGCAGCGGACGGCGTCCCACACCGGCCACAGGTCGATATCCTTCAACTCCATGGTCTTGAAGATGTCGGCGATGCCGGGATCGTAGCCGGTCGTGTAACGCCCGTCTTCCAGTCGCCGGGAGCTGTGGATGAGCATGTGCCGCCATTGTTCGTCGGTCAGCTTGCCGAAGGAGGCGGCGTAGACGCGCAGCGCGCGATCCATGGCTTCGAAGGTATCCCAGACGATCACCCGTCCGACGTAGTCGGCGATCCGTTTCAGTCCGGCGGCGGGGATGAGCGGCCCGACGTCGTTGACCAATAGCTTGTGAATCGGCGTGCCGGGATAACTGGCCAGGAACATGCCGATCAGGCCGCCCATCGAGGTGCCGACCCAGTCCACCCGTTCTGCGTCGATCCGCGCCAGCAGCATGGCCAGGTCGTTGACGTAAAGCGGGTAGGTATAGTCGCTCTTGTGGTCCAGCCAGTCGCTTTTGCCGCGCCCGACCACGTCCGGGCAAATCACCCGGTATTCGCGTTCCAGCGCGGCGGCCAGGAAGTCGAAGTCGCGGCCGGCGCGGGTCAGGCCGTGAACGCAGATCAGCACCTTGGGGTTGGCGGGGTCGCCCCATTCGGTGTAGTGAACCCGGTGGAAGCCGTGGGGACCGAGGGCGCGGTAGTGGCGGGATGTCATCGCCATGGGTCAATCTCCTGGGTTGTCGTCACGTCATTATCGGGCAAGCGGGGCGGGGTGACTATAATAGTCGTCATTCACGAGTGAGAGAGGATGCTGCCATGGCGACCTTGCACTGCACCGAAAGCGGTCACGGCGAGCCGCTGATCCTGCTGCACAGCGGTGGGATGAGCGGGGCGGAGTGGGCGCCGCAAATCCCGTTGTTCGCCCGTCACTTCCGGGTGATCGCGCCCGATCATCTCGGTCATGGCCGCAGCCCGATGGTGGCCGAGCGGCTGGCCGTCGCCGACATGGGCCGCGCCGTGCTGGAACTGATGGATGAACTGGGTTTGCCCCGGGCGAGTCTGGTAGGGTCTTCCATGGGTGGGGCGGTGGCGCTGTGGCTGACCCTCTACCATCCCGGCCGGGTGAGCAAGCTGGTGCTGTACCGAGTCGGTTACCGCAAGGACCAGGAGACCCACGCCGGTACCCGCGACATGGCCGATCCCGCCTACTGGCGCGGCGTCGGCATGCACAAATGGCTGAGCGACATCCACCAGCCACAGGGTGGACCGGATGCCTGGGAGGAGGTGATCGGACGGGTGTCGGAGGCGCTGGAACCGGCCACCACGGATCATGCGCACGATCTGGAGATTCTGGAAAACATCTTTCAACCGACGCTGATCGTGGTCGGCGACCGCGATCCGCTGGCGCCGCTGGATCAAATCCTGGAAATGTTCGGCGCGATTCCCAACTGTGGGCTTTGGGTCATGCCTTGCGCCACCCACGTCACCGCGACCAACACCTGGCGAGCGCAATCGTTTGCCCTGGAGGTGACGCGGTTCCTGCAGCGGCGGCGGTAGAACGGAGCAAGAGAGCATGGCGACGCGCAAGACATGGATTATGCTGATACTGGCGGTGCTGAGCCTGGCGACGCCGGTTCGGGCTGGCCAGTACGACGCCGTGTTCGGCCATGTCCAGCGGATGCTGAAGCAGTCGATCAGCAACGACGAGGCGGGATTGAATGCGACCCGGCAACGGCTGGAGAGCGTGTCCAGACCGGCCCGCCGGAATGTGAAAGAAGCGCGCGCCCTGAACCAGCAGGGGTTGGACGCGCTGAAGCGGAACGACTATCCGGTCGCCGCGACCGTATTCCAGCAGGCCCAGCAGGCCGATCCCGCCGATGTCGAGGTGGCCGGCAATCTCGGTTACGCCAATCTCAAGCTGGGTCGGCTCAAGCGCGCGGAACATCAATTGGTGTACGCGATCTCGCTTTCGCCAGGGCGGTCGTCGTCGTGGTACAACCTCGGGCAGGTGTACGGCGCGATGGACGATGCCGAGAGAGCGACCGGCGCATTCACCGTCGCTTACCGTTTTTCCCAGAATCCGCCCAAGACCGCGGACTTCATGCGCCAGGCCTTGACGACGGCGGAGGCCAGCGAAGCGACCCGCGCCGCCTTGAAACGGACTCTGCAACTGGTCGGATTGCCGCCGTAGAGTGATGTTCCGTCGCCCGCGACCCTTACGGCGCCGCCGTCAGTACGCATCTTCCAGAAACGAGCGAATGAATTCGGCCACCGCCGCCTTGCCGCGAAAGATGCCGTAATGCCCCTCGCAGAGAATGTCCGCCTCCAACGCCAGCAACCGCTCCAGCGAAGCCCGGTAATCGGTCCGGTTCGAGCGCAGCCGAAGATCCAGCGGCCCATGCACGTCCTGGCCGAACAACACGGTTTGACCCTCGGATTCGGTCAGGTAGGCCAGCGAGCCGGGGGAATGGCCGGGGATGTGCAGCGCGGTGATCGAGCGTTCGCCCAGCGGCAGCGTTTGCCAGACCTGGTTCAACCGGCGGTCCACCGGGCAGGGAGACAGTTTGGCGCCATACCAGCTGGCCGCCGTGACTTCGTTGTCGCCCTGTTCCAGAAAACCGGCGTCCAGTTCGTGCGCGACCACCGGACAGCCCAACCGGTCGCGCAGGCCACGCGCGCCGCCCGTGTGGTCGTAGTGGCAGTGGGTGAGCAGCAGATAGTCGATTTGGCCGGGGGGCACGCCCAGGGCGGCAAGATGACCCAGCAGCCGCGCCTGGGCGCGGCCCGTGCCGGCGTCCACCAGCGCCGCGTGGCCATCGAAACTGAGCAGATAGATGGCGGCGTCCTCGGGAGCGGTCAGGCCATAGCCGCCCACCTGGAAGATTTCGCGGGTGATAGGGATGGGTTGCGACATCATGGCGTCCGTCCTCGCCGTTGGGTTCATCCTGAGTGTAGTCCGGGCCGCCGCGGGCGTAAGCCTCATGAATGCGCGGCGAATTCGATTGGCCGCACGGTGCGGGCCACTTTATCGAGTACGCCGTTGACGAACCGGTGCCCCTGCTCGGCGCCGAACATCTTGGCCAGTTCCACCGCTTCGTTGATGACGATCCGGCAGGCAATGTCCGGACGTTGCATCAGTTCGTAACCGCCGATGCGCAGGATGGCGCGCTCCACCGGGTCCACCTGTGGCATGGGTCGGTCCAGGAACGGGGCCAGGATGGCGTCGATTTCCTCCACGCGAGCCGGAATCTGCTGAACCAGTTCCCGGAAATAGCCGAGATCGGCCTTGCTTAAATCCTGATCGGCCAGGAACCGGGTTTCGACCAGGGTCAGATCCTCGCCGGTCAACTGCCACTGATACAGCGCCTGCACGGCGCAGCGTCGCGCCCAGACACGCTTTCCGGGCGAGGGCTTACGGACGGGAGCGCCCACGCTCAACCTTCCAGCCGGCGCAGCAGGCTGACCATTTCCAGCACCGACAGCGCCGCCTCGGCCCCCTTGTTGCCGGCTTTGGCGCCGGCTCGTTCCACCGCCTGGTCGATGGTGTCCACGGTCAGCACGCCGAAACCGACGGGAATGTCATATTCCAGCGAAACGCTGGCCAATCCCTTGGCGCATTCGCCGGCCACGTATTCGAAATGCGGGGTGCCGCCGCGGATCACCGCGCCGAGGGCAACGATGCCGTCGTAGCGTTCGCTGGCCGCCAGCCGCTGCGCGGCCAGCGGTAGCTCGAAGGAGCCGGGGGTCCAGATCAGCTCGATGCCGGTCTGGGGAACACCGTGCCGGCGCAGGGCGTCGACCGCGCCGTCAATCAGGTTTTGCACGATGAAGCTGTTGAACCGCGCCGCGACCAGGGCAAAGCGAGCATCCTGGGGCGGCGTGAAATCGCCTTCGATAGTGGTGATGTCATGCATGGTGAATTCCGTGGCGGTTGGTGAAACGTGGGGTTCAGGAGACGTATTCCACGACCTCCAGATTAAAACCGGACAGGCCAGTGATGCGTTTGGGGGCACTCAGCACCCGCATTTTCCGCACGCCGATGTCGAGCAGGATCTGGGCGCCGATGCCGTAGGTACGCAGTTCGGCGCTCGGATCGACGGCGCGCGGCGCTTCGCCGGAACCGAATTGATAGCCGCGCATTCGCCGGATCAACGTTGCCGGATCTTCGGGCCGACTCAGAAACACCAGCACCCCCACCGGTTCATGCGCCACCCGCCGCAAGGTGTCGCGCAACGGCCAACCGCTGTCCGGCAGACGAAAGGTCAGCAGGTCGCTCAGCAGATGTTGGACATGAACCCGCACCAGTACCGGCTGGTCGGGCTGAATGTCGCCCTTGACCAGCGCGAAATGTACCTGCCGACTGACGATGTCCTGATAAGTCAAGACCCGGAACGGGCCGAATTCGGTATGCATCGTGGCATCGGCGACCCGCTCGACGGTTTTTTCGTTCTGCATCCGGTAGCGGATCAGATCGGCGATAGTGCCAATTTTCAAATCGTGTTGCCGGGCGAAGGCTTCCAGGTCGGGTCGCCGCGCCATGCCGCCGTCCTCGTTGAGGATTTCGACGATCACCGCCGCCGGTTCCAGGCCCGCCAGCCGGGTCAGGTCGCAGCCGGCCTCGGTGTGGCCAGCGCGAGTCAACACCCCGCCAGGCTGGGCCATCAGCGGGAAGATGTGGCCGGGCTGCACCAGGTCCTCGGGCCGGGCGTCGGGCCGCACGGCGGTGCGGATGGTATGGGCGCGGTCGTAGGCGGAAATGCCGGTGGTGACGCCTTGGGCGGCTTCGATAGAGACGGTGAAGTTGGTGGAGTAGGGGGTGGCGTTGTCCTGTACCATCAGCGGCAGGCGCAATTGCTGGCAGCGCTCGCGGGTCAGGGTCAGGCAGATCAGGCCGCGTCCGTAGCGGGCCATGAAGTTGACATCCTCGGGGCGGACCCGCGAGGCGGCCATCAACAGGTCGCCTTCGTTTTCCCGGTCCTCGTCGTCCATGACGATGACCATCTTGCCTTGCCGGAGATCGGCGAGGATGTCGTCGATGGTGTCGAGTGCCATGGCTATTTCCAGAACCCGTGCTCGCGCAACAGCGCTTCGGTGAGGCCGCCGCCGGGCTGCGCGGCGCGCTCGCCCAGCAGCAGCCGCTCCAGGTAGCGGGCGATCAAGTCTACTTCCAGATTGACCCGCCGACCTACCTGAAAGTTGGCGAGGGTGGTTTCCGCCAGGGTGTGCGGGACGATGTTGAGTTCGAAGGCCGCGCCATTCACCCGGTTGACGGTCAGGCTGACGCCGTCCACGCAGATGGAGCCTTTTTCGGCGATGTAGCGGGCCAGCTCATCGGGCGCCTGGATGCGCAGCCGCCAGGAGCGGCCATCCGGGCGCCATTCGGTGACCGTGCCGATGCCGTCCACGTGGCCGCTGACCAGATGGCCGCCGAGTCGGGTGGTCGGGGTCAGGGCTTTTTCCAGATTGACCGTCATGCCGGGCGCGGCTTCGCCGAGGATGGTGCGCTCCAAGGTTTCGCGCGAGGCGTCGGCCCAGAAGCCGTCGCCGGGCAGTTCGACGGCGGTCAGGCAGATGCCGCTGACGGCGATGCTGTCGCCCAGTCGCACGTCGCTCAGCTCCAGCTTGCCGGTGGCGATGCGCAGGCGGACATCGCCGCCGCGCGGCTGGAGCGCGGTAATGGTTCCGATTGCGGTGATGATGCCGGTGAACATGGTGGGGTTCTCAAAAGGATTATAAGAGCTTCCGAAACTCGTCTACCGTCAATCCCGCATCTTGCGCTATGCCGCCCATGGTGAAGGCATTGATGGGATTATTGCGGGGAACCGTCACAAACCTGCTTCCATTCGACAGGACGATATGTTTTCTGCCTTGGCGGACAATGCGAAATCCTGCTTTTTCAAGAGCACGGATAGCCTCCAGATGATTGACTCCTGGAAGTTTTGGCATCTTTAACCGGCTATTTCTATTTCTCGCACATCCTCACCCTGAATGGATTCCGCGATAGCCGCCAAATATTCCTGAATGGCGTCTTTTATATTCTCGATGGCTTCCTGTTCAGTACTTCCCTGTGACCAGCAGCCAGGCAGGCTGGGGCACGAAGCGCTGTAACCTTCTTCCGACTGATTAAGGATGATCTTGTATTTCATGGATCGCCTCTCACCGGTTTAAATCTCACCCGCCAATCCTTTCCCACCGCCCGCATTTCCACAGTCTCCAACTCCGTCCGGTCGCTCATCCGCGTCAGTTCCGGCAACTGAAACA
>DGFE01000017.1 GCA_002391525.1 Competibacteraceae bacterium UBA3908
CTGATCCTGAAGGTCGTGGACGACGTGGATTTCTTCGAGGTCCAGCCCGAAAACGCCAAGAACATCATCACCGGCTTCGCCCGCATGGACGGCTGGCCGGTCGGGATCGTCGCCAACCAGCCGATGGTGCTGGCCGGCTGTCTGGACATCAAGTCCTCGATCAAGGCCGCCCGCTTCGTACGCTTCTGCGACGCCTTCAACATCCCGATCATCACCTTCGTGGACGTGCCCGGCTTCATGCCCGGCACCGCCCAGGAATACGGCGGCATCATCAAGCACGGCGCCAAGCTGCTCTACGCCTACGCCGAATGCACCGTGCCCAAGGTCACCGTCATCACCCGCAAGGCTTACGGCGGCGCCTATGACGTGATGAGTTCCAAGCATCTGCGCGGCGACGTCAACTTCGCCTGGCCGACCGCCGAAATCGCGGTCATGGGACCCAAGGGCGCGGTGGAAATCATCTTCCGCCAGGACATCGGCGACGCGGCCAAGATCGCCGAGCGCACCGAGGAATACCGCAAGAAATTCGCCAATCCGTTCATCGCCGGCCATCGCGGGTTCATCGACGACGTGATCATGCCCCACGGCACCCGCAAGCGCATCTGCCGCTCCCTGGCGATGCTGCGGGACAAGGAACTCGAAAATCCGTGGCGCAAGCACGGCAACATTCCGCTGTAAGGGGTGGGACGCATGTTCAAGAAAATCCTCATCGCCAATCGCGGCGAAATCGCCTGCCGCGTGATCAAGACCGCCCGCAAGATGGGCATCAAAACCGTCGCCGTCTATTCCGAGGCGGACAAGGACGCGCTGCATGTCGAAATGGCCGACGAGGCCGTGCTGATCGGCCCGCCGCCCACCGCCCAGAGCTATCTGGTCATCGAACGCATCCTGCAGGCTTGCAAGGACACCGGCGCGGAGGCGGTGCATCCGGGCTACGGCTTCCTGTCCGAGCGCCCGGCCTTCTGCGAGGCGCTGGAAAAGGAAGGGATCGTGTTCATCGGCCCGAAGGTGAAGGCCATCGACGCCATGGGCGACAAGATCACCTCCAAGAAACTGGCCAAGGAAGCGGGGGTCAGCACCGTACCTGGTTACACCGAAGTCATCAAGGACACCAGGGAGGCCGTGGAGATCGCCTCGGGCATCGGCTATCCGGTGATGATCAAGGCCAGCGCCGGTGGCGGCGGCAAGGGCATGCGCGTGGCCTGGAACGACGCCGAGTGCGCCGACGGCTTCGAGCGCGCCACCAACGAAGCCCGCTCCTCCTTCGGTGACGAGCGCGTGTTCATCGAGAAATACATCGAGGAGCCGCGCCACATCGAAATCCAGGTGCTGGGCGACAGCCACGGCAACATCGTCTATCTGGGCGAGCGCGAATGCTCCCTGCAGCGCCGGCATCAGAAGGTGATCGAGGAAGCGCCCTCGCCGTTCCTGGACGAAAAGACCCGTCGGGCCATGGGCGAACAGGCGGTGGCGCTGGCCCGAGCCGTGGATTACCAGTCCGCCGGCACCGTCGAGTTCATCGTCGACGCCAAGCGCAACTTCTACTTCCTGGAGATGAACACCCGCCTGCAGGTGGAGCACCCCGTCACCGAGTTCATCACCGGGCTGGACCTGGTGGAGCAGATGATCCGGGTCGCCGCCGGCGAGAAGCTGTCCTTCACCCAGGACGACGTCAGACTCAAGGGCTGGGCCATCGAGGCGCGCGTCTACGCCGAGGATCCGTTCCGCAACTTCCTGCCGTCGATTGGTCGGCTGGTCAAGTACCTGCCGCCCAAGGAGAGCGAGGTGGTGCGAGTCGACACCGGTGTCTACGAAGGCGGCGAAGTGTCGATGTACTACGACCCGATGATCGCCAAGCTGATCACCTACGGCTCGACCCGCGACCGCGCCATCGCCCACATGCGGGACGCGCTGAACGAGTTTTTCATTCGCGGCGTCCAGCACAACATCAGCTTCCTGGCGGCGCTGATGGTCCATACCCGCTTCATGACCGGGCGGATCAGCACCAACATGATCGCCGAGGAGTATCCCCAGGGCTTTCATGCCGCCGACGTGCCGCACGACGACCCGGCGTTGCTGATTTCGGTCGCGGCCTTCATCCACCGTCGTTACATGGATCGCGCCGCCAAAACCAGCGGCCAGTTGCTGGGCCACGAACGCAAGGTCGGCAACGACTGGGTGGTGCTCATGGGCGGCCACCAGCACCCGGTGCACGTGGAACCCGCCGAGGGCGGCTACGACGTGGTGTACATGGGCGAAGCCTATCAGGTGCGCAGCGATTGGCAGTTCGGTTATCCACTGTTCAAGGGCACCCTGAACGGCACCGAGATCTGCATTCAGGTGGAACGCCGCGACATGATCTATCGGCTGTTCCACTGGGGCTCGCAGGCGGACGTGATGGTGTTGTCGCCGCGGGTGGCCGAACTGCAGGCGCTGATGCCGGAAAAGGCGCCGCCGGATTTGTCCAAGTACCTGCTGTCGCCGATGCCGGGCCTGCTGACCAAGATCGCGGTGCAGGTCGGCCAGGAGGTCAAGGCCGGCGAGGAACTGGCCGTCATCGAAGCCATGAAGATGGAAAACGTGCTGCGCGCCGACCAGGACGCCAAGGTCGCCAAGGTGCTGGCGGCGCCGGGCGACAGCCTGGCGGTGGATCAGGCGATCATCGAGTTCGATTGACCGCGCGCCAATGAAAAAGGGGCGGTCGAACCGCCCCCATTCTTCCAGGAACCGGCTGCGAGATCCGCTACCGGTTTTTATTTACCCCGGCGGACCCGTCGGAGCTTCAGGCTTACCTACCCGGCGGACGCCAGAACCGCTGTTACGCGCCGATCCGCGCTTGCCGTTTCATAACAGCTTTCATAAACGGCAAAAACGGCCATCGTTTGCACGATGGCCGTTCGCGGTTTCTACCAACCCGCCGGATGGGCGACGTTATTTGACCAGCCGCGCCTTGACATAGGAACCCGGCGCGTCCTCGATCACCGGCAGCTTGCCGGTGCCCGGCACGCGGGCCGGTACCTTGTCACCCGAGTTCTTGCTCAACCACTTGTACCAGTCCGGCCACCAGGAACCATCGGTTTGCTTGGCTTCCCTCAGCCATTCGTCCGCATCGGCGGGACTCTTGGGATTGGTCCAGTAAAAGTACTTGTTGGCGGAGGGCGGATTGATCGGACCGGCGATGTGGCCGGAGCCGCTCAGCACGAACCGCGTCGGGCCGCTAAACAGCCGGCTGCCGGCATAGTTGGACTTCCAGGGAGCGATATGATCCTCGATGGCCGACAGGAAATAGGTCGGGACCTTGACCTTGCCCAGATCAATCGGCGTGCCCAGCAGGGAAATGCCGCCCGGTTCCTTCAGCCGGTTGTTCTGGTAGAAGTTGCGCAGGTAGAAGCTGTGCATCTTCGCCGGCATCCGGGTGGAATCGGAATTCCAGTACAACAGATCGAAGGGGAAGGGGTCCTTGCCCAGCAGGTAATTGTTGATGAAGAACGACCACATCAGATCGTTGGCGCGCAGCATGCTGAAGGTGGTCGCCATCTCACTGCCGTCGAGATAGCCCTTGGCCGCCATCCGTTTCTCCAGCGAGGCGATCTGTTCTTCCTCGATGAACACTTCCAGTTCGCCGGGCTGGGCGAAATCCAGCATGGTGGTCAGGTGAGTGCCGGAACTGATGCGCGGCGTACCCTTAGAGGCCAGATAGGCGTTGGTGATCCCCAGCAGGGTGCCGCCCAGGCAGTAGCCCAGCGCGTTGACCTCGGGCTCGCCGGTGGCCTGCTCGATGGCGTCCAGCGCCGCCAGCGGACCATCCTTCAGATAGTCGTCGAAGGCCTTTTCGGCCATCCGCTCGTCCGGGTTGACCCAGGACATCAGGAAGACCGTGAAGCCCTGATCCACCGCCCATTTGATCAGCGAGTTTTTGGGCCGCAGATCCATGATGTAGTACTTGTTGATCCACGGCGGGAAGATCAGCAGCGGTTTCCTGAAGACTTCCTCCGTGCTGGGATCGTACTGGAGGAGCTGCATCATCTCGTTCTGATAGACGACCTTGCCGGGCGTGGTGGCGACGTTCTTGCCCAGCTCGAAGGCGTTGAGGTCCGTCATTCGTATATTGAGCTTGCCCTTGCCGCGCTCGAGGTCGTCGAGCATGTTCTTCAGGCCGTTGATCAGGTTCTCGCCGCCGGACTCGATAGTGGCCCGCACCACTTCGGGATTGGTCATCGCGAAGTTGCTGGGCGCCAGCGCGTCCACGAACTGACGAGTATAAAACTGTAATTTTTTCTTGGTCTTGTCGTCGAAACCCTCGACGCCGGCGACCATGTCCTGAATCCAGCCGGCGGTCAGCAGATAGGACTGCTTGATATAGGAGAACAGGACATTGTCCTGCCAGTCGTCGTGTTTGAAGCGCTTGTCGCCCTTGGGCTCGCGCACGACCGGTTCCAGCGGCTGACCGAACAGCGCCGGCACGGTCTTCTGCCACAGTTCCAGATAGTTCTTCCAAAGATCCATCTGGGCCTGCGCCAGCCTGGCTGGATCGGCCATGATCTTCTGGGTCAGTTCCATGAAGGATTTGCCCAGGCTGAGGGTATCCTGCAAGTCATACCGACCATCGGTCGTCTGGCGGTTCAGAAACTCCTTGACGATGACCTGGCTCTTCTCGGCGATATGGCTGAAAAGTTGCGCCATCTGCCCCGGATCGGGCATCTTGACTTCAGGCAGTTTGAGTTCGGGGGTGTTTTGCTCGGCCATGCATCATTCCTCGCGTCGTTATGGTGGTTTACTCGACAACGCGCATTCTAGCGATGTTGTTTCCCCAGCGTAAGCGGCGGGCCCTCTAAAAAATCAGGCGGACAGGTCGCCACGGCAACTACCGCGTGACCTGTCCGCCGGACGAAAACGGGGGCGCGATCAGCCTTGCTTGGGGGTAACCAGACCCTTGAGCTCCTGCAAGCTCTCGGTGACGCGCTTGTTGATGATGGCGAACGCCTCGGTGTTGGACTTGCTGACCATCTCGGCCAGTTCGCGCATGTTGGCCAGCGCCTGCTCGAACGCCTTGCGAACCAGTTCGGCCTGCTTGGCGGTCATCTCCTGCGGATTGCCCGCGCCGGCCAGTTGCTGGGCGATGGAGGACACCTCGTTCATGGACTGGCTGAGAATCTCGGCCTGCCGCTGCGCCACCGCCTGCATCCCCTGCACGGCGGCCTGATTGGCGGCGGTCAGCGCTTCGATGTTCTTGCGCTGCGCGTCCATCACCGCCTGCATGTCGAAACCGGGGATCTTGACATCGCCCAACATCTTGCTCATGTCGAACTTGCTGAAATCGAATTTGCCGAAATCAACATTGGCGAAGGGGTTGAAGGGGTTGTTCGTCGACATCTCGTACTCTCCTAAGCAAACAGGTTGACAGTTTTTGTGCGATGCAACATCAGTTCGCGTATTTTGCATCCCGCAATCACGGGAGTCAACCGAAATTTTGCAGCGCAGCAATCGATCCGGTTTTACCTCATCCTTCCCGACCCAAACTCTTGGCGGCGATCTCGTAGACATCCGGCGACAGGTCCGGAGCCGCCAGGATTCGCTCCAATTCGCCGCGCATCCGGTGCTGGCGCGTCGGGTCGTAGTGGCGCCAGCGGGTAAACGCGGCCATCAGCCGCGCGGCGATCTGGGGATTGAACGCGTTCAGCGCCAACACCTGATCGGCAAGGAAAGTATAGCCACCGCCGTCGGCGGCGTGAAAATGCAAGGGGTTGGCCTGAGCGAACGCGCCGATCAACGCGCGCACCTTGTTGGGATTGCGCAGGTTGAAGGCTTCGTGAGCCATGAGGGACTCGACGACGGCCAGCGTGCCGGGCAGGCGGGAAGTCGCCTGCAAGGTCAACCATTTGTCCACCACCAGGGGATCGTGCCGCCAGCGGGCGTAAAAGGCCGCCAGGGCCTCGGCCCGTTCCGGGCCGGCGCAATGGGCCAGCGGCGCCAGCGCGCCCAGTTGGTCGGTCATGTTGCCGGCGGAATGGAACTGTTCGAGACACAACGCCCGCATTCCATCATCGTCGAGCTGCATCAGATAATCCAGACACACGTTCTTGAGCGCCCGCCGGGCCATGGCGGCGGGTTCGATCCGATAGCCGTCGCGCTCCCGAACGTGCAAGGTTTGGTAAACCGTCAGGAACCGTTCGCGCAAGCGCTCCGCCAGCGTGCGCATGACGAACATCCGCGCGGCGTGGATGCCGTTCACGTCCACCACGTCCATCCGCTCGGCCAGATACGTTTCGCTGGGCAGGGTCAGAACCTGGGCCAACAAGGCGGGATCGGTGCCGGACGTCAATGCCCGCTCGAAGGCGGCGCTGAAGGACTCCGGCAGCGTCCAGGCCCGGCCCTGGCGGCGCTCCCCGATCAAGGCGAGAATGGCGCGAATCGCCAAGGTCTGGCCGGCATCCCAGCGGTTGAAATCGTCGCTGTCGTGAGCCAGCCGAAACCGCAGGTCGTCGTCGCTCTCGGCGGTGTTCAGCTTGACCGGTGCGGAAAACCCGCGCAATAGCGAGGGAACCGGTCGAACCGGCACGTCGACGAACCGAAAGACGTGTTCCGCTTCGCGCAATTCCAATACGCGAGTCGTGCCCGACGGCGCGCCCTCTCCTTCCAGTCGCAAGGGCAGATCTCGACCCTCGGCGTCCAGCAAGCCCAGCGCCAGCGGGATGTGAAACGGTTCCTTGCGCGGCTGGCCCGGCGTCGGCGGGCAGGATTGCCGCACCGTCAGCGTGTAACGGCGGGCAGCGGGATCGTAGGCGTCGCTGACGGTCAGTTCCGGCGTGCCCGCCTGGTGATACCAGCGTTTGAACTGGCTCAGGTCCGCGCCGTTGGCGTCCGCCAGCGCCGCCACGAAATCGTCGCAGGTCACCGCCTGGCCGTCGTGGCGCTGAAAGTACCAATCCATGCCCCGCCGGAAACCGTCCCGACCGAGCAGGGTTTGCATCATGCGGATCAGCTCGGCACCCTTGTTGTAGATGGTGACCGTGTAGAAGTTGTTGATTTCGATGTAGGAATCGGGCCGCACCGGATGCGCCATCGGCCCCGCGTCCTGCGGGAACTGGCTGGCGCGCAGGATGCGCACGTCTTCGATGCGCTTGACCCCGCGCGAGCCGAGGTCGCTGGAGAATTCCTGGTCGCGGAACACGGTCAACCCTTCCTTCAGGCTGAGCTGGAACCAGTCGCGGCAGGTCACCCGGTTGCCGGTCCAGTTGTGGAAATATTCGTGGCCGATGACGCCGAGAATGCCCTGATAGTCGGCGTCGGTGGCGGTTTCCGGCCTGGCGAGCACGTATTTGGTGTTGAAGACGTTGAGACCCTTGTTCTCCATGGCCCCCATGTTGAAATCGCCGACCGCGACGATCTGATACAGGTCCAGATCGTATTCCAGGCCAAAGCGTTGTTCGTCCCAGGCCATCGCCTGCTTCAGCGAAACCATGGCGTGCCCGCACTGGTCGAGATGCTCCGGCTCGACATGGATGCGCAGCGTGATCCGGCGCCCGGAACGGGTGACGAAGTGATCCTCGATGTGCTGGAGATGGCCGGCCACCAGCGCGAACAGATAACAGGGCTTCGGAAACGGGTCGCGCCAGGTGGCCCAGTGCCGACCGCCGTCCAGTTCGCCGCTATCCACGAGATTGCCATTGGACAGCAGCACCGGATAACGGACCTGGTTCGCCACCAGGGTGGTGGTGTAAACCGCCATCACGTCGGGACGGTCGAGAAAATAGGTGATCTTGCGGAAGCCTTCCGCCTCGCATTGGGTGCAGAAGTTGCCGCTGGACCGGTACAGCCCTTCCAGCGAGGCATTGTCTTGCGGACGAATCCGGGTCGTCACCGCCAGTTCGAAGGAATCGGGCGGATCGAACAGCGTCAGCCGGTCGGCGTCCACCCGGTAGCGGGCGGCCGGCAGCGGCGTCCCGTCCAGCACCAGCGACAGCAGTTCGAGTTGCTGACCGTCCAGCACCAGGGGAGCGCCGGCGGGCGTGGCGGCGGCGCGGTCGATCCGCAAGCGGGAATGCACCGTGGTACTGTCTTCGCCCAGCTCGAAACGCAGGTCGATGGCGGGTATGCGGTAAGGGGGCGGAGCGTAATCCTTGAGGTAAGTCGTCTTGGGAGTTTTGGTCGACATGCGGCTTGCTTTTTCGCTGAGGGGTTGACGACCGCGCCGGCCAACCGATGCTGGCTTTGGGCGGGATCAGGAATCGGAGCGCTATTCATTGGCATTGGTCAGCCGATTCCAGCGGTGGTTCGCGAGAACGGACGAGCAGGATGGCCGGTGGTGGTGACGGGATGGCGCCGCGCCCGGCTCCGGCGCGCGGGCGGGTTTCTTTCCGATCATGCCCGATTGTTTCGGTCCGGGGCCGGTGGCTGGTCGTACAGCAGTCGCGCGCCCGCCGCGCCGGTCAGTTCGCGCAGTTGCCTGAGCAGCGCCTCGCTCGGCTTGACCTGCCAGTTCGGGCCGAGCGCCAGTTCCACCCGCGCACCGGCCCCGGTGTATTCCACCCACACCGCGCAACGGCCATCGGCGCGATGCCCGGCCAACACGTCCGCCAGCCGCCGCGGCACGCCCGCCTCGCATTGCCGGGCATCGAGCCGCAGCAGCAGCCGGCGGGCATATTCGGCGCGCGCTTCGTCCAGATCCAGCACCCGCTCGACGTTCAGACGCGTGGTCTGATTGAACTCGTCCCAACCCAGCGCGCCCTGCACCAGCAAAATGGCGTCCTCGACGATCAGTTGCCGATGTCGCTCGTACACCTCCGGGAAGATGCGCACTTCCAGCCGCCCGCTGCCGTCGTCCAGGGTGACGAAGGCGATCCGTCCGCCCCGGTTGGCGTTCCGGGTGCGCAAACCGACCACCAGTCCGGCGATCAGCACCGAGCGGTCGCCGTTACCCCGGCGCGGGGTTCCACCGTTCCCGGTCAGATCGCGCAGCCGGGTCGTATGCAGCGCGGTCAACTCCGCCTCCACCCGACTGATGGGATGGCCGGTCAGATAGACGCCCAGCGTTTCCTTTTCGCCGCGCAGCCGCTCTTCCTCGTCCCATTCCGGTTTTTCGACCACGCGCGGCGGGCGGGCGGGCGTCTTTCCGGCGGCGGCCAGGCCGAACAGATCGTCCTGACCGGCGGCGTCGTTGCGGGAATGCTGCTCGGCCAGTTGCAGCGCCTCCGGCAACTGCGCCGCCAGCGTCGCCCGGTTGGGACCGAGCGCGTCGCAGGCCCCGGAACGGATCAGCGATTCCAGCACCCGGCGGTTGAGTTTGTGCAAATCCACCCGCCGGCACAGATCGAACAGATCGCGGTACGGCCCGCCCTGTTCCCGCTCCCGCGTCAGCGCCTCGATGGCCCCCTCTCCCACGCCCTTGATCGCCCCCAGACCGTAGCGGATTTCGCCGGATTCGCCGACCGTGAAGCGGTATTCGGAAACGTTGATGGCCGGCGGCGTCAGCCTGAGTCCCATGCGGCGGCATTCCTCGATGAACACCACCACCTTGTCGGTCTTGTCCATGTCCGAGGACAACACCGCCGCCATGAACGCGGCAGGATAGTGCGCCTTGAGCCAGGCGGTCTGGTAGGACAATAACGCATAAGCGGCGGAGTGCGACTTGTTGAAGCCGTATCCCGCGAATTTCTCCATCAAGTCAAATATATAAGATGCCGTTTCCGATTCGACCCGGCGCTCGACCGATCCCTTGACAAAGGTTTCGCGCTGCTTGGCCATCTCCTCGGGCTTCTTCTTGCCCATGGCGCGCCGCAGTAAATCCGCTCCGCCCAGCGTATAGCCCGCCAACACCTGGGCGATCTGCATGACCTGTTCCTGATAGAGGATGACGCCGTAAGTGGGCTTGAGAATCGCCGCCAGCGCCGGGTGCGGATATTCGATGCGAGCGCGGCCATGCTTGCGGTCGATGAAGTCGTCCACCATCCCCGATTGCAGCGGACCCGGTCGGAACAGCGCCACCAGCGCCACCATATCCTCGAAGCAATCGGGTTGCAGGCGGCGGACCAGATCCTTCATGCCGCTGGATTCCAACTGGAACACCGCCGTGGTTTGATAGCGTTTCAGCAGATCGAACGTTTCCCCGTCGTCCAGGGGAATCGCCGTAATATCCAACAAGGGTTCGCCCGCCGCCGCTCGCTGCCGGTTGACGGTCTGCACGGCCCAGTCGATGATCGTCAGCGTCCGCAGGCCCAGAAAGTCGAACTTCACCAGCCCGGCGGCTTCCACGTCGTCCTTGTCGAACTGGGTGACCAGACTGGAATCGCCTTCTTCGCAATACAGCGGCGAGAAATCGGTCAGGGTGGACGGCGCGATCACCACCCCGCCGGCGTGCTTGCCGACGTTGCGCGCCAGCCCCTCCAGCTTGCGGGCCAGATCGATCAGCGCCCGCACCTCCTCGTCGCTCTCGTACAGCCGGCGCAGTTCCGCTTCCTGCTCGATGGCCTTGTCGAGCGTCATGCCGATCTCGAACGGGATCAGTTTGGCGATGCGGTCCACGAAGCCGTAGGGATGGCCCAACACCCGGCCCACGTCGCGCACCACGGCTTTCGCCGCCATGCTGCCGTGGGTGGCGATCTGCGAGACGCGGTCACGCCCGTAACGCTGGGCGACGTACTCGATGACCCGGTCGCGGCCTTCCATGCAGAAATCGATGTCGAAATCCGGCATGGAGACCCGTTCGGGATTCAGGAAGCGCTCGAACAGCAGATC
>DGFE01000035.1:0-4042 GCA_002391525.1 Competibacteraceae bacterium UBA3908
AGATGTGTATAAGAGACAGGCTTGGCCACGCGCTCCTGCAACTTCTCCTTGTCGTAGTCGGAGGTCGCTTCCTCAATCTGGCGGCGGATCTGCTCGACCCGGCCCTTGATCTCGTCGGGCCTGCCGGCACCGTCGATGATCGTGGTGTTTTCCTTGGCCACCACCACCTTGCGGGCCGTGCCCAGATCGGACAGGGTCGCCTTTTCCAGGGTCAGGCCGACTTCGTCGGAAATCACCTGGCCGCCGGTCAGGATGGCGATATCCTGCAACATGGCCTTGCGGCGGTCGCCGAAGCCCGGCGCCTTGACGGCGGCGACCTTGACGATGCCGCGAATGGTGTTGACCACCAGAGTCGCCAGCGCCTCGCCTTCGACGTCCTCGGCAACGATCAGCAGCGGCTTGCTGGCTTTGGCGACGCTCTCCAGCACCGGCAGCAGGTCGCGGACGTTAGAAATTTTCTTGTCGTACAGCAGGATGTACGGAGATTCCAGCTCCGCGTTCATGCTCTGCTGGTTGTTGATGAAGTAGGGCGAGATGTAACCGCGGTCGAACTGCATACCTTCCACGACGTCCAGTTCGTTTTCCAGTCCCTTGCCCTCCTCGACGGTGATCACCCCTTCCTTGCCGACTTTCTTCATCGCATCGGCGATGATCTGGCCGATGGCCTCATCGGCATTGGCGGAAATGGTGCCGACCTGCGCGATGGCCTTGTCGTCGGTGCAGGGCGTGGAGAGCTTTCTCAGTTCCTCGACCGTGGCGAGGACCGCCTTGTCGATGCCGCGCTTCAGATCCATCGGATTCATGCCGGCGGCGATGGCCTTCATGCCTTCGCGGACGATGGCCTGAGCCAGCACGGTGGCGGTGGTGGTGCCGTCGCCGGCCACGTCGGAGGTCTTGGACGCGACTTCCTTGACCATCTGCGCGCCCATGTTCTCGAACTTGTCCTCCAGTTCGATTTCCTTGGCGACCGACACGCCATCCTTGGTGACGGTGGGGGCGCCGAACGCCTTGTCCAGCAGGACGTTACGGCCACGCGGACCCAGGGTCACCTTGACGGCGTTGGCCAGGACATTGATGCCGCGCACCATGCGCGAGCGGGCATCATCACCGAACTTGACATCTTTTGCAGCCATGGGGGAATTCCTCCAAAACTTTGCTGTGGAACGCTGGGAAAGACTAGAGTCTGGAACGACGGGACGCGCCGGTTTACTCGATAACGGCCATGATCTCGTCTTCGCGCATGATGATCAGCTCTTCGCCCTCCACCTTGACTTCGCTGCCCGAATACTTGCCAAACAGAATGTGATCGCCGACCTTGACGTCCAGCGGACGCACGTCGCCATTGTCCAGCAGCTTGCCGCGACCCACGGCCTGCACGGTGCCGCGCGATGGCTTTTCGGCGGCGGTGCCGGGCAGGACGATGCCGCCCGGGCTCTTGGTTTCTTCCTCAACGCGCTTGACCAGCACCCGATCATGCAAGGGCCGAATGTTCATCGGTTACGTCTCCTAACTTTAATGAAGGGTTCGGTGACACGAGGTTAGCGCCGGTTTTGTTAGCACTCACCTTCAGCGAGTGCTAATAATAGTCAGCGCAACCCCCCTGTCAAGGGGTTGCCGGTGATGTAGGGCGACGATGGCGAATTTCAAGGGGGCGCGGCGAAGAAAGGCGAAGAAAATTGCCCGAGCCGGGGTCTATCGTTACGCTCGACATTCACGACCGCGACTCAGGCCCGCGCCACCGCCAGTCCAGCCGTGGTGGCACCCGATTCATCACGATTACCCCGGAGAACCGTTATGGACAGCCAACCGCTAGTGGTCTACTGCACCTGTCCCGATCAGGCCGTGGCCGAGCGCATCGCCGAAACGGTGGTCGGCGAACGACTCGCCGCCTGCGCCAACATCGTGCCGGGCCTGATCTCCATCTATCGCTGGCAGGGTCAGGTGCGGCGCGATTCCGAACTGCTGCTGATGATCAAGACCCGTGGCGTGGTCTACGCGCTGCTGGAAGCCCGCATCCGTGAACTGCATCCCTATCAGGTGCCGGAAATCGTCGCCTTGCCGATTCAGGTCGGCGCAGTGGACTATCTCGGCTGGATCGCCGACAACACGGGAGCGCCGGTATGAGGCGGTCCCGCCGGGGGTGGGCGGGACTGGCGTTGCTGTTGGCGCTGCTGGCGGGACCGGCCGCGGGCGGCTTGTTCGACCGTTTCGGCGGCGCCTCGCAGGAACGCATCCTCGACGCCGGCCAGGCTTTTCAGCTCACGGTCGACATGCTGGATCCGGCGACCGTCGAAGCCCGCTGGCTGATCGCGCCCGGCTATTACCTGTACCGCAACAAATTCCAGCTCCGCCTGGTGGGCGCGCAAGGCGTCGAGATCGCCGCCACCGACATCCCGCCCGGCGAACCGAAGGACGACCCGTATTTTGGCCGGCAGGCCGTTTTTCACAACGAAGCGGTGATCGTGGCGCGTCTGCGCCGCGATTCGCCCAGCGCGCAAACCCTGCGGTTGCAGGCCGATTATCAGGGTTGCGCCGAGGTCGGCGTCTGCTATCCACCGCTCAGCCAGGCCGTGACGGTCGCCCTGCCGGCGTTGCCGCCCACACCGCCGGCGATGGCCACGGTCGACGACGTTCTGAATGCCGATCCGTCCCCCTCGGTCGGCGCCGCGTCCACGACCGCTCCCGCCGACAACGAACCGGAACCGGATCGGCTGGCGCGACTGCTGGGCGAGCAGCGGTTCTGGGCGATTCCGGCCTTCTTCGGATTTGGCCTGCTGCTGGCGTTCACCCCCTGCGTGTTTCCCATGATCCCGATTCTGTCCAGCCTGATCGCCGGTCAGGGTGCGAGCCTGACCCGCCGACGGGCGCTGCTGCTGTCGCTGACCTATGTGCTGGCCATGGCGGCGACCTACACGGTCGCCGGCGTACTGGCGGCGCTGCTGGGTCAGAACATTCAGGCGTGGTTCCAGAATCCCTGGATCATCGGCGGCTTCAGCGGACTGTTCGCTCTGCTGGCGCTGTCCATGTTCGGTTTTTACGACCTGCAACTGCCCGCCCGCCTGCAGAACCGGCTGGTGGACTGGAGCAATCGCCAGCGCGGCGGCCATCACGCCGGCGTGGCGGTGATGGGCCTGCTGTCGGCGCTGATCGTCAGCCCCTGCGTCGCCCCGCCGCTGATCGGCGCCCTCACCTTCATCGCCGTCACCGGCGATCTCGCGCTGGGCGCGGCGGCGCTGTTCGCCCTGAGCCTGGGGATGGGCGCGCCGCTGCTGGTCATCGGCGCCTCCGCCGGCCACTGGCTGCCGCACGCCGGTCATTGGATGGAGCGGATCAAGACGGTGTTCGGCGTGGCGCTGCTGGCCGTGGCGCTTTGGCTGTTGGAGCGCATCCTGCCGGCGGCGGCCACCATGGTGCTGTGGGCCACGCTGCTGATCGTGACCGCCACCTACATGGGCGCCCTGCAACCGGCGGTACATGGGGCGCCGGCCTGGCGCACCCTGGTCAAGGGGCTGGGCCTGGTGCTGTTGATTTACGGGGTGCTGTTGCTGGTGGGTGTGGCCGCCGGCGGTCGCGATCCCTGGCAACCGCTGCGCGGCGTCGGCCTGGTCGCCAACGCCGCCGGCACCGCTCAGCCACCGTCGTTCCGCCGCGTCAAGACCGTAGCCGACGTGGACCGGGCGCTGCGCGACGCCGGCGGCCGTCCGGTGCTGTTGGATTTCTACGCCGACTGGTGCGCGAGCTGCAAGGAACTGGAGCGCTACACCTTCGCCGATCCCGACGTGCGGGCGACGCTGACCGGGTTCACAGCCCTGCGGGTCGATGTCACCGCCCATGACGCCGCCGACCGGGACTTGCTCAAGCGCTTCGGCCTCGTCGGCCCGCCGGTCATCCTGTTCTTCGGCCCGGATGGCCGGGAGCGGCGCGAATACCGGCTGGTGGGGTTCGTCGACGCCGCGCGGTTCAACGCGCACCTGCGGTCGCTGCTGAGGCGCGAAGATTGAGGGACGGCGCTCGCGCCATCATCGACGATGCTGCCTTCCGA
>DGFE01000035.1:4237-5966 GCA_002391525.1 Competibacteraceae bacterium UBA3908
CGCGGCTTCGCCCATCTGGCCCTGAACGCCGCCGAATTCACCCTGGCCACCGGCGAACTGGAGCCGGAAGCGTTGCGGCGGGAGGTGTTCACGCGGGCGGCCCAGCGCGGCGGCTACGGCGAAACCCAGGCGCGGGAGGTGCTGGAAGCGGTCGCTCCGCGCTATCGACTGGAGGCCGAAACGCTGCGCGAGGCGCTGTACGCCGACCTGCCGGAAAACCACCTGGTGACCGCGCTGCCGGACTTCAACCCGGAGCAACTGGTGGATCGCTACAACCTCGCGCAAGCCCAGGGCTTGCTGTATTCGGCGCTGTATCTGCGGCTCACCGCTCACCGCAACGTGCCCGGCGAGTACCGCCGGCTGTTTCGGCACCTCAAGTTTCACGGGCTGATGTACGCGGTCGAGGGCCATCTGGACGACGGCTATCAAATCTACGTGGACGGTCCCGCCAGCCTGTTCAGGCAGACCCGCAGATACGGCCTGCAAATGGCCCTGTTCCTGCCGGCGCTGCTGCGCGTCAGCCGGTGGCAACTGGAAGCGGTGGTGCAGCGGGACGACCGGGAAATGCGCTACCGGCTCGACTCGCAATCCCCCCTCAAGCCGCCGGACGCCGCGCCGCCGACCTACGACAGCCTGCTGGAGGCCAGCTTCGCCCAGCGCTGGGCCAAGCTGGACACGCCGTGGGTGCTGGAGCGCGAGGTGGAAATCGTGGACCTCAAGGGCACGGTGTTCGTGCCCGATTTCGCCCTGCGCCATCCCGACGGCCGGGTCGCGCATGTCGAGATCATGGGCTTCTGGCACCCGGACTATCTGCGCCGCAAGCTGGACAAGCTGCGCCGCGCCGCCATGCCGGATCTCATCCTCGCGGTATCCGACCGTCTCAACGTCGGGGCTGACGATCTCGACGCCCTGCCGGGTCCGGTGGTGTTTTTCAAGGGCAAGCTGGAGCCCAGGCACGTATTGGCCGTGCTGGAGCCATGACCGCCCCGGGGTTACCCTGCCGAGCCAGGATGGGCGGGACGCGGCGCCGGGGCGTTTGCATCCGCGCGCCATCCGCGCCGTCACTGCCGGGGACCGTCGCCTATCCTCACCAGGACGTCGCCGTGGAAAACCAGGGTCTTGAGAAAAGTCCCCCGGCCCAGGTTGTATTCCCATTTGTAGACGGGTATGACCCGCCGGTATTCCGTTTCATAACCCGGCTGACGGGGATACGGCAGCGGCGCGGGATCGACGCTGTAATAACCGTCCTGGCGGCGCACCGCCTGCTCGATGAAGCCATCGTTCCAGGCGCGTTGCGGCTCGCCGCAGAGCTCCAGTACCCGCGACTGGGAATCGCCCGTGTTCACCACGTAACCACCGCACCGCATACTGTCGGCAACCGCCGCGGCCGCGACCAACACCGCCAGCGACCCCGTCAGGATCGAATGTCCAAACCCGCGCATGACCGTTGCTCCCCGTCGAAAATCCGATTGACCCGGTTCCGCGCTCGATGAATCCGGAATCCAGCGTCCCGGAACCGGGAGTTGAGAGGATGAAATTCAAGCAAGGCGCGTTCCACCGTCATAATTGTTTATCATGCGTCATTTCCACGCCAATCCCGGATCATCGCCATGAGCGACTTTTTCGTGACCGCCTCCACCACGCTGGGTCTGGTCGCGCTGGCCGAGCTGGGCGACAAAACCCAGCTCGTCTGCATGACCCTGGCCGCCCGTCACCCGGCGTCCCCGGT
>DGFE01000035.1:6259-8843 GCA_002391525.1 Competibacteraceae bacterium UBA3908
GGCGGGGACACGCCGACGGTCCTGGAACGCGCTGGCCGGGGTGTGTTCCTGTCGACTTTCATCCTGATTTTCCTGGCCGAACTGGGCGACAAGACCCAGTTGGCGGTGGCGGGTTTGGCCGGCACGCACGCCGCCCCGCCGGTGTGGGTCGGGGGAACGCTGGCGCTGACGCTGACCTCGGCGCTGGGCGTCGTGGCGGGTCAAACCCTGCTGCGGCGCCTGCCGCTCCGCGTTTTGCACCGGATCAGCGGCGGGCTGTTCTTGGCGCTGGCGGCGCTGGCGGCCTGGCGGGCTTTCGCGCTGTTCGGGTGAACGCCGGTTGGACAGGCAAACCGATTCGTTGCTGCTGGCCGCCAGGCTGGCGCTGGCGTTGTACAGCGCCGACGCCTGTCCGAGCCATCGCCGCCGCGACGACTGGCCCGCCGCCGCGCCGCGCTGTGGAGACCTGCCATGAGGCCGCCGACCCGCAAAATCCAGTTCGGCCTGCTCGGCGGACTGCCGCTCCTGATCGCCGCCATCCTGGCAGCGGGTCTGGCCTGGCTGGAAGACGCCGCGCTCCGAACGCTGCTCGCCTTCGACCTGCTGCTGGTGATCGTGCTGGGCGCCGTCCTGTTCCGTTGGGTGCTCAGGCCGCTGCGCCTGATTTCGCGCGGCCTGAATCGCCAGGAACCGACCCTTCTCGAATCGCTGGCCGGCCAGCACACCGAATTCGGCCAACTGGCCCGGCTGATCCAGGACTTTTTCCGGCAAGAGCAACGCCTGACCGCCGCCATCGAGGAACAACGGCGCGCGGAGCGGCAATTGCGCCTCTTTTCGGGCGCGCTCGAACAAAGCGCCAACCTGGTCATCATCACCGACCGCGAGGGCGCCATCGAGTACGTCAATCCCAAGTTCGTCCAGGTCACCGGCTATGCCAGTGCCGAGGTCATCGGTGCCAATCCGCGCCTGCTCAAATCCGGCCGGACTTCGCGCGAACAGTACGCGCGGCTGTGGCGGACCATCACCGGCGGCGGCGAATGGCGCGGCGAATTCCGCAACCGGCGCAAGGACGGCACGCTGTATTGGGAAGCGGCCTCGATTGCGCCCATCCGCGACGAAAACGGCATCATCACCCATTTCGTCGCGATCAAGGAAGACATCACTCGTCGCAAGGCCATCGAGTCCGCGCTGCACGCCAGCGAATTGAAATACCGCAATGTCTTCGCGACCGTCGGCGACGCCCTGTTGCTGGTGGACAGCCGCGACGGGCGCATCCTGACCGTCAACCCGGCGGCTTGCAAGCTGTATGGCTATTCGCGGGAAGAGCTGCTGGCGTTGAAGGACGTCGATCTGGCCATGGATCCCGTGGCCAACGCCGGATTGCCGCGCACCGTGTCGCATCGGCTCACCGACCATCCGCACCGCCGCAAGGACGGCACGGTCTTTCCCGCCGATCTCTGGGTTCGGCATTTCGACTACAAGGGCCACCAAATCACGGTCGCCGCCATCCGCGACATGACGCAGCAAAAGCTCGCGGAGCGGAAAATCGTCCGGCTGAGCCATTTCTACGCCGCCCTTAGCCGGACCAGCGCCGCCATCATCCGCCACGCCGAACCCCAGGACCTGTTTCGGCACATTTGCCAGATCGTGGCCGAACTGGAGCAAATCCGGCTGGTCTGGATCGGTTTCATCGACCCCGGAAGCGGTTGGCTGCATCCGGTCGCGCACGCCGGGATGGCGGTCGATTACGCGCGCTACCTGACGGACTCGTCCGTTTCCAGCGACCCCGGCCTGCCGGAAGGCTGGGGGCCAACCGGCATGGCCTGCCGCCTGGGCCACCCGGTTGTCAGCAACGATTTCCTGGGCGACCCCAACAACCAGTCGTGGCACGAACCGGCCAGCGCGCTGGGCGTGCGCGCGGCGGGGGCCTTTCCGCTGCGCCGGAACGGCCAGGTGGTCGGCTGCCTGAGCGCCTGCGCGGCGGAGCGGGATTTCTTCGAGGACGACATCACCGGTCTGCTGACCAGCCTGGCCGGGGAACTGTCGTTCGCCCTCGATCTGTTCGAGCGCGAAGCCCAGCGTCAGGCGACCACGCAACGCATCCACCACCTGGCCACGCACGATCCGCTGACCGGGCTGCCCAACCGTACCCTGCTGCTCGACCGCCTCGCCCAGGCGATCCACGGCGCCCACCGCAAACAACGCTGCGTCGGCGTCCTGTTCCTGGATCTCGACCGCTTCAAGACCATCAACGATTCGCTGGGCCACGATGTCGGCGATCAACTGCTGCGGGCGGTCACCGAGCGGTTGCGCGGCGCGATCCGGCAGGAAGACACCCTGGCCCGCCAGGGGGGAGACGAATTCATCCTGGTGCTGCCCGACATTCCTGATCCCGCCGCCGCCGGCCGGGTGGCCGCGCATCTGCTGCACGCGCTGCGCGAGCCGTTCGCCCTGAACGATCATCTGTTGCATATCAACACCAGCATCGGCATCAGCGTCTATCCCGTGGACAGCACCGATCCGGCCACGCTGATCCGGTTCGCCGACAGCGCCATGTATCACGCCAAGGAAGCGGGCCGCGCCGATTACGCCTTCTTTACCTCCG
>DGFE01000035.1:9153-9614 GCA_002391525.1 Competibacteraceae bacterium UBA3908
AATTCATTCCGGCCGCCGAGGAGACCGGCCTGATCGGGTCGATTGGCGGGTGGACGCTGCGCACCGCCTGCGGGCAAGGCCGCCGCTGGCAGGACGCGGGTTTGCCGCCCGCGCCGATTGCCGTCAACCTGTCCGCCCAGCAGTGGTTGCAACCCGACATCGAACAGCAGGTGGTCGCCGCCCTGGAAACCAGCGGGCTGGCGCCGCAGCTGCTGGAACTGGAGATCACCGAGAGTCTGTTGATGCGGGACACCGACAAGATGATCGACACCATGCACCGGCTGCGGGCGCGCGGCGTGCGCTTCGCCGTGGACGACTTCGGCATCGGCTATTCCAGTCTGAGCTGTCTCAAGCGGTTTCCGGTCAACCGGCTCAAGATCGACCAGTCCTTCGTGCGGGACATCACCACCGACCCGGACGACGCCGCCATCGCCACCGCCATCATCCAGATGGGCAAGAGC
>DGFE01000159.1 GCA_002391525.1 Competibacteraceae bacterium UBA3908
AGATGTGTATAAGAGACAGGATGCAGATGGCCGAGTTCGCCCAGGGTTTCGGCCACTCCGGCCCGATTGCGCTGCTGCTCGTATCGATACAGCGCTTGCTGGCAGGCCTGGAGCGCGGGTTCCAGTTGCCCGTTCAGCTTGCGGGCCAGGCCCAGTTGCCGCCAGGCCCGGGCGGTGCCTTCCGGTTCGCCCAGCCGGTCGAACATCTGTCCGGCGGCGGCGTAGAGAGCCGCCGCTTCGGCATAAGATCCCTGGCGCTGGCGCACCAGCCCCAACTGGAGTTTGTTGGCCGCGACCGAGAGATTGACGGCGTTCGGTCCGGCGTGGGCAAGGGCGGCTTCGTAAGCGGCGGCGGCTTCCTGGAGGCGCTGCAGATAGGTCAGACAATCGCCGGTTTCCGCTTCGGCGACCGCGACCATGCGGCCGGCGCTACCGTTACCGGCGTCGGCCAGCGCTTGGAACCGCTGGCGCGCCGTGGTCAATTCCCGCACCGCCGGCTCGGCGGCGCCGGCCAGCTTCAATAATTTGCCCAACTGGAAATGCGCGCGAGCCAGATCATAGCCCGCGCCGGCATAGGCATCGGGTCCAGCCGCCTGACATTGGCGCAGTAATTGTCGGGTGGCTCGCAGCGCCTCTTCCAGCGATCCGCTGTCGCGCAGTCGCTCGATGCGCAGCCGTTCGGTTTCGAAGCGGATCCGGTTCCAGTCGAGTAACCCCTGACCGGCCCGTTCGCGGGCGGCCACGACTTCGGCCAGCGCCGCCGGGACGCCGAGATTGGCCAGCAGTTGCTCCAGGCGGCCTGCCAGATGAGCGGTTTTTTCCGGGGTGGCGAGTTGCTGCTGGTAGTCGCGCAGCAGCGCCAGCAGGTTGGGCAGTTCCAGTCGCAGCAGCCGGGTAGTACGAGCGTTGTCCTTGAAATACTGCTGATAGAGGACCGCCAGCAGTTGCTCCATACCGGCGCGCCAGCGTTCCCGCCAGATCGACCGCTGCTGGGTGGTCAACTGGCTGGCCAGATAATACGACAAAGTGGGATCGAAGCGCAGGTGGCCGTAACCCTGATCCTCGGCCAGGCCCAGAGCGAAAAGCCGCCCGCAGAATCCGTCGAGCGTCGGCGTGTCGAGCGTCAAGGCTGATCCGAGGGCGATGCGGTTTGCTCCTTCCTTGAAGAAAGCCAGAATGACCAGACGGTCCCGGTCGGCGGCTGGCAACTGGCGTATGGCCAGCTCCAGGCTCAAGTAAAGCGGCCATTGCGGGTCGTCGCTGTGCTGGCGCAGCAATTCGGCTCTTAAGGGGTGCGCCAGCGCCAGCGTCGCGCCCACACCCTGTGTGCCGATTTCCCGTGCCAGTCGGCGCAAGGCGCCTGGCTGCCCCCCCGCCAGCGCGGCGATCTCGCGCAATTGGTGAAAACCGTTCCCGCTGTCGGCGGCTGGAGGCATCTCCCGGGTCGCGATCAGGGTACGGCCGATTAAACCGATGGCGTCCCGATCATCCATCGGGCTCAGCGTCGTTTCCACCCAGGGCTGAGCGAAGGGCGGCGGTCCCAGGCGGCCCAGTCCCAACAGACGCAGGCCCGGCCATTCGTTCAGCAGCCGTTTCCAGAGTTGGTCGAACGTCTCGTCGTGTTCCGAGGGCCAGCGCTCCAGTTGATCGAGTACGATCAGGACCGGTTGGGCGCGCAACGCTTGCCGGAGATGGTCCAGGGCCAGCCACCAGGTCGGGTAACGACCAACCGACCAGTGCTTGCCTTCGGGGAGCAGTTGCCGGCCCAGGGTTTCCAGCAGCGTGGGAGGATCGCCGGCGTCGCCGTCGTCCACATAGGCGACATGGCGATAGTGGCCGCATTGCGTCAGCCAGTGGGCCAGAGCCACTGCGGCCGCGGTTTTGCCGCTGCCGTTGGGTCCCCGCACAAAAACGGCGGTTCGTTCTTCCAGCAACCGTTCCACGACCAGCAGATCGCGCCCGCGCCCGATAAAGCCGGTTGACGGGAGTTCGGGTAATCGACCTGGCGATCCAGCCCTGTTCTGTTTGAGTAGCCGACGCCAGAGCTCCAGCGGGGGACGCACGCAGAGACGGGGATCGTGCCTGGCCAGATACAGCTTGCAGCAAGACCAGTCCCGCAGGTGGACGCCACCGCCGCCCAGGCCGGCGGCGCGGTAGGGGTCGCTGGCCAGGCGGCGTTGACTGGCGAACAGCGCCTGGCTGATCCGGGCCCCGCGCAGCAGTTCTTCGTAGAATGTGGCCCAGAATCGGCGCAGGGTTTCCGCCGGGGTATCGGGATGCAGGGTCACCACTGCCGCGACCCCGGCCGCCAGCAGGGCGGACGCCAGCCCGACCGCGGCGGCGGAGCCGCTTGCATTGCTGGAGCAGAGGACGACCAGCCGGATCCGATAGGCGGCCAGGAGGGATGCCAGCGTCGCCGCCGCGACGAAATGAGCTTCTCGACAAACCGGCGTCTGGAGATCGTAACTGGCCTCGAAGCCGAACAGGAGCGTATCGCTGTCGCGTTCCTGACGGAGGTAACCGTCCAGATGCAGGGCCGCGAACGGACG
>DGFE01000139.1:0-2509 GCA_002391525.1 Competibacteraceae bacterium UBA3908
ACCGAGGAATTGCTGGACGTGATTCCCGCCGCCGGAGCGATGCGCGCCCTCAAGGAATGCGGCGAAAACCAGGTTTATGTGTCGAAACCGGTGGTGGAAGTGGAAGCCGCCGGTTTCGAGGTGCTGGGCGGTCTGCTGGAAGCTTTCGTCACCACCGTCAACGACATCGCCACAAACGGCTCGAACGCCTCACCCAAGAGCCGGATGCTGATTCACCTGATCCCCGAACAGTTCGCCGGACCCGGTCGCCAACCCATCGCCGAGTTATACCGCCGCGTCCTCGCCATCACCGACTTCGTGTCCGGCATGACCGATTCCTACGCGGTGGCGCTGTTCAAGAAGCTGACCGGCATCTCGCTGCCGACCGGTTGATCCAGCAAAATGAAAAGGCGGGTTGTACAAACCCGCCTCCCGCCTGTCACCGGGCGCTCGCGGCGCCCAACCCCGTTACAACCGTTCCGGCAGATGCCGGCGGATTTCCTTCGGTTCCAGTTGCGTCAGATCCTTGCTGACCGTTTCGACCACCAACTCCGCGGTCCTGGCATCCAGCTCGCCGCGCAGCAATCCCAGAAACGAGGGCGCGGCGGCGATATACAGCTTACTGAACAGCCCAGCGATCCGACCGTTTTTCAGATGCTCGCTGATTTCCTTGGCGAACTGGATCGCCAGCTGCCGCTTCGGCGCTATGTCGTAATCCATGTTCGGACCATTGCCGGGCGAGCGCCCCTGCCGGTCCGAAACCAGGTCCTGGGTCCTGGCCCGGCCCTCCGGATTGATAAACGCCTCGATCTCCCGTAATGGCGCCAACGCTTTTTCCACGCTGAACAACCTGGCCCGACTGCTGTCGGCAACCAATACCCATGTCGTGGTCATATCCGCCCTCCTCTGCTGGCCGGGCACCTTCACCCGGCGATATTTCACTCACGATCACGAACCAGAGGCACGAACACCACCGGCAACACGCTGCGGGTCTCCAGGACGCCCTGCTCATTCTTGTGGAGCACGCGCAGATCCTGCGACCGATGCTGCTCTCCCACCGGGATGACCAGCCGGCCACCCGGTTTCAACTGCCGCACCAGCGCCGGCGGCACCTCCGCCGCCGCCGCCGTGACCATGATGCCATCGAAAGGGGCCTGCTCTTCCCAGCCCTGGCCACCATCGTCGGCGCGAACTTCGACATTGGTGTAACCGAGTTCGTGCAACCGCCGCGCGGCGGCTTCGGCCAACTCGGGAATCCGCTCCACCGAGTAGACCTGCCGCACCAGACTGGCCAGCACCGCGGTCTGATAGCCCGAGCCGGTGCCAATCTCCAACACCACGGCCTGGGGATCGGGCACCAGCAGCTCGGTCATCAGCGCCACGATGAACGGCTGGGATATGGTCTGGCCGCGTCCGATGGGCAACGGTATGTCGGCATAGGCCAAATCCAGTTGTTCCATCGGTACGAACCGGTGCCGGGGAACCGTCGTCAGCGCTCGCAACACACGCTCGCTCAGTTCATGACAGCCGGTCACACCGCCGGTTTCGCGGGTCTCGGCCATCACCCGCTCCAACAGGCGTCGCCGGGCATCCGCATACTTTCCATCCACTCCATCGGTCATGTCGCACCCCACGCCACCATCGGTTCGCGCCCCGCCGCATTGTCGGGTATCAGAATCCGCGCCACCAGATCCCCTTTGTACAGTAGCGGCTGCCGACGCAGACTGGCCAGCAGCCCCGCCACCGGCGCCACCACCCGCGCCCGCACACCACCGGAAAAACTGTCGTAAATCTGGCCCAGTTCCTCGCCCACTCGGATCCAACGACCGACATCCAGCCGTGAAGAAAAGATGCCCGATTGTTGGGCCATGACGACAAACACCTGTCGCAGGCCAAAATAACGCAATTCCTCTTCCTCCTCGGTCGGATTCAGGCCGCCGACGATCCCGGTGCGGTCGAGAAACGCCACCAACGCCCGGAACAGCGTCTCGCAATGCCGGGTCTGCAAGCTGCCCGCCTGTCCCGCATGGATCACAAAATTCTCGCCGCCCCGCCGCCGCCAGGCGCGCACCAGGCTGGGCTCGGCTCCCTCGATTGGCCGCTCGATGACCGCCGGCAAACCGAACAGACAAGCAGTAGCCCGTTCGTCGTCATTGGGGGCGTACAGGCGCACCTGCGGCATTTCCTCGACATCGAAGCTGGTCGGGTGAATATCCACCCGGTAGTACGCGGCCCGGGTCATCGCCATCACCGCTTCGATCACAGTGTCCTCCGTCGCGCGACGGCAGCCGGTCTCAGCGCGCGCGCGGGCGACCGCGAGCCGCCTGGCGCCGGTGTCTCGGGCATCCAGGGTATTGGTCGTCGGGATCAGCACGACTCGCTCGCGCAGCCGCAAACCGCGTCGTTCGCCCACACCGATACTGCGCAGAAACGTCGCCAGGCGCGACAGTACGAACATACCGTTCAGTTCATTGCCCTGGATGTCCGCCACCAGCGCCAATCGCGGCGCGCGCTGCCGGGGGCCAATATC
>DGFE01000139.1:2773-2927 GCA_002391525.1 Competibacteraceae bacterium UBA3908
GCGCGCTGCCGGGGGCCAATATCGTGGCAGGGAAACAAACCTTCGCCCCGCAACGGCGCGGCCAAACCCAAGATCATCGTGTTAATCAAGGCTTCGCTCCATGGATCGCGCTGCCGATTTAACCGAAAATCGTTTCTGTCTCTTATACACATCT
>DGFE01000118.1:0-571 GCA_002391525.1 Competibacteraceae bacterium UBA3908
TCCCAGACGGCGGTCATCATCTTTCCGATCTTCATCACCGTGCTGACCGCGCTGGCCATCCCTTCCTGCGCGCCGCTGGTCGGCATGTTGATGTTCGGCAATCTGCTGCGGGAATCCGGGGTCACCGACCGGCTGAGCCAGACCGCCGGCCACGCGCTGATCAACATCGTCACCCTGTTCCTGGGGCTGGTGGTCGGCGCGACCATGCAGGGCGATACCTTCCTGAGCCCGCAGACCCTGTTCATCCTGGTGCTGGGCGCAGTGGCCTTCGCGTTCAGCACGGCGGGTGGAATTCTGTTCGCCAAGCTGCTCAACCTGTTCCTGCCGGAAGGCAAGCGCATCAACCCCTGCATCGGCGCGGCTGGGGTGTCGGCGGTGCCGATGTCCGCGCGGGTGGTGCAGAAGTTCGTCTCCGAGCACACCGAGGGTCGGGTCAATCCCTTGATGGCGGCCATGGGACCCAACGTGGCCGGCGTGATCGGTTCGGCGGTGGCGGCGGGGATGTTCCTGGCGCTGTTGCGTTAAACCCAAGCCGGCGGCTAGTTCAGATCGGGGTCCCGAAAATAACGGG
>DGFE01000118.1:836-17455 GCA_002391525.1 Competibacteraceae bacterium UBA3908
TGGCTGCGACGAACAGGCTCAGTTGTCGCGGATCGCGAAACACCAGCACCTGCCAGTACGGTTTCACCGTGGTGCCCGGACCGATGTCGGTCCGGGCCAGCTTCATGTAGGTGGCCCGACCGCCTCGCTCCAGGACGACGCCGCGTCCGTGCGCGTCCACCAGCACGGCGTTCAAGCCATTGACTTCGAACACGCCATAACCGGCGGCCTGCTCGATCTCGGTTCTGGTCAGCGGCTTCAGCTTGTAGAGCTGATTCAGGGTCTGGTCACGGACCTTGAGAATGGCTTGGCGCTGCTCCTGTTTGGCTTTTTCGCTCAGTGCGCCGGAGGGCGGCAGCATGGCCACCGGCGGCCTGGAGGGTTTGGGTTTGGGCGGCTCGCTGGCGCAACCCGCAGCCAATACGGCGGCCAACAAACCACCGACAACCCGCACGCGCCGGCTTACGAGGTGATGGGTGAATCGCATGATTCGGGTTCTTGAGCTTCGGAATGGGAAATGGCGATGCCCCTGAAACAACTCGATATCGCCAAAAATTACTTCGAGCGGACAGGGCCTGCACCGTCGCGACCGGCAACCGCCACCTTCCTCTTCAGTCGTCGTCCGCCGATTGCAGGTAAACCGTCACGGCGAAGCGGTCGCGCGGGTACAGTTCCCGCGCTTTCTGGTAGGCCTCGTCCTCGTCCCTGGCCGCCACCGTGTCCTTGACGGTTCGGCCGTCGGCCAACGGCGTAGCGTAAACCAGATAAAGAGTCGGGCGATGCCGGGTCGGTGGTTGTTCGCGCATGGTTTCACCTCGGTCGCGGTCGGCGTCCGTCCCTGAGTCGGGGCCAGTCGATGCTATAGTATGCGCGGCGAAGCCGCCATACCTAAACTGGGCTGGTCCGCGCCGACCGCATCAGTGCATCGCCCAAGGGGGAATCATGAACCGGAACCATCCACCGCGACCGCGGGCAGCGCTTGCCTGGGGCTGATCGCGCTGTTGTTCGCCGCGCCGGGCGGGTGGCCGACGGCGCGGTGGCTGGCCAAGAGAATCCGCTGAGCGTATTCAACGCCGCCAAACCGCGCACTGTCGGGCGGAAGTATCCGACCCTGCGGGATTACGTCGCTGATCCGCCGATCTTCGCGGTCAACAAGTGGCGTGGGAAAGTTGGAGCCGTCGGCTACGTTTGATCACTTGCCGCCCTTGCGGCCCGAACCGATCCGACCACCGTCGCCGCGTCGCGCCGGGCGCGGCGGCCGGTTTTTTGCCTCGTTGCTGAAACGGAAGCGACCCGCCAGCACGCAGCCCTTCATGCCCGGATCGCAGGCCCGTTCCTTGACATGCTGGCAGACGCCGTTGAATTCGTGCGGACAGCCCCAGCCGCCCATGGATCGCTCCCCTCGTTTTCGCATCCGCCGACCGGCGAATCGCCACCAACCAGCGGGGTACTACCGCTTTTCATCCCCAACTCCTCTCCCGGCGAGAGAGGAGTATTCCCGCACGGCGTTACTGGCTGATGCGACTCGCGGCGCCCGGACCGAAGTATTTGGCGGTATAGAACGGATGCGGCATGCCGGCGGAGTAGCAGACCTGCGCCGAGCGGACACATGTCACCCCGGCCGCTGGTGAAAAGGCGTCGCCTTGCGCGCCGCCGCCACCGCCGCCTGCCTGGCCACCGCTATTTGGCCGGCCACCACCCTGGCCACCGCTATTTGGCCGGCCACCGCCGCCGCCCGCCTGGCCGCCACCGCCACCGCCCGCCTGGCCGCCACCGCCGCCTTGCAGATGCCGTTGCACCCGCTGGGCAGCCCGATCACCGTAATACTTGCGGGTCAGCTCCACGCTCAGACCATCCCGGTCGCGACAAGCCTGCTTTTCCGAGTCGCACCTGACGCCTTTCTCGGGCTGGGTGATCTCGGCGGTCGCCAACGGCGCCTGACCGATCAGCACCAGCGCACCCACCGCCATGACCGTTTTCGTCAGTTTCGTCAGTTTCATCATTTCAACCTCCAGGCCCTTGAGCCTTCTTTGTTGCCGATATTTTCGCCGGCCACCGGACTGCGCCGTGGTCAACTGGCGGCCATGTTGTGAAATGTCTTGTTAACGTTAGCTGAATATCGGCTGGAGATAAATCCCTGTCTCGTCCAGCCGGATTTGGCGCGAAACAATCCGAAAGGCCATTCCCGGCCTGATTATGAGCTATAAGAATAGTAAGCCTGAATTTGGCTTGAATGCGATAAAGTCAGCAACGGATCAACTTTCCGTCGGAGCCGGACCCATGCAAGCGATGCGATTCAATTTTCGGACCCTGTGCCGCAACGCGGCGGAACGCGGCGGTCAGATGCAGCAGCGTCTGCTCGACGCGCTGGAGGCGCGGCACACCGTCAAGACCCTGCCCGAGTTCGGCATCGAACGGGCGGCGCAACTGGCCGGTTGCACCGCCAATCACATCCGCAATCTGGAAACGCGCGGCGACCTGCCCGAGCCGCGACTGGTGGAGGCGGGCTCGATCCAGCGGCGGGTGTACAACTACAACGAAGTCAACCGCATTCGCGTGGCCATCGGCAAGCGACCGGGCCGACCTGTCGGCGCCCGCTGCGTGCGGGTGGTGTTCTCGAACCTCAAGGGCGGGGTGGCGAAAACCACCATGTCGCTGCATTTCGCCCAATATCTGGCGCGCGAAGGTTACCGGGTCCTGCTGGTCGACGCCGATCCACAGGCCACCGTCACCGGCGCGTTCGGCTTCATCCCCGACCTCGATCTCGGCGACGGCGACGACCTGTTCTCGGCATTGACCGAGGCTGCGTCGCTGATCGCCCAGGCGGTCAGATCTACGCACTGGGAAAATCTGGACCTGATTCCGGCGCGGCTGGCCCTGCAATACTCCGACTGGCGGCTGTCGCAACCGGAAGAGCGTCAAAACGAAATCCTGGGGCCGCCGCCGGTGCGGCTGCATCGGGCGCTGAAGGAAATCGAGGACCGCTACGACCTCATCGTGGTGGACACCCCGCCGTCGCTGGGCATGCTGTCGCTGAACGCCATCGCCGCCGCCAACCTGATCGTCATGCCCATCGTCCCGCACATGTACGACATTTCCTCCAGCGTGCAGTACTTCCGCATCCTGGAGCAGCTTTGCGCGCTGTACGAGCGGGAGATCAACGTGCAGCGGCTCAGCATCCTGCTGACCAAGGTGGACGCCAGCACCGAGACTCTCAATAACATCGCCGTCATCAACGGGGCTTATGGCGAATTGCTGCTCAGCAACCGCATGGGCCTGACCAAGGAGTTGCAGAAATCCGCCAGCGACCAGGTCAGCATCTACGAAATCGATCAGCCGCGCGGTTCCCGCGACACCTACAATCGGGCGATCATGATGCTGGACGGGGTCAACAACGAAATTCTGCTGGGAGTACGCCAGCTCTGGCAGCAGGAAATCCTCAGCGACATTGAGGCCGCCGAGGTCGACCGGACGAGGGTGGTGGTATGAGTCGTCGCAAGTCGTTGAAGAGTCTGGGCGACTGGATCGGCGCCGGCGGTCACAGCTTCGACGGCAGCCTGCTGCCGAGCGACGGCGACGAGAGCGCCACCCGGCTACTGGAACTCGACCGGCTCGTCGCGGGCCGCTACCAGCCGCGGCAACGGACCGACGAGGCGTATCTGGCCGAACTGGAACACAGCATCCGCCAGTTTGGCGTGATCGAACCGCTGGTGGTCAGACCGCTGGCGGACGGCAGCTACGAAATTCTGGCCGGACACATGCGCTGGCGGGCGGCGCGACAGGCCGGCCTGACCACCGTGCCGGCGGTGATCCGGGAAGCGGACGACCGCACCGCCGCGGCTATCGGGCTGGTGGAAAATCTGTTGCGCCGCGAGCTGAACCCTATCGAGGAAGGACGGGCGCTGCGGCGGCTGCGCGAGGAATTCGGCCTGACCCAGGAGCAGCTGGCGGAACTGCTGGGCCTCTCGCAGCCGGCGATCAGCAAGGCGTTGGGCTTGCTGAGCCTGGAGCCGGCGGTGCAAAACCTCATCGAAAACGGGCAACTGGAAGCGGGCCACGGCAAAACGCTGCTCGGCCTGCCGCGCGCGACGCAGATCCGGCTGGCGGAACAGGCGGCGGGCGCCGGCTGGAGCGTGCGCGAGTTGGAACGCCGCCGGGCGCTGCTGGCGGCCACCCCCTTGTCCCGCCGGCCCGTGCCGCGCGATCCCGATCTGATCCGGCTGGAGGAACGATTGCGGGAACGGCTGGCCGCGCCGGTCCGGCTGCGCTACGACGTCGCCCGTGGCCGTGGCCGTATCGAAATCGGTTTCGCCAGCCTGGACGAGTGCGATGGAATTCTGGAGCGGTTGGGCCTGCGGATGCCGGAAGGCTGACGCAGCGGGATCAAGCTGAATATATTAAAATAAATACATTATAGGCTTATTTGTATAGTTTATCGTGTAGTCTATTGAATTAGTATTTTTTATAGGATAAAATGTCACTTAATTGATGAAAAATGAGACATGAAGTTGTGGTAGGCCCAACCTTGCCGCGCCCGAACGGAGCGCGGCTTTTTTCCGCCTGGAGGTGCGCCCCGCCGGGCCGCGGGCGGCGATTTGGGGTTTTATAATCAGGACCTGCGCAGCACAGCCATATGCAGGGTGGGCAATGCCCACCCTGCCCCTACTTATGCAGGCTCAGAGCACGATGAGGCTGAGCACGTAAACCGTGACCGCCGCCGCCACGCCCTGCACCAGCGTACCCACGGTTTGCAGCCGGTAGCCGGTTTGCACGTCCATGTTGGAGAATTGGGTCACCACCCAGAAGAAGCTGTCGTTGGCGTGCGAAACCACCATGCTCCCCGCGCCGATGGCCACCACCACCAGCGCCCTGGCGGTGTCGCCGTCCAGCCCCAGCGACGCCAGCAGCGGCGCCACCAGACTGGCCGTGGTGATGATCGCCACCGTGGACGAACCCTGCGCGGTCTTGATGCCGGCGGCGATGACGAACGGCAGCAGGATACCCAGCGAGCTGCCCGTCAGGTTGTCGCCGATGATCTTGGCGATGCCGGAATTCTGCAGCACCTTGCCGAACGCGCCGCCCGCGCCGGTGATGATGATGATGGTGGCCGCCGCCACGATGGCTTCGCCGACCCAGCCGCTGCTGGACAGCATCGCTCGATCCAGCTTCCTGGGCAGCAACACCGCCAGCGCCACGCCGATCAGCAACGCCACCACCGGCTGCCCCAGAAAACCCAGCAACGCGACGGCGGGACCCGCGCCCAGCGGTTTGTCGGGCAATTCGGCGATGGAACGCAGCACGATCAGCACGATGGGCAACACGATGGGCAGCAGCGACTTGATCACCGAGGGACTGTCCGTCAGCGAGAGTTCCGGTCCGCCGTCCCCGTCGGCGGCGATGTGAACCCGCGCGGCCACCCGGGTGGCGAACAGCCAGCCGGCGGCCAGCGCGAACAGGGCAACCAACAGCCCCCACAGGATCGTCAGCCCCAGATCGGCGCCGATGATGCCCGCCGCCGCCACCGGTCCCGGCGTGGGCGGCACCATGGTATGGGTAGCGTACAGCCCCAGACTCAGGGCGATGGCGCTGGCCGCCAGGGTGATGCCGGCCTTGCGCGCCAGCGCCTTCATCAGCGGCGCCAGCAACACGAAACCGGAATCGCAGAACACCGGGATGGAGACGACGTAACCGACGCAACCCATCGCCAGCGGCACGTTTTTCTCGCCGGTCAGCTTGAGCGTGCCGGTCGCCAGCCGGTAGGCGCCGCCGGATTTCTCCAGAAACGTGCCGATGATCGAACCGGCCAGAATCACGATGCCGATATAACCGATGGTGCCGCCAAATCCCTCGTTGACCGATTTCACCACCTCCGGCAACGGCATCCCGGACAAGATGCCAAAACCGAAAGCGGTGATCAGCAACGCCAGGAACGGGTGCAGCTTCAGCCTGGTGGTGGCGAGCACGATGAAGACGATGGAAAACACCAATAAAACGAGTAGCCACATATTTTTTGTTTCCCAATGAATTGAGTGACGGTCGGAGGGCGCGGCGAAAGCGCCCCGACCCCGTGGCGGCCCGCCGGAAAGGCGCGCACCGCCCGCCCGGTGGCGGCGGCGAGGAAATCGCCATCCGCCGCCATGGCCCGCTCCAGAGCGCACCGGCCCCGGACCCAGGCTTGAACACCGCATCAATGCCCAGCCGCGTTTTCACCACTCGCCGTCTCCATTTCACGCACCGCCGCCCGCGCCAGGGCATGGGAAGCGAGCGGCAGCGTCAACAGCAGCAGCGCCACCAGCACGAGCAGCCGCCCGATCCAGGCCCACTCGGACATCAGCAATCCAGCGCCCACGGCGAACACGGTCAGCGCCAGGGTGCCGGCCTTGGTGGCGGCGTGCTGGCGGGACAGCGCATCCGGCAAACGCACCACCCCCCAGGCGGCGATCAGCAGAAGAACGGCGCCCAACAGGCACAAGGCGAGACCCAGCGTCTTCATTCCTCCCTCCGTGCGCGGGCATGGCGCCGGTCGATCAGGCGCGCCCAGGCCAGGGTGCCGACGAAGCCCGTCAGCGCCAGCCCCAGGGCGATGTCCAGAAACGCCGTGCGCCCCGTGATCAAGGCGGCGCAGACGCAGAGCATCACCGCCACGGCGAACAGTACGTCCAGCGCCACCACCCGGTCGGCCTGGCCGGGACCTCGCAGCAAGCGGTAGCAACCCAGCAGGGCGGCCAATCCGGCCAGCAGCACGCATCCATACAGCGGAGTCATCGTTTTTCCCCGAACAGGACGCGCACCTGCGGTTCGAACGCCCGCCGGATGGCCGCGATGGCGTCCTCGGCCTGGGTGGCGTCCAGCAGATGCAGCAGGAGTTCCCGGCGTACCGGGTCGATGTCCACCGTCGTGGTACCGGGCGTCAGGGTCACCAATACGCCCAACACGACGGCGCCCGTCTCGCTCAATCCAGCGTAGCTCATACGCGCGAATCCCGGTTGCAACTCCCGTCCCCCGACCAGAATCAGCCGGGCCGTAGTCAGGCCGGACAGCGCCGCCTCGATCAGAAACCGTAGCACCAACAGCGCGAACGCGCGGAGCTTGCTCATGGCGCCGTCCTCTCCAGGGCAGCGGCGGCGGACTCGACATAGCGGACCAGAGGTTCCGGCATCAGGCCCATGGCCAGGGTGAGGAACGCCAGCAGCAGCACCGCCAGCCAGGCGGGCGCCAGCCCCGCGACCGGAGCGAGGTCCCGATTTTCGGGATGAGGTTTCCAGAACGCCTCCAGCCAGATTTTGGCCATGGAATACAGCGTCAGCAGGCTCACCGCCAGCGCGACGCCACCCCAGACATAGCGTTCCTGAGCGAAGGTCTCCCGCACCAGCAGCAACTTGCCCCAGAACCCGGACGACGGCGGCGCGCCCACCAGGGAGAACGCGGCGATCAGAAACAGGACGGCGAGTCCGGGCCGCGCCCGATAGAGGCCGCCGATCCGGCGCAGATCGTAATGGCCGGCCAATACCTGGATCAGGCCGGCGATCAGAAACAGGTTGGCCTTGGCCAGAATGTTGTGCAGGGTGAAGAACAGGGTGCCCGCCGTCCCCGCCGGGCTGGCCAGCGCGACGCCCAGCAACAGGTAGCCGATCTGACTGACGATGTGGAAGGCCAGGATGCGGCGCAAATCCCAGTGGTAGGCCGCCCCCAGCACGCCGGTGACCATGGTCAGCAATGCGATCCAGCCCAATGATTCGTAAAACAGCGGCGGCGAAGCGCCGAACACCTGCCCCAGCACGCGCAGCAGGGCGTAAATTCCGACCTTGGTCAGCAATCCGCCCATCAGGGCCAGCACCGGCGCCGGCAGGGTGTGGTAGCTGGCCGGCAACCAGGCGAACAGCGGAAACGCGCCGGCCTTGAGCAGAAAAGCCAGCGCCAGCAACGCCACGTAAACCGGCAAGGCCGCCGCCAGTTCCGGTCGCTGGGCGGCTTGGGTCAGGGCGCTGAAGTTGAGCTGGCCGGTGGCGCCGTAAATGAGCCCGACCGCCGCCAGAAACAGCAGGGTGCCCACCAGATTCAGCGCCAGATACTTGAAGGCGGCGTCCAACTGGCGCGGTTCGCCGCCGTGGGCGAGCAACCCCAGGGCGGCGATCAGCATCAGCTCGAACCAGACGTACAGGTTGAACAGATCCGCCGTGACGAAGGCCGCGCCCACCGCCGCCAGCAGACCGTGGATCAGGGGATGCAGGATCGGGGTTTCGGGCGCGGGATCGGCAGCGCCGGCCTGGTACAGCAACACGGCCACGCCCAGCACAGCGGTGATCAGGACCATGAGCGCGCTCAGGCGGTCGGCGGCGAACTCGATGGCATAAGGCAGCGGCCAACCGCCCAGCGCCACCGCGATTCGGTCCACCCGGTCCACCTCGACCACGAGCGCGACGGCGCCCAGCAGAAACAGCAGCGCGCCGACCAGGCTGACTGTCCGCCGCGCGTTTTCACGGCGATACAACAGCGCCGTCAGCAGGGCGGTGACCAGAGGGGTCAGCAGCGGGCAGAGCGCCAGCATCGGTCAGTCCAGCACCGGCGGCTTTACGGGATCGTGCGGCGGCGGTTCGGCCTGGCGCAGGTGATCGGTATCGCCGCCGCCCTGGGTCCAAAGCCGCGCGCCCAGCGCCAGGGCGAAGCACAGCAGGGCAAAACCGATCACGATGGCCGTCAGCACCAGGGCCTGGGGCAGCGGGTTGGCCGCCATGGCCGCCAGACGCCCGGCATCCGCCGCGACGATGGGCGGCTGCAGCGGCCCGAAGCGGCCCGCCGCGAACACGATCAGATTGACCGCGCTGCTCAGCACCGCCAACCCCACGATGCAACGGAACAGATCGCGCGACAGAGTCAGATAGACCCCGGTGGTCACGGTGAAGGCGATGGTCAGGGCCAGCAGCAGACTCACGACGTTTCCTCCACCGGCGCGGACTCGGCATCCCGCAACAGGACGAGCACGTAGCCGGCCAGCGCGCCCCAGACCGCGCCGAACACGCCGGCGTCGAACAGCAGAACCGTGGACAGCTTCGGTTCGGCGAACCCCAGCGGCAGCGCGAACCAGAGATGGGTCAGATAGGGTCGTCCCAGCGCGACCGCCGGCAGGCCGCTGGCCAGGGCCAGCAGCACACCCAGCACCGCCAGCGGCAACGGCGCGCACGGCAACAACCGCCGCGCCGCCGCCACGCCGAAGACGATGGCGTAAGCGGCGGTGGCGGCCAGCGCGACCAGCCCACCGATGAAACCGCCACCCGGTTCGTTGTGGCCGCGCAGCAGAATCCAGATCGCGGCCGTCAGAATGACCCAGTACAGCGGGCGCGTGGCCCGTTCCAGGACCAGGGCGCGCGGATTCATCATGGCCGGTCCGACCGACGGGCCAGCGCGCCGAGCAACGGCAGCGCGGCGATGAGCGAAAAGATCACTACGGTGATTTCTCCCAGGGTGTCCAGAGCGCGGAAATCGACGATGATGACGTTGACCACGTTACGGCCATGAGCCTGCGGCAGGCTGGCCGCGCCGAACCAGTCGGCCAGGGTCGAATCCGGGGGCAAGGCGAACAGCTGCAGCAGCAGGGCGAAGGTTCCAGCGCCGCACGCCAGGGCCAACAGGGCGTTGCCGACGCGCGGCTCGCCCGTCACGACCGGCGGCACGCCGTAGCGCGGCAGCAGGGCGGCGGCCACCACCACCAGCGCGGTTTCCACCGCGAACTGGGTGAAGGCCAGGTCCGGCGCGCCGGTGAACAGGAACAGCACGGCGCTGCCGTAACCGACCAGACCGCTGGCCATCAGCAGCGCCATGCGGTTGCGCAGGACCACGCTGGCCCCTGCCCCGGCGACGATCAGCACTACCGCCACCAGCCACGCCCAGCCCTGCGCCGGCCATTCCCGGAACAGCGCTCCGCTGGCGCCGATGAAGTCGCTCATGCCCGTCGCCAGGGCGGCGCCCGTCGCCAACGCCAGCAGACCGACGATGCTCAGGCGCAGATAACCGGCCAGCCGCCCGTGCTGCAAGGCCCGCGTCTGCCAGGCCGCAAGGTGGATCACCCCGTTGAGCGTTCGCTCGTAGCAAGCGGCCGGCCCGAGATGATCCAGCCAGTACACCCGTTGCAGCAGATCGTGCACCCGATCCCAGAGCAGGAACAGCACCAGCCCGACCAGCAGGGTAATCTCGGTGGCGGTGAGCACCGTGCCGAATTGATAGGACGCCGCCACGTCCACCGTGCCCAGCGCGGGCGAGATCGCCAGTGCCGCTTCGGCCAGCAGCGGGTCGGCGATGTTGGGCAGGAATTCGAACTCGATCCCTACCAGGGCGATCAGCAGCGGCGGCAGCGTCATCCGCCAGGACACCTCGCGAACATGCCCCTTGGGCCATTCCGGCGGACCGCCGAAGATGCGGATGGTCGCCACGCCCGCCACCGCCGCGGCAACCCCATTGACAAACAGCGTGGCGTAGCCCACCAGGGCCAGCACGTCGGCATCGGCCTTGGCGGTGGTAATCAAATCCTTGGCGACGAAGCCGAACGACAGCGGCAGGCCGGCCATGGACAGACCGGCCAGCACCGCCGCCGCCGCGGTCCAGGGCATGGCCCGCCACAAGCCCATGAGCCGGTCGATCAGGCGGGTGCCGGTGGCATGATCGATGTTGCCGGCCACGAAAAACAGCGGCGCCTTGTAGAGCGCATGGGCGAACAGAAACGCCGCCACCGCCAGGCCCGCGCCCGGATTGGAGAGACCGATCAACAGCGTGAGGGTGCCCAGAGCCGACACCGTCGACCAGGCCAGAATGCGTTTGAGATCGCGCTCCCGGAGCGCCTGCACCGCGCCCCATACCGCCGTAAGCGTGCCGAAACCCAGCAACGCGGCTTCCCACAGGAACAAATCGTTGAAAGCCGGGTCCAGCCGGGCCAGCAGATACACGCCCAGATTCACCATGGTCGCGGAGTGCAGATAGGCGCTCACCGGCGTTGGCGCGGTCATGGCGTTGGGCAGCCAGAAATGAAACGGAAACTGGGCGGATTTGGTGAAGCAACCGATGAACAGCAGGATCAGCGCGGCGGGCAGGCGTGGATCGTCGACCAGCACGGGACCCTGGGCGATGATGGTCCGCAGCGAGTAGCTCCGGGCCATGGCCGCCAGCAGGAGAATGGCCGCCAGCAGGGCCAAACCGCCGCCCATGGTCACCAACAGCGCCTGCCGGGCCGAGGCGCGCGCCTGTTCATCGTCGTGGTGGAACCCCACCAGCAGGAAAGACGTGAGGCTGGTGAGTTCCCAGAACACGAACAGCACCAGCAGATGGTCGGCGCCGACCGCACCCGCCATCGCCAGCATGAACACGGTCAGAATCAGGAAAAGCCGGCCTCGCGCCGGTTCGTGGGCCAGGTAATCGCTGGCGTACACGAACACCAGGGCGCCGATGCCGGTGATCAGGACGAGAAACTGGGCGGACAGCCCGTCGATGTGAAGGGCGAATTCCACACCGAGGCTGGGCGCCCACGCCCAACCGCCGCGCCAGGGCAACGGATGATGCAACAATCCCCAGATCAGGGCGACAAAGCCCGTCAGCGGCGGCAGCGCCACCCATGCATAGCCGGGATTCCGGTCGGACGAGTGCGGCGCGGCGACAGTCATGTGGGAGGAAGCTGGCTCTGGAAGTCGATCCTGACGGCAGTCGAAGTTCGTTGCCCGCCATGGACCGGCAACCGGCCACGGTGGAAACGACTGGACCCGGTAGACCAGGTGGCGTCGCCAGGAACCGCGTCGCGCACGACTTCGCGCCCTTCGCCACCCTTGCCAAGGCGGCGGAAGTTTACGGCCTCGACAGAACGGGAGGCAACGGAAATTCGCCAGCCAGCGGTTTGACAAGCGAACCAATCTATACTATGTATTGTCTCCGTATATACAAAATCGGTTTTTCCCGATGGGCAAAAGCAAAAAACAAAAATCCGACAAGGACGGCGACGCGAAGCTGGTGGTTCGGATCGAGGCGGAGTTGCGCGATGCCTTCATCGAAGCCTGCCAAGAGCAGGACACCACGGCTTCGCGGGAAGTGCGGCGGTTCATCCGCGATTTTCTGGCGCGCCCGGGCAAGGAACCCTGAAATCCCGCGAATGGCTCTCGCGGTCCCGGATAACCCGTCTCCAGTTCACGTTCTCGGCGAGGTAAACAACCATGATTCATCCTCTCCCCGCTACCGATTCCCAAGCGCAAACCCGAGCCGCCCTCGAAGCCATGCGCGCCTATTTCATCGCGACCGCCCAGGCGCGGCCCCGGCAGGAACGGCAACGGCTGGCCCGCGAATGGCTGGCGGCCGTTCGCCGTTTGCGGACCACCCTCCAGTGAGATTACGGCGACGGGCCGGACGCGGGCGTTCGACCGCTTCCAGCGCGGCGCTATCGCAGCATCGGGCAGCGGGCCGGAATTGGCGACCGTCACGCGCCGTCGCCGGTTCGCGGTTATCCGTCTAAACTCACGGCGGCCCCGGCTTGCGGATTAGGGTAAACTTCCTACTCGTCCAACTCGTGGCCGTGTGGGGAGCGCCCTGCCGTGGAAAGCAACGATTCCATCATCTTTCGCAGCGGCCTGATCATGAGCGGCATCGTGCTGCTGGCGCTGCTGAGCATGATCAGCTCGGTGTTCATCGCCGAATCCAGCAAGGGCGACGCCACCGCGATCAATCTGGCCGGTTCGCTGCGCATGCAGTCCTACCGCATCGCCACCCGCCTGCAGCCACCCGACCGTCATGCGGTCCGCCCCTATCCCGAAGCGGTTCGCGAAATCGATGATTTCGAGCGCCGGCTGAACGAGTTGCGGCGGACCGGCGCGATCACGCCGGCGGAAGGCGACCTGCGCAACCAGACGCTCCGAATGATCGAATCGTTCTGGGGCGACACCCTGAAACCGGTTCTGCAAGCGTCCGCGGCGGGCGACCCTTCGTCCACCACCTATCTGAGCCAGGTCGACGATTTCGTCGCCAGGCTGGACGCCTTCGTCAAGCTGTTGGAACAGAATACCGAGGCCAAGATTCTGCTGTTGCGGCTGGCGCAGGGCATCGCCCTGTTCCTGATCCTGGTGTTGATCTTCGCCGCGATGTACCAACTGCATACCAGCGTGGTGGCACCGTTGCGCGATCTGGTGGAACTGGCGCGCAAGGTCGGGACCGGCGATCTGTCGGCGCGCGCCAGCCACGTCGGCAGCGACGAATTGGGCGTGCTGGGGCAGGCTTTCAACCTGATGGCGGCCGATCTGTCGACGATGTACGCCGATCTCGAAGCGCGGGTCGAACAGCAAACGCAGGCGCTGCGGATCAGCAACCGCTCGCTGGAGCTGCTGTATCACACGGCCAGAACCCTCGGCGAGGCGACGCCGGACGAAGCGACCTACCGGGCGCTGATGGCGGAAATCGAAAAGCTGACCGGCATGGGATCGGTCACGCTGTGCCTGATTCATCCCGACACGCATCAGGCCACCCACGTCTTCTCGGCCCGACCGCGCTCGACGGCCGTCCCCCCATTCTGCACCCGGCCCGACTGCGACGCCTGCCTGGGCGACGGCGCCACCCATGCGCTGGATGGCGGCAACGAGGTCTTCTCGATCCCGGTCAAGGACCAGGAGCAGTGGTTCGGCGTTCTGATGGTCCGCAATCCCGGTCTGGAATCGGTCGCCGCCTGGCAACTGCCGCTACTGGAAGCGGTAGCCCGCCACATCGCCGCCGCCCTGCGGGCCACCGAACAGACCGAGCACCGGCGGCGGCTGGCGTTGCTGGAAGAACGCAACGCCATCGCCCGCGAGTTGCACGATTCGCTCGCGCAAGCGCTGTCCTATCTCAAGATCCAGATCAGCCGCCTGCACCTGCTGTTGGGCGGGGTGGAAACCGCACCGGAGGCGCGCGGCATCGTCGTCGAGCTGCGCGAGGGGCTGAACAACGCCTATCGCCAACTGCGCGAGCTGATCGGCGCCTTCCGTTTGAAAATGGACCATCTGCGGCTGGAAGACAGCCTGGCCGAAGTCGTGCGGGAATTCAGCCACCGCGGCCAACTGCCTATCGAACTGGACTGCGCCGGCTGGCGGTGCGCACTCGGCCCCAACGAACAGATTCACGTCATGCAGATCGTCCGCGAAGCGCTGCACAACGCCGTGAAGCACGCCCGCGCCAGCCGCATTCTGGTTCGGCTGCATGGTCTCGACGACGGCGAGGCGGTCATCGACATCGGCGACGACGGCATCGGCCTGCCAGCCAACCCGGCGCGCGACAACCATTTCGGTCTCAACATCATGCGCGAACGGGCCCACCATCTGGGCGGCGCCCTGCACCTGCAATCCTCGCCCGCCGGTGGCCTGCGGGTGCAATTGCGCTTCATGCCCGCCGCCTGTCGGACGACCCCGCCCGGACTCGGGCGGGAGGCGCGATATGCCTGACGACGCGCAGACCATCCTGGTCATCGACGATCACCCCCTGATGCGCAAGGGCATCGTGCAACTCATCGCCATGGAAAACTCCCTGCGGCTGGTCGGCGAGGCTGGCGATGGCCAGCAAGGATTGGCACTGGCCCGCCAACTGCGGCCGGACCTGATTCTGCTCGATCTGAACATGCGCGGCATGAGCGGCCAGGAACTGCTCAGGACCCTCAAGGCCGAGGACCACGACGCCCGGGTGATCATTCTGACCGTTTCCGACAGCGAGGAGGATGTGGTGGAGGCGCTGCGGGCCGGCGCCGACGGCTACCTGCTCAAGGACATGGAGCCGGAGGACGTGTTGCACAGCCTGCGGGCGGCGGCGCAAGGCCGGATGGCGCTTGGCGAGCGGGTCGCGGCGATCCTGGCCGACGCCCTGCGCCACGAGACCGCGGCCAGACCGGCGGTCAGCGCCCGACTGACCGAGCGGGAACGGGAAATCCTCTCGCACATCGCCGCCGGCCACAGCAACAAGCTGATCGCCCGCGAGTTGAAGATCACCGAGGGCACGGTGAAAGTGCATGTCAAGCACCTGCTGCGCAAGCTCGATCTGGGCTCGCGGGTCGAAGCGGCGGTGTGGGCGGTCCGGCAGGGATTTCGACAATAAGGATTCGCCCCTCTCGCGAATCGGGCCAGTCCGGAAAGGCGCGCGACCGTCGCCGGCGTACAGTCGGCGGATAGTGGAGTATAGTTAAGTGGGCATCAAGAAAAACGCGACGAGAACCCCACCATGCCGTTCGTTGATAAAATCGAGGAAGCGGTCATCGGCAAACCCCGCGACCCGCTCCACCCGGAAGCCCGCCGGAACCACATCGCCCTGGTCGCCTTCCTGGCCTGGATCAGCCTCGGTGCCGACGGTCTGTCCTCCATCTGCTACGGCCCCGAGGCGGCGTTCCTGGCGCTGGGCCAATACACCCATCTCGGCCTGTACCTGGCCGCCGCCACCTTCCTGACCGTGTTCATCATCGCCCTGGCCTACAACCAGGTGATCGAGCTGTTCCCATCCGGCGGCGGCGGCTACAAGGTTGCCACCCAATTGCTGGGGCCGCGCGCCGGCCTGGTCTCGGGCGCGGCGCTGCTGGTCGATTACGTGCTGACCATCGCCATCTCCATCGCCGCGGGCGTGGATGCGCTGTTCAGCCTGCTGTCGCCAGCCGCCCAGCCTTACAAACTGATGACCGAAATCGCGCTGGGCGTCGTCCTGATGGCGCTCAACCTGCGGGGCATGAAGGAATCGATCAGGGTATTGCTGCCGATCTTCCTCGGTTTCGTACTCACCCACGCTTTCCTGATCGTCTACGGCATCGTCGCGCACGCCGAGGGCCTGCCCCATCTGATCCCGGACACCATCAAGGAAACCGAGCAACTGACCCAGCAGATGGGTTGGGTGTTCGCGGTATCGCTGTTCCTGCGGGCCTATTCGCTGGGCGGCGGCACCTACACCGGCCTGGAAGCGGTCTCCAACAACGTCAACATGCTGAGCGAACCGCGGGTCCGTACCGGCCAGTACACGATGTTCTACATGGCCGCCTCGCTCAGCTTCACCGCCGGCGGCATCATTCTGCTGTATCTGCTCTGGAACGTGCAGTACCTGCCCCATCAGACCCTGAACGCGGCCACCTTCGGCGCCATCATCGACAGCTGGCGGTTCGACCCGGCCATCGGCCACGCCTTGCTGGCGGTGGTGCTGGCGCTGGAGGCGGGACTGCTGTTCGTCGCCTGCAACACCGGCTTCCTGGGTGGACCCTCGATGCTGGCGAACATGGCGGTGGATTCCTGGGTGCCGCGCCAGTTCCGCAATCTGTCGGGCCGGCTGGTCACCCAGAACGGCATCTTCCTGATGGGGCTGGGCGCCATCGGCATCCTGCTGTGGACCGACGGCAACGTGTCGGTGCTGGTGGTGCTGTACAGCATCAACGTGTTCCTCACGTTTTCGCTGTCGCTGCTCGGACTGTGCCGGCACTGGTGGAGCAGCCGCTACGACGAGGCCAATTGGAAGCCGCGCCTGCTGCTGTCGCTGCTCGGCTTTCTGGTCGCCGGCGGCATCCTGGTGGTGACGGTGGTGGAGAAATTCACCGAGGGTGGCTGGCTGACGCTGCTGACCACCGGTCTGATCATCGGTTTGTGCGTGGCGATCAAGAGCCACTACGAGCAAGTCCGCCAGCAGTT
>DGFE01000118.1:17774-18960 GCA_002391525.1 Competibacteraceae bacterium UBA3908
CTGGGCATGTACGCGCTCAAATGGCTCAACGAGGTGTTCACCGGCCATTTCAGGAATTTCATCTTCCTGAGCGTCGGCGAAGTGGACGCGGAAAGTTACGGCGGCAAGGGCGCGCTGCGTTCGCTGCAATACCAGATCGAGAATTCGCTGCGCTACTACGTCAACTACTGCCACAGCCACGGCATGGCGGCCACCTCTCGCGCCGCCTACGGCACCGACGTGGAGGCGGAACTGGAAAAGCTGGTGGTCGAGGTCGTGGCGGACTATCCCAACGCCGTTTGTCTGGGCAGCAAGCTGATTTTCGACAACGAAAGCTGGCTGATCTCGTGGCTGCACAACCACACCGCCATCGCCATGCAGCGCCGTCTGCACCTGCGGGAAATCCAGATGATCGTGATTCCGATCAAGATCTAGGTGCGGCCAGCGCCGCCTCGACCCGCGCCGCCAGTCGGTCCAGCGCGTTCCCGTAGAAATGATCGGCCCCCGCCAGCACGTGCAACCGGGCGGCGGTTTGCCAGACCGGCAACAGTTTCCGCAGCGTGGCCAGCGGGGCGAAATCGTCTCGATCACCCACGACGACGATCAGCTCGGACGGCGCGGCGACCGCGTCGAATTCCAGCAAGGCCACCGGCGGCGCCACCAGCAGTTGCCGGCGAACCGTGGCCAGCGGTGACCGCAGGTGCAGGTTGATCCAGGCGCCGAAGGAATAGCCGGCCAGATCGGTCACGATCTTGCCCAGCCCGGCCAGATAGGCCGCCGCCGCCCGCACGTCGTCCTGTTCGCCCTGGCCAGCGGCGTACCGCCCCTCGCTGGCACCGACTCCCCGGAAATTGAAGCGCAGCGTGCTGTAACCCAGTCGCCGGTAGGCAGTGGTCAACACCGCCACCACCGGATTGTCGAGATCGCCGCCGTACAGCGGATGCGGATGGGTGATGACCACGGCGTCCGGGCCGGACGCCAAACCCAGCCGGCCCTCCAGGCGCAGCGAACCGGCGGCGAAAAAGACAGGCTGTTCGGATGCGGACGGCACGGCGCGTTATCGCATGTAGTTGAATAGCGAGAGATTCTGGATGCGCAGGAACGATTGCTGCGCGACTTGCAAAACAAACGTTTCCTGGCTCAGGCGGGTCGCCGCCTCGGCATAGTCGAGACCACCCACATCGTCAATGGTTTGCTGGAGATGAAC